>CALXCU010000077.1 GCA_944386885.1 uncultured Oscillospiraceae bacterium | reverse complement strand
CGATGGAGACCACCCGGTCGATGAGAAAGGGGTCGGTGACTGGCGCGGCCCCCGAGGCGATGACTACTAAGGTGTCGATATTGGCCACTGCCGGGCGCTGAAAGGCGTTGCGCCGGGGAAGGATGGCATCCAGCGCACCGGTTCCGTCCCCCAGGTCGGTATAGGCCACCCGGTCCCCCACCAGGGGGGTCTCCCCCCGGTGGCGGAATTTGCCCCTGGCCCGGCAGGTCACCAGGGCTCCCTCCTGGGTGTGCACATAATAGAACCCGCTCAGGGCCTTTAAAATGATCCCTTCTGACATGAATCACCTCTATGTTTCGTTCTATTCAAAGGTCTCATCATAGATGATTTCACCGTCTATGTAGACCCGCACTTGTGCGGGCCGGACGATCTGAATCGTGGGCCGGACGGTGAGGACGCTGGTCGGCACCCAACGGTTGAACTGCCGCTCGCCATTGACCTCCACCCGAACCTGGACTCCCTCCCGGCCGTCGTTGGGCAGGGTGATGTTCAGGGTCATACTCTCCGGTTCCACCGAGGGCTCCGCCGAGGGTTCCGGCGCAGTGGTTGGCTCCGGCGTGGACGAGGGCTGCGTTGTGGGCTCCGTCGAGGGCTCCAGCGTGGGCGTGGGCTCCGGCTCAGGGCCCTGGCTCACCGTCAGGGTGATGGTAGCCCCCTCGGTGACCTCCGTGCCGCCGGCGATGCTCTGGTCAATGATGATTCCCGCAGCCACCGTGTCGTCATAGACATCCCGGCGCTCCACCAGCAGGTTGTTCTCAGTCAGCCAGGCGGCCGCACTCTCATAGCTCTGGCCGATAAAGGGGATCAGAGTCACAGACCTGGTTGCCGGACCGGTGCTGACATAGAGGGTTACGGCATCTCCGTCCTGAAGGGAGGTATTGGCCTCCGGTTCCTGGCGGATTACATGGTTGGATGTGATCTCATCCGAGGCCTCTTCCTCTACTTGAATCTCCAGATCCAGATTCAGCTGTTCCAGCATCCGGCGGGCCAAAGCCTCGCTCTGATTGTAGAGGTCGGGCATGACAATGTCGTCCAGACCCATACTCACATGGACGGTGATCGTCCGGTTGCTCTCGGTATTGGTGACGCTGCTGTTCCCATCGGGACTTTGGGAGACAATGGTCCCCTCCTCCTCGCTGGAGCTCTGCTGTTCTCCCTCCACGATGGTGAAGTTACCCTCCACCACCTCCGGCAGTGCCCGCGCCTCCTCCACCGTATAGCCCAGCAGGGTGGGTACGGTGATCTCCTGGGGCGTAGTGGCCCAACTCCCGGCCAATGCGGTATAGAGGAAATAGCCGATTCCCACCAAAAAGACCAGAATCACGCCCACCGCAGCCACAATGGGCCAGGGGCTGCGGGGCTCCTCCTCCACCGGCTGGGGCCGGGTATTGGTCTCCTCCCGCCGGCGGCCGGAATCAGTATCCTCGTTCCTGGGCCGGGGGATGCGCCGGGTGGCGTCCTTCATGGCTCCCTCCGACGGGTCCCGGCGCCCGCCGTGGGTGATGGCGCTGGGCGTATTGGCCCCGATGATCTGGGTGGGCTCATCCACCCCCTCGCCCCCAAAGTCCAGCCCGGGGAAGTCAAAGGAGATGTTGGGGTTTTTGCGGAACTCCTCCAGGTCGGCCAGCATAGCGTCGGCAGAGATATAGCGCTTGTTCACATCGGAGGCCATGGCCTTCATGGTGATGGCCTCCAGAGCCTCGGGGATGGTGGGATCCAGCTCCCGGGGGGAGAGCGGTACCGAGTTGATGTGCTGGATGGCCACCGCCACGGGGGAGTCCCCCTCGTAGGGCAGGCGGCCGGTGAGCATCTCGTAGAGCACCACGCCGGCGGAGTAGATATCGCTGCGGGCGTCGATGTGGCTGCCCCGGGCCTGCTCGGGGGAGATATAGTGAACGGAGCCCAGGGCCTCCTGGGTCATGGTATTCTGGTTGGCGGAGGTCACCCGGGCAATGCCAAAGTCAGTGACCTTGATGCTCCCATCCCGGAGAACCATGATGTTATGGGGTTTGATGTCCCGGTGGATGATCCCACGGCTGTGGGCATGGGAGAGGGCCTTCATAATCTGCGTGATGAAGTGCAGGGACTCCTTCCAGCTCAGCTTTCCCCCCTTTTGCTGCATATACTGCTTGAGGGTGATGCCGTCCAGCAGCTCCATGACGATGAAGTCGATGTCATCGGAGCGGGAGACGTCGTACACCGCCATAATGTTGGGGTGGGAGAGCATGGCCACAGCCTGAGACTCCTCATGAAAGCGGCGGCGGAACTCGGCGTCCTGGGCCAGGTCCTCCTTCAAGATCTTGATGGCCACCAGGCGGTTGAGCCGGTGATCCTTGCCCTTGTACACCACCGCCATGCCGCCGGTCCCCACCCGCTCCAGGATCTCATATCGGTTGTCGAGTAATTTTCCTATGTAGCGATCCATAAGTCATTACCCTCCCTTACACAGTCTGGATAAGGACGCACGTCACATTGTCCGGCGCGCCCCGGGTCAGTGCGATATCCAGCAGCCGGCGGCAGCAGTCCTCCGCCGGGCCGCCGTGGAGCACCTCGTAGAGCATCTCCTGATCGCTGACAACGTTGGACAGGCCGTCTGAGCAGAGCAGCAGGCTCTCCCCCGCCGCCATGCTCTGGCGGAAGAAATCAGGACGGAGCTGCTGCTCGGTGCCCAGGGCCCGGGTGATCAGGTTCTTCTGGGGGTGGTTGCGGGCCTGTTCCGGGGTGATATCCCCCCGGCGGACCATGTCCTCCACCAGGGAGTGGTCCCGGGTGATCTTCCGGATGCCCTCCCCGTCGATGTGGTAGGCCCGGCTGTCCCCCACGTTGAGCAGGTAGGACATCTCTCCCACCAGCACCGCCGCCACCATGGTGGTTCCCATGCCGCGGCAGTCCGGGTCGGTGCGCGCCCGGTGGTAGACCGCCTCATTGGCCGCCGTACTGGCCTGGGCCAGCAGGGCTTCCGGGTCCTCCGGCGGACCGTCGGGCAGGCGCCCCACCGCGTCGGTGAAGCGCTCCACCGCCAGGAGGCTGGCGATGTTGCCCGCCCGGGCGCCCCCCATGCCGTCGCAGACCAGGCCCACCGCCCAGTCCTCCGGGCGGACTTCCAGGTAGTAGGCATCCTGGTTCTGTGGCCGGACCGCCCCTTTGTCTGTGATTCCCCATGCTTTTATCATAAAAAGACAGCCTCTTCTCCGCACGGATTTTGTCCGGCCCGCCCCCGTGCGGAGGGAGGGGGGCCTGTATCCTCAGTTCGGCTTGTGCGCCTCCAGCATCTGCTTGCGCCGGAGCTGGCCGCAGGAGGCGTCAATGTCGCCCCCCAGCTTACGCCGTACCGTCACGGTAACGCCCTGACTCTCCAGGCGTTTCTGAAAGGCCGCCACCCGGCGGCTGGGCCGCAGAGGGCTCTCCTTCACCTCGTTGAGAGGAATCAGGTTCACATGCCCCGGAGTGCCCTTCAGGTGCCGGGATAGCAGGTCGGCCTGCCAGTCGTGGTCATTGACGCCGTCAATCATGGCGTACTCGTAGGAGATGCGCCGTCCGGTCTGTTCAAAGTACCGCCGGCAGCTCTCGAAGAGCCGTTCCACCCCCACGCCCCGGTTCACCGGCATGATCCGGGAGCGGGTCTCGTCGTCGGGAGCGTGCAGCGACACGGACAGGGTCAATTGTAACCGAAGCGCGGCCAGTTTGTCAATTTTCTCAACCAGGCCACAGGTGGACAGGGAGATGTGCTGCATCCCGATGTTCATCCCCTCCGGATGGTTGATAAGGGTGAGGAAGCGCATCACATTATCCCAATTGTCCAAGGGTTCCCCGATGCCCATCAGGACGATGTTGGAGATGGGCGCGCCGGAGTCCAGCTGCGTAAAGAGAACCTGATCCACCATCTCGGCGGCCGTCAGGTCCCGCACCCGGCCCGCCAGAGTCGAGGCGCAGAAGGCACACCCCATCCGGCAGCCCACCTGGGAAGAGATACAGACAGTATTCCCATGTTTATAGCGCATCAAAACAGTCTCAATGCAGTTTCCGTCGTGGAGCCGCCAGAGGTATTTCACCGTCCCGTCCAGGGCGGAGACCTGCTTGCGCTCCACTGTGGGCGGTGCAAACAGGCATTCGGCCCCCAGCCGCTCCCGCAGGGCCTTGGGCAGGTTGCTCATCTCCTCAAAGGAGCGCGCCCCCCGGTGGAGCCACTGAAAGACCTGCCTGGCCCGGAAGGCGGGCTGGCCCAGAGCTTGGAAATAAGCGGTCATCTGGGAGAGGTCCATGGATTTGATGTCGGTCATAGGTACGCTCCTATCCGGGCTCTCCCCTGCGCCGGAGCTTGGCGAAGAAGAACCCGTCGGTGTGATGAATGTGCGGCCAGAGGGTGAGCATCCCCTCCTCCACCCGGCCGATGGGGCCGGGCAGAGTGAAGCCCTCCAGTCTAAAGTCCCTGTGCCGGTCCAGGAAGGACCGTACCACGTCTCCATTCTCCCGGCTGAGCAGGGTGCAGGTGGCGTAGAGCAGTACGCCGCCCGGCTTGACATAGGCGGAGACATTGTCCAAAATGGCCCTCTGGACCCGGGGCAGGTCTTTCAGGGGCTCTGGGTCCTTGTAGCGGATGTCCGGTTTCTTGCGGATGATGCCCAGTCCCGAGCAGGGTACGTCGGCCAGCACCAGGTCGAACCGGTCCAGGTACTCCTCCCGGCGGATCTTACCGTCCAGCACCCGGGTCTGGATGCAGGAGAGGCCCAGCCGCGCCGCCCCCGCCTGGATCAACTTCTCCTTGTGGGGGTGGATGTCGCAGGCGGTGACGCTCCCCCGGTTCCCCATGGCGATGGCGGCGGCAAAGGACTTGCCCCCAGGCGCGGCGCAGGCGTCCAGCACCTGCCAGCCCGGTTCCGGCCCGGCAGCCAGCACCGCCAGCCGGGCCGCTGTGTCCTGGATGTAAAAGAGCCCCTCCCGGAAGGGAGCCAGCCCCTCCAGGTCCCCCGTCTCCCCCAGCAGCAGGCAGCCCGGCAGCCAGGGATGGAGCTGGCCCTGGACTCCGGCGGCCTCCAGGGCCGCTTGCAGGGCGGCGGGGGTGGTTTTTATGGCGTTCACCTGGGCACAGGTGGGGGGCTCTCCGTTGTCGGCGGCCAGCAGGGCCTCCACTCCCTCCCCGCCCAGCTCCCGGGAGAGGGCCTCCACTAGCCACGCCGGGTGGCTATACCGGGTGGGCAGGTCCTCCGGCGGGGACAGCTCCTCCCGCCGGCGAAGGAAATTGCGCAGGATGGCGTTGACCATCCCGGCGGCGCGGGGGTTGCGGCTGCGGGCGCGGACCAGGGCCACCGACTCGTTCACCGCGGCCGAGTCGGGCACCCGGTCCAGCTCCAGGATCTGGTAGAGCCCCAGGCGCAGGCTCCCCCGGACCACCCCCTCCAAACGCTCCACCGGCGTCTTGGAGAGGCGGTTGAGGTAGTCGTCCAGGCGCATCCGGTTCTGTAAGACGCCGAAACACAGTCGGGTGGCCAGGGCGGCGTCCCGCCGGTCCAGCCCGGCGGCCCGGATGGCCTTTTTTAGATATCCGTCCGACCAGGCCCCCTGCCGCTCCCCGGCAAGCAGGGCCTCCAGCGCCACGCTCCGGGCCGTCCCCCGGCCGGTCAATCCCGCCGCCTCCCGGCGAAAGCCAGCACATAGCGCAGCAGCTGGGCCAGGGACACCAGCAGGGCCGCCACATAGGTCATGGCCGCCGCCGAGAGCACCTTCCGGGCCCCCCTCAGCTCCCGGGGATCCAGCATCCCCGTGCCCTCCAGGGTCTGGAGCGCCCGGCGGGAGGCGTTGAACTCCACCGGGAGGGTCACCAGCTGCACCGCCACCGCCAGAGAGAAGAGGATGATGCCGATGGCAAACAGGGGCTCGATATAGAACAGAAAGCCCAGGATGATAAACAGGATGGAGAGCTGGGAACCCACGTTGCACACGGGGATCATGGCGCTGCGCAGCTTGATGGGTTGATAGCCCACGGCGTACTGCACCGCATGGCCCGCCTCATGGGCCGCCACGCCGATGGCCTCCACACTGTTGGAGCCGTAGACGCTCTCCGAGAGGCGGATGACGTTGCTCCGGGGGTCAAAGTGGTCGGTGAGATTTCCCCGCACCCGCTGAATGCGCACGCCGTAGACTCCGTTGGCCCGGAGGACCGCCTCGGCGGCCTGGGCCCCGGTGTATCCCCGCAGGGCGCGCACCTGGGAATAGCGGCGGAAGGTGGAGCTCACCCGTACCTGTGCCCAGAGGGCGATGAGCATAGCGGGCACCAGGAGCATCCAGTAGTAGGGGTCCACATAGTAGAAAAAGGGCATGATTTCCTCCTTATGCCGCGGGATGGCCCGCGGGACGTTACATGATCTGTCCCCCTGCCAGGAACCGCCACAGCAGCAGCACAAAACACACCAGCATCCCCCCGCTCACCGCCACGGTCACCCGGGGCTTTCCCTCGGTGAGAAGGGCGGCGAAGAGGAAAAACGGGGATGCACAGGAGAGGTAGCGCCCGGCGCTGAGCAGCCAGGAGAGAGAGTAATCCAGCACCAGGGTCACATAGGCATAGAGGGTATAGGAGCTCCGGCACCGCCGGGCCGCCCACCAGAGCAGGGCAAAAAAGAGGGGGAGGAGGAGCACCTCCGGCACCCAGAGTTCCCAGCGGATTACCGCATCGGGGTAGCTCAGGGCGTTTTGAACCAGGTACTTCAGGGTCTGGGAGATCCACAAAAAGCCCTGGGACCAGTGCTCCTGGTGGACGGTAAAGGCGAAGGGGTCCCCGTCCACCCAGAAATTGAGGAGCAGATACGCCAGCGTCCCCACCGCGGGGAGCAGCAGCGCCGGCGCCCGGCGGATGACTGCCCATACCCGCGCCCCCACCGTCCGGCCGCCGGGGGTGAAGACCTGCTCGGCCTGGCACAGCTCCGCGCCCATCACGCCGATGAGCAGCAGCCCGTGCATCCGGGTCAGGGCGGCTAAGGCCCCCCAAATTCCCGCGGAGAGCCAGCGGTGATTGCGAATGTGCCAGAGGGCGGCGCAGGTGGTGAGCAAAAAGAGCCCCTCGGTCATCACGCCGCCAAAGAAGAAGGCATAGGGAAAGATGGAGAGATAGAGCACCGTCCGCCGGGCCACTGAGGGGCCGTAGTCCAGGGCGGCCAGCTTGTAGAGGTACACGCAGCCCCCCGCATAGCACAGCCAGGAGACCAGCAGGCCGGAGAGCAGGGTGTTCCCCACCACCAGCTTCACCAGCCGGACCACCCAGACGTAGAGGGGGAAGAACACCAGGAAGAGGTGCTGTCCATTCTCGATATAGCCGTCGTAGCCCAGCTCCACCAGGCGCACATAGTGCCAGGCGTCCCACCGCTCCCAGAGCTCCAGCGGGCTGCGGGTCTCCACCTCCCCCAGGAGGATCCCCAGCAGCAGCGCCAGGCAGAACACCGCCAGGCGCACCCCCAAGGCAAAGGCGAAGATCTGCCCCTCTGCCCGCCGGCTCACCGGACCGCCCGTCCCCGCCAGGGGGTGGACAGGGGCAGAAAAGCGTTTCAGGGGCGCACCGCAAGAGGCCGCCCAGCGCAGCACCAGATGGACCCCCAGGGCGATCACAAGGGCGGAGATTCCAATGTTCCAGAACAGCTCCATGTTATTTGACGGCGATCGGATGACCCCGCAGGTAGTCGGCAGCCTTCATGCGCTTCTTGCCGGGGGCCTGGAGCTCCAGGATGCGCAGGATCTGGCCATCCCCGCAGGCCACGCCGATCCCCTCCTTCCCGGCGGAGACCACTGTACCCGGCCGGGCCGAGGTTTTCTCCCCCGTCAGAGCAGTGGCGAAGAGCTTCACAGCCTCGCCGGTGAGGACGTCGGTGGCGGCGGCGGGCCAGGGCAGCAGACCCCGGACCTGATCGTGGATGGCCTGGGCCGGGCGGGTCCAGGCCACCGGGGAGAGCTCCCGCCCCAGCATGGGGGCAAAGGTGACCCCCGCCGGGTCCTGGGGAATCCGGGGGGCTGTTCCGTTGGAGAGCTGCTCCACCGCCTTCACCACCAGATCGCCCCCCAGAACGGCCAGGCGGGCATAGAGTTCGGCGGCATTCTCGTCCGGGCCGATTGGGGTGGCCTCCTGGAGAATCATATCCCCCGCGTCCAGCTCGGCGGCCATGTGCATAATAGTCACGCCAGTCTCCCGGTCTCCGTTGAGGATGGCCCAGTTGATGGGGGCCGCCCCCCGGTACCGGGGCAGCAGCGAGGAGTGGACGTTGATACACCCCAGCGGGGGGAGATCCAGCAGCTCCTGGGGCAGGATGCGCCCGTAGGCCGCCACCACGATGAGCTCAGGCGCCAGCTCCCGCAGCAGGGCCAGGGCCGTGCCGTCCCGCAGCTTGGCGGGCTGGTAGACCGGGATGCCATGGGCCTGGGCGCACACCTTCACCGGGGGGGCTTGGAGTTTCATGCCCCGGTTCTTGGGCTTGTCCGGCTGGGTGAACACCCCGGCCAGGGTATGTCCCGCCCCAATCAGTTTCTCCAGAGAGGGCACCGCAAATTCCGGCGTGCCCATGAATACGATGCGCATGGGCTCACTCCTCCTCCATCATCTCATCCAGCTCCTCGCTGGTGTAAAGGCGCCCGGTGCGCTCGGTGAAGAGGTGGCCGTCCAAATGCTCCAGCTCGTGGCAGAAGCAGCGGGCCACGATTTCTTCGCCCTCCACCTCAAACCAAGCGCCCGTCCGGTCCTGCGCCCGGACCTTGGCCTTCATCGGGCGCTTGACCATGCCCCACTGGTTGGGAACGCTGAGGCAGCCCTCCCAGCCCTCCTGCTCGCCCTCGGTCCAGATGAGCTCCGGGTTGATGAGCTCCAGCATCTGGTCCTCCGCATCCATGACCACCACCGCCCGGCGCAGGATGCCGATCTGGGGGGCAGCCAGCCCCGCGCCGTTGGCGTGGGCCAGGGTGTCTTTCAAATCGTCCATCAGGCGGCCCAGCTTGGCGTCAAACTGGGTGACGGGGTGGCATTTTTTGTGGAGAACCGGGTCCTCCTGGGTCAAAATGGTGCGAACAGCCATGGTAACTCCTCCTAATCAGCGGGGTCCACGTCGGCGGAGACCGACACGCCCCGGTTTTGTTGATCGCTCTGGGCGCAGCGCAGCAGATAGGCCAGAAGCGCCCGCAGATGTCTGTCGTTTTTTCCGCTCAGAGTCAGGCGGTAGCGGTAGCGGTCGTTGACCTTGGCTACCGCCGCCGGAGCAGGCCCCAAAAGCTGCACCTCCGGGCTCCCCGGCTGGGAGAGCCAGCTCTCCAGGGTGCGGCGCAGGCGCATACAGGTGCGCAGCACCGCGCTCTCCTCCCGCCCCGATGCGGTGAGCACAAACAGATCCCGAAAGGGCGGGCAGCCCCGCAGGCGGCGCAGCTGGATTTCCTGCTCGTAAAAGGCGTCATAGTCCTGCCGGGCGGCCGCCAGGATGACTTCATTTTCGGGGGTATAGGTCTGAATAATGGCCCGGCCGGCCTTTTCCCCCCGGCCCGCCCGGCCCACCACCTGGGTGAGCAGGGAAAAGGTCCGCTCAGCGGCCCGGTAGTCGTCCACATAGAGAGAGACGTCGGCCGCCGCCACCCCCACCAAGGTCACATTCTCAAAATCCAGGCCCTTGGCCACCATCTGGGTGCCCACCAGGATGGGGATCTTCTCCCGCTCAAAGCGGGAGAGGAGCTTTTCATGGGAGTGGGTGGCGGAAACCGTGTCGGCGTCCATGCGCAAAATCTCCCGGCCGGGGAAGAGCTCCTCCAGCTCCTCCTGGAGCTTTTGGGTGCCTGCGCCGATGAAGTGGAACGCCCCCCCGCAGAGGGGGCACACCTGGGGGGCGGGCTCCGAGTGGCCGCAGTAGTGGCACATGAGCCGCCCGTTGGCCGAATGATAGGTGAGGTACACCGAGCACCGGGGGCAGGTGGGGACGCCTCCGCACTCCCCGCAGGAGAGCATCCGGCTGGCCCCCCGGCGGTTCAGAAACAAAATGGCCTGTTCTCCGCGTGCAATCGTCTCCTCCAGAGCCTTCGTCAGAGGACGGCTCACCAGCCCGCCCCGCCCCGCTTTGAGCTCCTCCCGCAGGTCGCAGATGAGCACCTCCGGCAGGGGGCGCTGGTTATAGCGCTGCTTGATGGTAAAGAGGTGGTATACCCCGCTCTTGGCCAGATACATACTCTCCACCGAAGGGGTGGCCGACCCCAGCAGGAGGAGAGCGCCGTGCTGCTTGCAGCGGAACTTGGCCACCTCCCGGGTGTGGTATCTGGGGACATTCTCCGACTTGTAGCTTCCCTCCTGCTCCTCGTCCAGGATGAGAAGCCCCAAGTCCTTTACCGGCGCGAACACCGCCGAGCGGGTGCCCACCACCACCCGGGCCTTGCCGTCCCGGACCCGCTTCCACTCGTCGTACCGCTCTCCGGCGGGGAGGGAACTGTGGAGGACCGCCACCCCCTCCCCAAAATGGGCCGCGAAGATGCGCAGCAGCTGGGGGGTCAGGCCGATCTCGGGCACCAGCACCAGGGCCCCTTTCCCCCGCTCCAGCGTGGACTGGATGAGGCGGAGATAGACGTGGGTCTTGCCGCTGCCCGTCACGCCATAGAGGAGGGCGGCAGCCGCCTCTCCCTTGGCCGCCAGGGCGTCCAGCCCCTGAAAGGCGGCCTTCTGCTCGGTATTGAGGACCACCGGTTCCGCCGGAGGGACCGCCTCCCGCCCTGCATGGCGGTAGATCTCCCGCCGCTCCAGGGTGATGAGCCCGCTCTTAGCCAGCGAGCGCAGGGTGGGCATGGACGCGCCGGTGAAGTAGCACAGCTCCTTGGCCGACACCTCCCCCAGGGCGCAGAGCAGCTCTATGCCCGCATAGCGCATAGGAGCCGACTTCCGGCGGGGGGTCACCTGGGCCATGGCGTCCTCCGGCGGCACAGCAAGCACTGCTACCGGCTCCGTCTTGTCCCCCACGCCCCGCTGGGCGCTGGTCTCCAAAACCAGGATCCCTTTCTCCAGCAGCAGTTTCAGGGCCGGGTTGGGGTCTCTGGTCCCGAACGCCGCGCGGATGTTCCCCCGCTCGGCGCTGCCGCCCTCGGCACAGACCAAGTCCACGACGGTCCTGGCGTGCTCCGAGCGGCCGGCGGCCTCATAGGCGGCCGCCCGGTCCACCCCTGGGGCGAGGCGGTAGCGGTCCTGGAGGGAGAAATAGAGCCCCGTGGGCAGCATGGCCCGGGCCGCGTCGTAGACCGTGCAGAAGTACCGCTCCCGCATCCACAGGACCAGGCGCAGCCCCTCCCGGGACAGAACCGGCCGTTCGTCCAGCTGGGTCAGGACCGGCTTGCACTTCCCCTCGGGGGGCGCCCCCTCCTCCACCGAGAGGACCAATCCCTCTGCGCGGCGGTTCCCCGCCCCAAAGGGCACGATGACCCGCATTCCGGGCTCCAACGCCTCCAGACCGGCGGGCACCAGGTAGGTATAGGGCTTGTCAATGGCGTAAGTGGCGCTGGAGAGCGCCACCCGGGCCGTCCGGACGGGCTCCACCCCCTTCCCTCCCTTCCAGGCGGCAGCGCCGCCCTAAATCCTGGAAAAGGCAAGCGTCAGGCCAGCCGGCCCAGCGCTTGCCTCTCCTTTAGCCTTCTTCCGGCTCCTGGGGCGTCAGCTTTCCCTCGGCCACCTCCCGGATGGCCATGGTCACCGGCTTCTCATCCAGGGAGATATGATCCTCCTCAGCCTCACTGGCGATTTGGCGGGCCCGCTGGGCCACCACATTGACCAGCAGGTAGCGGCTGGGGATGTGCTCAAGCAATTGATTCATGGCTGGATACAGCATCATAACGCATCAGACTCCTTTACAAGTTCACTGGGATATGGACGCGCTGCCCGCCACGTCCGCGATCAGGTGCAGGCGGTTGCGGGTGCGGCAGCTCTCGGCGGTCAGAATGGCCATGATCTCCTCGGCGGCCTCGGAGACCTTGTCGTTGACCACCATGTAGTCGTATTGAGGGATCTGCCGGTATTCCTCCCGGGCCTTTTGCAGGCGGCCCTGGATGACCTCTTCCCGGTCGGTGGCCCGGCGGTGGAGGCGGCGGGAGAGCTCCTCAAAGGAGGGCGGCACGATAAAGATCAGCACCGCCTGGGGGCATTTCGCGCGCACTTTGGCCGCGCCCTGGACCTCGATGTCTAGGAGCACGTCGATCCCCGCGTCCAGCTTGTCCTGGATGACCTTCAGAGACGTGCCGTAGTAATTATTCACATACTCGGCATACTCCAGCAGCTCCTCACGCTGGATCATGCCCTCAAACTCCTCCCGGGTGACGAAGTGGTAATTTACCCCGTCGGCCTCCCCTACCCGGGGCGCCCGGGTGGTGAAAGAGACGGAGAAATAGATGTCTTTCCGGGCGCTGAGCAGCTCGGAAATCACGGTGCTCTTGCCCACCCCCGAGGGACCTGAGAGGACAATCAGTTCTCCCTTTTTCTTTTTCCTGCCGGTCATATCTCGTCCTCCTCCGGCTCCGGCCCGGCCTCCCTGCCGGCCAGGCGGCCCGCCACCGTCTCCGGCTGAAGGGCCGAGAGGACGATGTGGTCGCTGTCCATGATGAGCACCGCCCGGGTCCGGCGGCCGTAGGTGGCGTCGATGAGACACCCCCGGTCCCGGGCCTCCTGGACCATGCGCTTGATGGGGGCCGACTCGGGACTCACGATGGCGATGAGGCGGCCGGCGGAGACCATGTTGCCAAAGCCTATGTTGATCAGTTTCATCTCATTCTCCCTGTTCCCGCGTCATTCGATGTTCTGGACCTGCTCGCGGATCTTCTCGATCTCGCCTTTTATGTCCACGACATAGCGGGCCGTCTCCAAATCGCTGCACTTGGAGCCGATGGTGTTGGCCTCCCGGTTGAACTCCTGGATGAGGAAGTCCAGCTTCCGGCCCACAGCCCCGCCCCCGGCGAGCATCCCCTCCAGCTGGGAGAGGTGGCTGCGCAGGCGGACAGTCTCCTCGTCCACCGCCACCTTGTCGGCGAAGATGGCCGCCTCGGTGAGGATGCGGCTCTCGTCGATCTGGGTGTTCTGGAGGACCTCGGCGAGCTTGGCCTCCAGCCGGGCGCGGTAGTCCGCCACAATGCCGGGGGCGCGCTCCTCCACCCTGGCGGTGAGGGCCGCGATGGAGGCCGCCCGGGTACGGATGTCCTGGGCCAGCTTCTCCCCCTCCCGCAGACGCATGGCGTCAAAATCCGCGAGCGCCAAATCCAGCACCGTGCAGATATCGGCGGCCACGGCCTCCTGGTCCTCCTGGGTCTTCTCCACCAGGAACACGTCGGGACAGCGGCACAGGGCCGCAAACCGGATGGCGTCGGCCACCTCCCGGCCCTGGTCCGGGCCATTCCCCCACTCGGTATCCGCCACCGACCGCCACAGAGCCCGCATGGCCTGGTCATAGCCCCGGGCCACCGGCTCATTTACCGTGATCTTTACGTCCCCGCTCTCCGATGGCCCGATGGTGACGAACACATCCACCTTGCCCCGGGAGATGCTCCCCTGTACGCGGCGCTTTACTGCGTCCTCGGCAAACAGGTAGATTCGGGGCAGCTTCACGGTGCAGTCCAAATAGCGGTTATTGACCGCCCGCAGCTCCACCGTGATAGGCCGTCCGTGGAGCACCGCCTCCCCCCGGCCATAGCCGGTCATGCTCCGCAGTCCGCCCGGGCGGCCGTTCTCGCTGGTCTTGTCCACAGGGAGTCCCTCTTTCCTTCCTTGGATTCCGCCCAGCCT
>CALXCU010000076.1 GCA_944386885.1 uncultured Oscillospiraceae bacterium | reverse complement strand
TTCCCCTTTCCCCTCCCGCACGATGATACGCCTGCGCTGGAGGCGCTGGAGTCCCGCTTTCCCGACCTGGAGGAGTGGCGGCTCTTCCGGGAACTCAACCTCCTGGGGACCGACCCGGAGCTCCTCTACCGCCCCCTCTCCACCCTCTCCGGCGGCGAGCGGGTCAAGCTCCAGCTCGCCGCCCTCTTCCAGCGCCCGGAGGGATATCTGCTCATCGACGAGCCCACCGATCACCTGGACTTGGCAGGCCGGGCGGCGGTGAGCGCCTACCTGGCCAAAAAGCCGGGCTTCCTGCTGGTCTCCCACGACCGGGCCTTCCTGGACGGGTGCGTGGACCACATCCTCTCCCTCAACAAGACCGGACCCGAGCTCATCCGGGGGACGTTCTCCACCTGGTGGGCCGAGAAGGAACGCCGGGACAGCCGGGAGCGGGCCGAAAATGAGCGCCTGAAGGGGGATATCCAGCGCCTCCAGGCCGCTGCCCGCCGGACCGCCGCCTGGTCGGACCGGGTGGAGGCTGCGAAGTATGGCTCCCGGAATAGCGGGCTGCGGCCTGACCGGGGCTTCCTGGGCCACAGGGCCGCCAAGATGATGGCCCGCTCCAAAGCGGTGGAGCGCCGACGGGAACAGGCCGTCGCCGAGAAGGAGGGCCTGCTCAAAGACCTGGAGTACACCGCCCCTCTGGTTTTGCGGCCTCTGCCCCACCCCAAAGACCGCCTGCTGGAGGTGCGGGACTTCTGCCCCGACTACGGGGGCGGGCCGGTGGGCGCACCAGTGTCCTTTACCCTGCGCCAGGGGGAGCGCCTGGCCCTCACCGGCCCCAACGGCTGCGGCAAGTCCAGCCTGCTGAAGGCGGCCGCCGGGGTGGATATCCCCCACAGCGGGACCCTTGCCCTCGCCTCCGGGGTGGTCCTCTCCTGCGTAAGACAGGACGCCGGAGGCCTCTCCGGCTCCTTTGCCCAGTTCGCCCAGGCGGGCGGGGTGGAACTGACCGACCTGCTCACCCTGCTGCGCAAGCTGGACTTTCCCCGCATTCAATTTGAAAAGGACCTGTCCGCCCTCAGCGAGGGGCAGAAAAAGAAGGTCCTTCTGGCCCGCAGCCTGTGCCAGCGCGCCCATCTGTACCTCTGGGACGAGCCGCTGAATTATGTGGACGTGTTCTCCCGGATACAGATCGAGGACCTCTTGCGGGAAACCGGCGCATCCCTCCTATTGGTGGAGCACGACCGGGCCTTTCTCCAGGCGATCGGCGCCCGGATCGTAACCCTTAAAAATTCATATTAGGTTTTAAAACCCCCTTACTGTGAACATTGTAAGGGGGTTTTTGTTGTCAAAAAGTAAGACATGCGCTCCTATGCCGCACGTGACACGCTGCGTTTTTTCACAAAAAATAGGGTCGCTGTTTGGCGATTTTACCAATTTTGAACTTCCCTATTGACCAATTCGTTGTCCGGATATATAATGTCGACATAGCGAACAACCTATTAACTGATTTAATGATTACCGAACAGGAGGGATTTGATTGAAGATTACAAAGGTGGAAGTATTCCGGCTGCCCACCGCCAACAGCAAGCAGAACAGCCCCATCGGCTGCCGCATCCAAACCGACGCAGGCATCTGCGGCGACGGCGAGGCCGGTATGGCCTATGGCGTGGGCGGCAGCGCTGCTTTCGGCATGGTCTGTGACCTGGCCGAACTCATCATCGGCATGGACCCCCTCCGGACTGAGCTCATTTGGGAGACCATGTATAAGAAAACCTTCTGGGGCCAGAATGGCGGCCCGGTAGTCTTTTCCGGCATCGCCGCCATCGATGTGGCCCTGTGGGATATCAAGGGCAAATTCTTCAACGTGCCGGTCTATCAGCTCCTGGGCGGCAAGGTTCGGGACAAGCTGCGCACCTATGCCTCGCAGCTCCAGTTCGGTTGGGGGCAGGTTGGGGTGAGCGAGCACCTGTGGGCCGTCACCCCTGAGGACTACGCCCACAACGTGAAGCTGGCTGTGGACGAGGGCTTTGACGCGGTGAAGATCGACTTCTTCGACCGGGATGAGGAGGGGAAGCCCCTGGGTTTCCTGGATACCACCGGCTTCCTCACGCCCAAACAGCTCAAGATGGTGGAATCCCGCATGAAGGCTGCCCGGGAGGCCGCCGGGGACGAGGTGGACATCATCATGGAGAATCACTCCTATCCCGACGCCCTGGGCGCGGTGCAGCTGGCCAAGCTGGCGGAAAAATACCGCATTTTGGCCTTTGAAGAGCCCAACACCCCCACTCCTCAGACGGTGGAGTACATCACTAAATACTCCTCGGTGCCCATCGCCAACGGCGAGCGCATCTTCTCCCGCTGGCAGTACGCCGAGTATTTTAAGAAAAACCTGCTCCAGCTGGCCCAGCCCGACATCGGCAACTGCGGCGGCATCAGCGAGGTCAAGAAGATCTGCGACATGGCCCACGCCTTCGACGTGGGAGTCCAGGTCCATGTGGCGGGCAGCCCCCTGGCTACCAACGCCGCCCTGCATGTGGAGTGCACCATCCCCAATTTCATCATCCATGAGCACCACACCTGCAACCGCATGGACACCTGCCTGGGCCTGACCAAGTACAACCTTCAGCCGGAGAACGGCTTCTTCACCGTCCCCGACCTGCCCGGCATCGGCAACGAGTTCCTACAGGAGGCCATCGACCGGGCCACCCTCTACAAAGTCGTGGAGTAACCCAGACCGGTCCCCCGGCCCGGAATCTCTCATAAAATCAATCCGATGGGAGGAAACATGGCATGAAAATTACAAAGGTCGACATTTTCCAGGAGAAGGCCCCTGCCGAGCACCCCGGCTGGCGCCCCGTGCTCTGCCGGATCTACACCGACGCGGGCATCTACGGGGACGGCGAGGCCGCACTGGCCTACGGCATCGCCGCTCCTGCCGCCTTCGGCATGATCCAGGACTTGGCCACCCTGATCATCGGGATGAACCCCCTGGACAACGAGGTCATCTGGGACAAGCTCTATAAGACCACCTTCTGGGGCCAGAACGGCGGCCCGGTGGTCTTCGCCGGAATCAGCGCCATCGACATCGCCCTGTGGGACATCAAGGGCAAGTACTACAACGCCCCCATCTACCAGCTCCTGGGCGGCAAACGCCGGGACAACCTGCGCACCTACGCCTCGCAGCTCACCTATGGCTGGGGCCCGGGCACCAACCACAAATGCTGCAAGCCCGAGGAATACGCCGAAAACTGCCGCATCGCCGTGGCCCAGGGCTACGACTGTGTGAAGCTGGACTTTTTCAACTACGACGTGGACGGCACCGTCTGGAACGGCCCCGGCGACGAGGCCAAGGGCGAGCCCATGGCCGGCGAGATCCAGACCCGCCTGCTCTCCCCCTACTATGTCAAGGTGGTGGAGGACCGGGTGCGGGCCTGCCGGGAGGCCGTGGGCCCCGGCGTGGATATCATTGTAGAGAACCACTCCTTCCCCGATGCCCAGAGCGCCGTACAGATCGGCCGGGCCCTGGAGAAGTACAATATCTTCTATTTTGAGGAGCCCAACACCCCCAATGTCAAGACCGCGAAGTTTATCTCTGACAAGCTGAACATGCCCATCTCCCACGGGGAGCGGGTCTACTCCCGCTGGCAGTACGCCCCCTACTTCGAGGAGATGGCCATCCAGGTCATCCAGCCCGACATCGGCAACTGCGGCGGCATCACTGAGGCCAAGAAGATCTGCGACATGGCCTATGTCTACGACGTCAGCGTCCAGGCCCATGTCTGTGCCAGCCCTCTGTCCACCTCCGCCGCCCTTCAGCTGGAGGCGGTCATCCCCAACTTCGTCATCCATGAGCACCACCAGATCAACCTGGAGGAGTACAACAAGCGCCTGTGCACGGTGGATTGGCAGCCTGTCAACGGCCGGTTCAAGGTGCCTGAGGGCCCCGGCCTGGCCTGTGAGATCTCCGAGTATGCCATGAGCGAGGGCGCAGAGCGCAAGGTCACGGTGGAATAAGGATGTTTTTATTGCCATGTGGCAATAAAAAAGCCCCCATGGGGGCTTTCTGAAACATTTGCAACCCAATGAGAAGGAGGCGTTGATCTTGGCAATCAAAGTTATTCACGAGCCAGAGCCAAAGCCCGGCACCCTGGGTAAGAAAGAGCTCTACGCGCTGGCCGTCGGACAGGTCATCGGCGCGGGCGTCATCACCTTGATCGTCCCTGCCATCAAGATGACCGGTTACTCCGCCTGGCTGGCCTATCTGGTGGCCATCATCATGGGCTTTATCATGATCCTGCCCACCGTGTTTATCTCCTCCACCCTCCGCCTGGGCGGCGGCAACTACTCCATGCTCTGCGACCTGGCGGGGCCCACCGTGTCGGGCATCTTCGCCTATGCCTATTTGACGCAGTGCCTGTCCCTGTCCCTCTTTGGCGCGTCTGCCGCGGCCTACCTGGGCGACGTGTTCCCCATTCTCAGCGGCCATGTGGCCCGCATTGTGGTGGGCGGCGCGCTGCTGACCTTCTTCTTTGTGGTCAACCTGCTGGGCGTGGACATCATGGCCTTCGCGCAAAAGGTGATGACCTGGCTGCTGATTGCGGCGCTGTTCCTCTTCGCCGTGGTGGGCATCGTGAATCGTACACTCCCCATCTTTGATTTTAACGATCCCAATTTCCTCACTCAGGGCTGGGGCATCACGTTTGAGAACGGCCAGATCGCCGGCGGCTTCACTGGCGCGGTCCTGCTCTTCGTCTACTCTTGCAATGGCTATTATATGACCTCTTCCTATGGCCGGGACTCCAAGAACGCCCGCCGGGATATTCCCATCGCCATGCTGATCACCGTCCCCACCCTGATCGTCCTGTATGTGGGCGTGGCCATGGCCGGCACCGGCGTCATGAGCATTGAAGAGTACGGCGACTCCACCACCCTGGTCTTTGCCGCCCAGCGCATCTTCCCCACCTGGCTCTTTGTCCTCTTCATTATTGGCGGTCCGATTATGGCCCTGCTCTCCACGCTGAACTCCAGCTTTGCCTACAACGCCATCAACATCGGCCAGTCCTGCGACGACGGCTGGCTCCCCGCCGCCTTTGGCAAAAAGAACAAGCGCGGCTCCCGGGTCTGGATCCTGACCTTCATGTATGTGGTGGGCATGATTCCCATTGTCTTTGGCTTCTCCATTGAGGTCATCACCAATATGGTGCAGCTCATCACCTCGGCCTTCGCCATCCTGAACATGATCGCCTATCTGAAGCTGCCCAAGAAGTACCCCGAGGCCTGGAAAAAAGCCCGCTTCCATGTGCCGAACGGTCTGTATTATCTGATCTGCTGGGTATCCTTTTTCTTCTACATGGTGGTGCTTTGGAAGTCCTGCCTGTCCATGACGCCCGCCCTGGCCGCCATCAATGTAGCCGCCATCGTCATCCTGGCCGGCATTGGCCTGTGGCGCTCTAAGACCGGCAATATCACTATCCACACCTCTGTGTGGTCCGGCGAGGAGAGCAGCGCCCCCAGCAAGTAACTCCCCCCTTCCCTCTTGTCATCCCGGGGGCCCCGGTGAAGCAGCCGGGCCCCCCTGGATCAATCCATAAATGTTCCACACAAACGTTCATTTGGAAAGGAGTTCACAGCATGAAAATTACCAGCATCGAATGTTATCTGGCTGACGGCGGCCTTGGCGGATTCGTTACCATCAAGGTCAACACTGACGCGGGCATCAGCGGCTTCGGTGAGGCCGGCCTGGCCTATGGCAAGTGCTCTATGGCCGCCTGGGGCCAGTGCCAGGATTTTGCCAAGATGGTCATCGGCATGGACCCCTTCAACACGGAAGAGATCTGGGAGCACCTGCACCGCCACACCTTCTGGGGTATGGGCGGCGGCGTGGTGGTCACCTCCGCCATGGCGGCCATCGACACTGCCTGCTGGGATATCAAGGGCAAAGCCCTCAACGTCCCTGTCTATAAGCTGCTGGGCGGCAAGACCAATCAGAAGCTGCGCGCCTATGCCTCTCAGCTCCAGTTCGGCTGGCGCAAGATCATTGAGGCCCAGGACAGCCTGGACCTGCTCTATGACCCCCAGGACTACTATGACGTGGTAAAAGACGCCGTCTCCGAGGGCTATGACGCCGTGAAGATCGACCCCGTCTTCGCCCCCCTGGAGCCCCGCCCCCTGGCTGAGGTCATGGGCACCCAGGGCAACCAGATCCGCGGCTGCTACCGGGAGCACGATCTGAAGCGCTCGGTGGAGCGCATCGCCGCCGCCCGGGAGGCCGGCGGTCCCGACATGGACATCATCGTGGAGATCCACTCCCTGCTGGACGCCAACACCGCCGCCATTCTGGGCAAGGCGCTGGAGCCCTACCGCATCATGTACTATGAGGAGCCCACCATGC
>CALXCU010000075.1 GCA_944386885.1 uncultured Oscillospiraceae bacterium | reverse complement strand
ATTTGAGCGCGAAAAAATCCCCCCTGCCGCGGGCAGGGGGGATTTTGTAATTGGATCACAGACGCGAAGGAATTACTTGTGGTCCACGCTGTACATGTGGGCAATCAGGTCCAGAACCTTGTTGGAGTAGCCGATCTCGTTGTCGTACCAGGAGACGACCTTCACGAAGGTGTCGGTCAGAGCGATGCCGGCGGTGGCGTCGAAGATGGAGGTGCGGGTGTCGCCCAGGAAGTCGGAGGACACCACAGCGTCCTCGGTATAGCCCAGGATGCCCTTGAGCTCGCCCTCGGAGGCCTTCTTCATCGCGGCGCAGATCTCCTCATACTTGGCGGGCTTAGCCAGGTTGACGGTCAGGTCCACCACGGACACATCCAGAGTGGGGACGCGCATGGACATGCCGGTCAGCTTGCCGTTCAGGGAAGGAATGACCTTGCCCACGGCCTTGGCGGCGCCGGTGGAGGAGGGGATAATGTTGCCGGAAGCGGCACGGCCGCCGCGCCAATCCTTCTTGGAGGGGCCGTCCACGGTCTTCTGGGTGGCAGTGGTGGAGTGTACGGTGGTCATCAGGCCATCGGTGATGCCCCAGTTGTCGTTGAGGACCTTGGCGATGGGGGCCAGGCAGTTGGTGGTGCAGGAGGCGTTGGAGACGAAGGTCATGTCACTGGTGTAGGTGTCCTGGTTCACGCCCATGACGAACATGGGGGTGGCGTCCTTGGAGGGAGCGGACATAACGACCTTCTTGGCGCCGGCGTCGATGTGAGCCTGGGCCTTCTCCTGGGTCAGGAACAGGCCGGTGGACTCCACGACGTACTCCGCGCCCACCTGGCCCCAGGGGATGTCGGCGGGGTTCATGCAGGCAAAGAAGCTGACCTTCTTGCCGTTGACGGTGATGGAATTCTCGTCATACTCAATGGTGCCGTCAAACTGGCCGTGCATGGTGTCGTAACGCAGCATATAAGCCATGTAGTCGGGCGTCATGAACGGATCGTTGATGCCGACGAACTCGATGTCGTCGCGGCCGATGCCGGCGCGGAACACGAGGCGGCCGATGCGTCCGAAACCGTTAATACCAACTTTGATGCTCATTGGAATCTCTCCTTCACAAAGTTTTTGTTAGGTTTTCCTTCGCGCGTTTCTATTATATCCCACAAAGAGGAAAAAGAAAAGAGGGCATATGTAAAAATTTGATCTCCGGTACCAGAAAAATGGTGGTCAGTTCAGCCCAAAAAGAAGGGAATTCCAGCATAAGTGGACTTTTAAGCTTGTCCCAATCCACAGTATTTGGTATACTGGCAGAGTGAAACAGAGCCCTGGCATCTGCATATGCTAGAGATGGCTTTTCTGCCGGTCCTGTGGAGCAAAATGTGGGAGGATTTACCTTGAACATGGACGATCATGGATGGGAAGAACGGATGGTGGAGCAGCTGCGGGAACAGGTGGGCAACCTCCTGGCTGCGGCGCAGCTCCTTACCCCAGCTATCCGGGAACAAAAAGAGCAAAAATACGACCAGTATTTGGCCATCCTCAACCAGGGGCTCTACCGGCTGCTGCGCCTGACCGAGCACAGCGACCTCTATCTGAGAGGGGGGGCGCCCCGCCGGAAAGAGCTGGTGGAGACCCAGACACTCTGCCGCTCTCTGGGGAGCCAGGTAGAGGGTGCGGCGGCCACGCTTGGCGTGCAGTTCCAGTGGGAATGCCAGGGGCGGGAGACCACTGTGGAAGCCGACCGCGCCCTGCTGGAGCGGCTGCTGCTCCTGCTGCTGAAGGACGCTCTGCGCGCGGCGGGCCGGGGCGGCCGGGTGGGCCTGCGGGCTGTGGGGGACGGAAACCGGGTCCGGATCACAGTCTGGGATGACGGGGAGCGGGAAACCGCCTGCGGCCAGGAAGACGGTGAGGGGCCGGAGGCCTCCCTTCTCCGCCGGGCGGGCGGACGCCCGGAGACCGCGTTAGCCCGGGCCATCGCCGCGGCCAACGGCGGCACCCTGGTCTTTGAGCAGGGAGAAGAGCGCGGCGTGCGTGCGGTACTCTCCCTGTCCGCCGCGCCGGAGCGGGAAGCGCTGCGCACGCCGCAGATGGGCTACGACGCCACCGGAGGCTTTCAGACCCTGCTGGTGGAGCTCTCTGACCTGCTGCCCTATCAGGCCTACGGGCCGGAGGAACTGGAGTGACCGGCGGGAGGCGGGGAGATCTGGAGCTCATCGTGGCCGCCGACCGGAACTGGGGTATCGGCCGGGATGGAGACCAGCTGGTATACCTGAAGGAGGATCTAAAGCGGTTTAAAGCGCTCACCCTGGGGAAGGTTGTGATTCTGGGGCGGAAAACCCTGGCTACCTTTCCCGGGGGGCGTCCCCTGCCGGGCCGGCGGAACTTCATCCTCTCCCGGGATCAGAATTTTGCTCCCCCAGGGGCGGAGGTCTTCCACAGCCTGGAGGCGCTCCTCGCCGCCGCCCCGCCCGGGGCGGCGGTCATCGGCGGGGAGAGCGTCTACCGCGCCCTGCTGCCCTGGTGCCGGCGGGCCTATGTGACCCGCATCCAGGCGGAGTTTTCTGCCGGCGCCTGGTGCCCCGACCTGGATGCCGATCCGGCCTGGACGGTCACAGAGGAGAGCGCTCCCCTGGAACAGGACGGGCTGATTTACCATTATGTTACCTATGAGAGGAGGGAGCCGGGTGTATTGGGATGAGATTGCCGCATACCGCCCCCAAAGTGGGCAGGAGGCCGCGGACCAGCGCATGATGCTCTCCTACATCCGCCTTTTCCCCGATACCATCCTCACCCGGAGCAACGAGATTGCCCACTTCTCCTGTTCGGGCTTTGTGGTCAACGCCGGCGCCTCACGGGTGCTCATGGCCCACCACAACATCTACCGTGTGTGGGCCTGGACCGGGGGGCATGCGGATGGAGAGGAGGACTTCCTCTCTGTGGCCCTGCGAGAGGCCCGGGAGGAGACCGGTGTGGCCCACATCCGCCCTCTGTCCAGGGCGATCGCCTCCCTGGATATTCTGCCCGTATGGGGCCATGTGAAACGGGGAAAATTCGTCCCCTCCCATCTGCACCTGAACGTGAGCTATCTCCTGGTGGCCGACGACGCCGACCCTCTCACTGTCCGGGAGGGGGAGAATACCCGGGTGGGCTGGCTGCCGGCGGAGGAGCTGCTCACCTACACCAACGAGTGGGAGATGGACGGGGTGTATACCAAGCTCCTGGAGCGGGCCCGGGCGCTGCTCGCTGCCGGCGGAGAGGCGGAAAACAGGGACTAGGAAATTGGAACAAGCTGGTGTATAATAGGGACGATCCACCTGTAAATATCAAGGAGGAAATGACCATGATTCAAGTTGATTTGAGCAATATCCGCTCCTTTGTTCCCGAGGACTGGCTTACCTCCCGCCTCTCCCGGCTGGAGGAGGCCCGGACCATGCTGGAGGAGGGCAACGGCCCCGGCGGGGACTTCACCGGCTGGGTCCACCTGCCCCGGGATTACGATAAGGAGGAGTTTGCCCGCATCCAGAAGGCGGCTAAGCAGATCCAGTCCGACTCCCAGGCCCTGGTGGTCATCGGGATCGGCGGGTCCTACCTGGGCGCCCGGGCGGTGGTGGAACTGCTCCAGTCCCCCAATTACAACCTGAAGAAGAAGGATACCCCCGACATCTTCTTTGCCGGCAACGGCCTGTCCACCGACGCGCTGCTGGAGACCATCGAGCTGGTGAAGGACCGGGACTTCTCGGTCAACGTCATCTCCAAGTCGGGCACCACCACTGAGCCCGCCGTGGCCTTCCGCATCTTTAAGAACCTGCTGGAGGAGAAGTACGGAAAGGAAGGGGCCCGCAAGCGCATCTACGCCACCACCGACGCCCACAAGGGGGCCCTGAAGGGCCTGGCCGACGGAGAGGGCTATGAGGAATTTGTGGTGCCCGACGCCGTGGGCGGGCGTTTCGCGGTGCTCACCGCCGTGGGCCTGCTGCCCATCGCCGTGGCGGGCATCGACCTGGAGGCGCTCATGGACGGCGCGGCCGAGGCCATGGAGGCCCTGGCCCTCCCCGGCGCGGAGAACCCCGCCTGGCAGTACGCCGCCGCCCGGCATGCCCTCTACACCGCCGGGAAGAGCACGGAGATCCTGGTGGGGTACGAGCCCTCCTTCCGCTTCTTCGCCGAGTGGTGGAAACAGCTCTACGGCGAGAGCGAGGGCAAGGAGCACAAGGGCCTCTTCCCCGCCAGCGTGGAGTTCACCGCCGACCTGCACTCCATGGGCCAGTATATCCAGCAGGGCCAGCGCCTCATGTTTGAGAGCGTGGTCCGCTTCCAGGAATCCCTGGGCTCCTACACCATTCCCAATGACCCGGAAAATGTGGACGGGCTCAACTTCCTCTCCGGCAAGCCCCTCTCCTTCGTGGCCGAGCAGGCCCTGCGGGGCACCCTCCTGGCCCATGTGGACGGCGGCGTCCCCAATGTGCTCATCCAGGCCCAGCGCCGGGATGCGCGCACGGTGGGACAGCTCATCTACTTCTTCGAGTACGCCTGCGGCCTGAGCGGCTACCTGCTGGAGGTCAACCCCTTCGACCAGCCCGGCGTGGAGGCTTATAAGAAGAATATGTACGCCCTGTTGGGCAAGCCCGGGTACGAGGCGCAGAAGGCCGAGCTGGAGGCGCGGCTGAAGGGCTGAGAGAAATGTCTTCCGCCGGAGGGGCAAATTTCCGTCGGACTTCCCAAAATCGGTTGCAATCTCTCCTCAAACATGGTAACATGTTAAAAAGGCCGGGGACTCCCCCGGCGATGAGTTAAGGAGTGATAACAATGGTGAGAGTGATCATGGGTGTCAAGGGCACCGGTAAGACGAAGCAGATGATCGAGCTCATTAATTCCGCCGTCGACAGCGAGCACGGCAACGTGGTCTGCATTGAGCGCGGCGCTAAGCTGACCTATGATATTCATTCGAAGATCCGCCTGGTGGAAGCCAGCCAGTACGATATGGGTTCCTATGAGTTCATGAAGGGCTTCATCAGCGGCATGTACGCCGGCAACTATGACATCACCCATGTCTTCATCGACAGCCTGACCAAGATCGTGGGCGTGGATATGAATGACCGCACCACCGAGGAGTTCCTGGACTGGCTCAACGGTTTCTCGGAGAAGAACAACATGAAGTTCACCGTGACCATCAGTGCCGATCAGGAGCTGGCCCCCGAGGGAATCCGCAAGTACTTTTAAAAAGTGAGCGTCCCATGTGTGAAAAACGGCATGGCCTCGAAAGGCCATGCCGTTTTTGCTTTTCTCTATTCAATCCAACCGAAGTGCCCGGCGGGCAGCAGCACGGCCACCGCCCGGCCCAGGACATAGCGGGTATCCACTGTCCCTAAACGGGTATCCCGGCTGTCGTCAGAGTGGTTGCGGTTATCTCCCATGACGAAGATATGCCCCTCGGGGACGGTCACCGAGGTAATGGTCTCGAAGGTGGCGGGGGAGGGCTCCACCATGGCCTCCGGAAGGTAGGGCTCGTCCAGGACGACACCGTCCACCGTCACGGTGCCGGCCTCATAGTCGATCTCCACGCGCTGGCCTTCTGTGGCGATGACCCGCTTGACAATGGCCCCCGTCACATGGGCAAAGGGCTTGGTGAGCACCACCACGTCCCCCTGCTTCGGGGTGTAGCCGATGCTCTGCAGGAGAAGCAGGTCCCCGTCCTGAAGGGTGGGCTCCATGGAGGAGCCGTCCACCCCCACGACCCGCCCCACAAAGGTAAAGATCAGGATGAGGGCGGCCAGGGCGAAGGCCATGGTCTGGAGCCAGAGATAGAGGTCCTGACGTAGGGCCTCGCCGGAGGTGAGTTGAGGCTCTTCCGGTTCCTTGGGAGGCTGAGGCGGGGTGCGCAGAGACTCATCCATGGTCGCTCACCTCCTGGTCCTGGACGGGGGCAAAGCGGGCCCGGTGGATCTCCGTCACGCCGGCGAGAAGGTGTCCCTCCCGGCCGTGGCAGGTGAAAAGGAGAATCTGCCGCTCCCGAGCCAGCTCCAGCAGCAGCTCCAGGGCCCGGGCGCAGCGCAGGTCGTCAAAGTTGGCCAGGGCGTCGTCCAGCACCAGGGGGGCGGGGTCCTCTTGGGGCAGGGCCAGTTGACACACGGCCAGGCGCACGGCCAGGTAGAGCTGGTCCGCCGTCCCACGGGAGAGGGCCAGAGAGCGCCGGGGGAGGACCGCGCCGGACTCCTGGGCCAGAGCTTCAAATTCCCGGGTGAGGGTGACGCCGCCGTATTTGCCGCCGGTGAGGCGGGTAAAGAGGGCACCGGCCTCCCGGTTCAGGGCGGGGGCGAAGCGGCCCTGGAGGGCCTGCCCCGCCGCCGAGAGGCCCTCCAATGCCAGAGACAGCGCACCGTATTCCAGGCGGCGCTGTTCCAGCTCCTCCTGGGCGGCCTCCCGGCGGGCCTGGGCCAGGACGGGGTCCCCCAGAGTCTTGAGCTCTCCTCGGGCGCTGGCCTCCACAGCCGAGAGGCGGCGCAGCTCCTCTTCTACGGCGCTCAGCCGCGCGCCGGTGTACACGCTGTCATAGCGGGGGGTCAGACCATCTGCCTCCGGCTCCGCCTCCGGGGACTGGGGGACGGGCAGGCGCTGGAGGAGCTTTTCCGCGCTCTCCCGGCGCAGCACGGCCCGCTCCAGCTTGTCCTGGAGGAAGAGGGCGCGGGACAGGGCGGTGGAGAGGGTGAATACGTCCCGGGCGGCGGGGGCAAAGGCCTGTACCTGGGCGGAGACCTGGCCGCGCACCCGGTCCCGCTGGTTCATCAGGTCGATCTGCGCCTGCTCGGCCCGCTGGCGCTCCCGCTCGGCGTCCCGGGCGGCCTCCCAGCCCTTCCGGTAGGCCCTGGCCAGCTCCAGGATCTCACTGGAGTCGTCCACATGGTACCAGTCCAGCAATTCCTCCCGCCGCGCGGCGATGCCGGCGGCCTCGCGCCGGAGCTTGACCCACCGGGCGAAGAGAAACAGAGAGCCTACCCCCAGCACAGCGGCCGCGGGAAAGGCAAAGAGGGAAATGGCCAGCCCGGCGGCCGCGGCGGCGGCGGTCCCGGCCAGGAGGGCCAGGGCGGCGGCCAGGGTTCCGCCGGAGGCGGGCTCCTCCAATTCCACCTCATCGGCGTCCAAGTTGGCCCGGTCCCAGGCCGCCTCGGGGGTCATGTCGGGGAAGAGGGGATCGGCGGCCGCCTTTCGGGCGTCAGCAGCGGCCTGGATGGCCGCCTCATAGGCCTGTTCGGCCCCCTTGAGGCGCTGCTCCAGCCCCCGCAGGCTGTTGAGGGCCTCCTGGATACGCAGCAGGGTCTCCCGGGCGGGGGTGGGGCCGTCCTTGTTCAGTGCCTGGCGGAGGGTATCCTCCTCCTGCCGGGCGGCCTCCAACTCCCCCTGGGCCTGCTCCCAAGCCGCTTGCCGCTCTTTCCGGGCTCTGGCGCGGTGGGCGGAGAGCTCCCGGGTGAGCAGCTCCCGCTCCTCCTGGAGCTCGGAGAGCGTCTGCCCCGCCTCCTGAGCGGTGCGGTGGGCCCGGCTCTGCCGGGCGAGCTGGTCCTCCAGACCGGCCAGCTCCTCCTCCAGCCGGGGGATAAGGCCGGTCTTATTGTGGCGGCGGCGGTTGAGCCAGTCCCGCAGGGTGCGCTCCACTTGGGAGTAGGACACATCTTCCTCGCCTGAGGAGACCAGGGCGGAGACCCGCTTTTCCAGGGCTGGGGCGCCGTCGATGACCGAGGCGCCCTGTCCCAAAAAGGCGGAGCGCTCAAAGACCTCCCGGGGGGCGCCGATGATAACCTCCCCCGCGTTCTCAGCCGTCAGGCCGGGGATGGGCTCCCCGGTGGCGGCGTCCAGTGCCTGGAAGGCGGCGAAGGGGGCGCTTTTCCCCGGCCCGCGGAGCAGGACGATCTCCCGCCCGCCCCACTCCAGCTCCAGGCGGCCCTCCATGGCCGCGCCGCTCCAGGGCTGGTAGCGGTTCTTCTCGGCCAAAAAGCCCTGCCGGTCCCGCTCTTTGGTGGGGATGCCGTAGAGCATGGCGCGCAGGAAGGCCGCCCAGGTGGACTTTCCGGCCTCGTTGGGGGCCTCGATGAGGTTCAACCCCTCCTTCAGCTCCAGCGTCTGGTTCTGAAGGGAGCCAAAGGTGGCTGTCATACGTCTGATCTTCATAGCGGGTCCTCCCGGTGTTCCAGCGCGGCCAGGCCGAAGCGGACGGCCAACTCTACGCGCGCGCGTTCCTCCTCCGTGCCGGCCTCTTCCAGCCGGCGCTTCATCTCTTGCAGAAAAAGGCCGGTGAGGGTGCTCTCCTCTGCCCGGTCCCACAGGTCCCGGGCCAGACGGGTGTGATCCCGCAGGGAGACGCTGTAGTACTTGGGGGCGGCTAGGGCGGTGAGGGCGGCCAGATCCAGGGCCCCCTCCCCCCGCTCGCCGGTGAGGAGGATGCGGCAGAAGTCGGGGCTCTTCTCCGCGGGCAGGGCGGCAGAGAGAGCCTGGGCCGGCTCCGCACCGGTCACATCCACCTCCCGCACCAGATAGCGCCGCTGGCACAGGGGGGCGAAGGCCAGCTCTACATTTCCCCGCTCCACCACGCCGCAGAGGACGCCCTTGTCGCCCGTCTCGTCAAACCCACGGCCCTCCGGACAGCCGGGGTAGGCCCAGAAGGTATTCCCCGCCCGCTGGACCCCGGAGCAGGTATGTACATGGCCCAGAGCCACGTAGTCCAAGCCGCTCTCCGCCAGGTCTTCCAGGGGGACAGGGCCGTAGCGGCTCTCAGAGGCCACCTCTCCGTGGAGGACCATCAGGTGAACCCGCCCGTCGTCAGGGGCGCGGAAGCCCTTCAGGGCCCGGTCCTCCCGGCAGGGGCCGGTGAAGGCAGTGCCGTAGACAGTGCACCCCAGCTCGGGCAGGTCTACCCGCTCGATCTCCGGCTCGGTAAAAATGTGGACATGGGAGGGCCACTTCCGGGCGTAGGCCGAGTGGGGCGTCCAGTAGTCGTGGTTGCCCGGGGCGATGAAAACTTGTGCCTTGAGCCCGCCCAAGGCCTGGGCCAGAGCGTCCAGGGTCTCGCCGTAGAGCTCTCCCCCGTCGAAGAGGTCCCCGGAGAGGAGGACCAGGTCGGCCTCCGCCCGGTTGGCCAGGGCGGCAAGCCGGTGGAGCAGCTCCCGCTGCTCGCCCCGGCGCTGGACAGCCTTTTCCGGGGGCAGGGCGGCGAAGGGGGCGTCCAGATGGAAATCGGCCCCGTGGACAATACGCAGCGGACGGCTCATAGGGCGCCTCCTTCCTCCGGGCCCTCCAGAGGGGGCATGCGCCGGTGCTCCACCGGGGCCCACTCGGGCAGAGGCAGGCGCTGCATGGCCCCAAAGACCCGGCTCTTCAGCCCGGGATAGCGGCGGCTCAGGTCCTGGATGAGCTCCTTGACCTCCTGGCGCTTGGTGCTCCCGTCGGCGGGGCAGGGGTTAAAGACCACTGGCAGGCCCTCTCGCTGGGCTACGTTGCGGATGTGGCCCTCCCCGCAGTAGAGGAGAGGCCGGATCTGGGTGATGCCGGTGCGGTCCAGCCAGGTCACCGGCTGGAAGCAGGAGATGCGCCCCTCATAGAACAGAGAGAGGAAAAAGGTCTCCACCGCGTCGTCAAAGTGGTGCCCCAGGGCGATCTTATGGATGCCCCGCTCCGCCAGGGCGTTGTGCAGGGCCCCCCGGCGCATCTTGGCGCACATGGAGCAGGGATTTTTCTCCCGCCGCAGATCAAAAATCACATGGTGGATCTCTGAGGACAGCAGGGTATAGGGCACGCCGATGCTCCGGCAGTACTCCGCCACGCCGGAGAAGTCCATCCGCGCCCGGCCCTCGGCCGCCCCCATATCCAAGGTAAAGGCCTCCACCGTAAAGGGGATGGGATAAAAGCTGCGCAGCCGGGCCAGGGCGGCGAGCAGCACCAGGGAGTCCTTCCCCCCGGAGACGCCCACCGCGATCCGGTCCCCCGGTTCGATCATGGCGTAGTCCTCCACGCAGCGGCGGACATAGGATAGGATCTGATTCATTCCAAGCCTCCCGATTGAAAAGGGGTACGTTTCCCTTAAAATAAATCAAAAAATGAAAATGAGTATTCAGGAGCATAAGAGAGCAAACAAGCGATTAAAAGAGATTTATCCTTGTTAAATAAAATTGTGCCAAAATCCGCTTGACAGGGGGGAAACCCTGTAATATAATGCAACATGCTCCGTTCGTAGGTTCTATTCTACACGCGGGGCACCTGTTCTGTAAAGCCAAATTTCACGATAGAACAAGAAAGCAAATTGGAGGTTTCACCATGTCCACTTTTATGGCCAACAAGGGAAACATCGTCCGCAAGTGGTATATCCTCGACGCGGCCGGTAAGCCCCTGGGCAAGACTGCCGCTGCCGCCGCCACCCTGCTGCGGGGCAAGCACAAGCCCGAGTACACTCCCCACGCCGACTGCGGCGACTATGTGGTCATCATTAACGCCGAGAAGGCCGTACTCACCGGCAAGAAGCTGGAGCAGAAGTACTATCGCACTCACTCCGGCTATCCCGGCGGCCTGAAGGAGACCAAGTACCGCCTGCTGATGCAGGACAAGCCCGAGCTGGCCATGAAGCTGGCCATTCGCGGCATGATGCCCCGCAACATCGTCACCAAGGACAGCCTGACCCGCCTGCACATCTACCGCGGCGCGGAGCATCAGCAGATTGCCCAGAAGCCCGAGCCCTGGGCCTTCAACTAAGCAGGAGGTAAACGAACATGTATAAGAGCAAGAAGCCTTACCTGTACGGCACCGGCCGCCGCAAGTCCTCCGTGGCCCGGGTGCATCTCTTCCC
>CALXCU010000074.1 GCA_944386885.1 uncultured Oscillospiraceae bacterium | reverse complement strand
ACGACCTCATTAGAGAAATCCCCCATTTTCGACAGATTCTATTGGAATCTTATCCTGAATGGAGGTTTGCATCTAGGTAGTATACTTCTGTTTCTCAAATTTTTTACTACAAATGAAATTATGTAATACGATAGTTATAGTCATATTAATTTTTCAAAAAGAAGAAAGCTATACTAGCTGCAACTCCTCAAAATAACCAAAGAAGCCCGGGGGCCTAGGCCCCCGGGCTTCCGCACACTACGCAAATACAGCAGCGGTCGAACTTATGATCTTGTGATCTCGCGCACTCACAGCAGCGCGGCCAGTGCTTCCCGGATATTGCGGACCCGGATCAGGTGCAGTCCCTCCGGCACAGCAACGGACTGACTGCCCCGGGCCGGGATCAGGCATTTCGTAAAGCCCATCCGGCACACCTCGCTCAACCGCTGGCTCAGCGCGCCCACGGAGCGCAGCTCGCCGGTCAGGCCAACCTCGCCGATGGCAGTCAGATCGTCCGGGATGGGCTTGTCCCGAAAGCTGGAGGCCAGCGCCATGACCATAGCTAAGTCGGCGGCCGGCTCGTCCAGATTCAAGCCTCCAATGACATTGATATATGCATCACAGGAGCCCACCATCAGCCCTCCCCGCTTCTCCAGGACTGCCAGGAGCATCATGGCTCGGTTAAAATCGAAACCGTTGGAGGTCCGCCGGGGCACATTGAAGCTGGTGGGCGCCAGCAGCGCCTGAACCTCGGCCAAAACGGGCCGGACACCCTCCATAACGCAGGTTACGCAGGCGCCCGGCGGGCCCTGGGGCCGGCCAGAGAGTAACAGCTCCGACGGATTCGGAACTTCTACTAAGCCTTGGTCCGCCATCTCGAAAACGCCAATCTCATTGGTAGCCCCAAAGCGGTTCTTCACCGAGCGCAAGATGCGGTGAGTCATCTGCTGCTCGCCCTCGAAATAGAGCACGCAGTCCACCATATGTTCAAGTACTTTTGGCCCGGCAATGGACCCTTCTTTATTCACATGGCCGATCACAAAAACCGTAACGCCCTCCCCTTTTGCCAGCTGCATCAGGGTCATGGTACAGTCCTTCACCTGGCCGATGCTGCCGGGTGCGGCGGTCAGATCCCCATTGTAGAGGGGTTGGATGGAGTCCACAATGAGAATATCCGGTTTGAGCGTGTGGACGGCCTCCAGCACATCCTCCAAATTGGTCTCTGAGAGCAGATAGAGTCCCTCGCCGTGGATCTGCAGGCGTTCAGCTCTCAGCTTGATCTGGCGCTCGGACTCTTCCCCGGAGACATAGAGCACAGTGGCGAACCGGCAGAGCTGATCGCAAATCTGGAGCATCAGAGTAGACTTGCCGATGCCCGGCGCGCCGCCCACCAGCACCAGAGAGCCCTTGACTGCGCCGCCACCCAGCACCCGGTCCAGCTCATTCATGCCGGTGGCAAACCGCAGCTCCCGAGTGGTCTCTACCTCACCCAGCTTCTTGGGCAGGCGGCCGGAGCCAGAGACCGCCCCTTCTCCCCTACTCCGGACAGAGCTGGCGGCCTTCTTCCTGGGCGTCTCGGCAGGGCGCTCCACAATGGTGTTCCAGGCCCGGCAAGCCGGGCACTGGCCCGCCCACTTGGGCAGCTCATTGCCGCACTCGGTACAGTAAAACAGGGTTTTCGACTTCATTTTGGGGCACAGCCTCCTCTTGTTGCATTTCCTCCCGCTCCCCTTCTGCCGTCAGCCATGTCCCAGCCAGAACGGCTGCGAGTTGGGTCTGATAGGCGTCGCTGCACAGTTTGGCCTCCTCCTCCTGGTTGGAGAGAAAGCCGCACTCCACCAAAATGGCGGGGCGGGAAATGTGATTCATGAGATATACATCCTCTGAGACCGGCTTGACCGCCCGGGTGTTATCCGGGTCCAGAGCGCTGCACAGCGCCGCTTGAATCCGCTGGGCCAGAAGCAGGGCCTCCTCCCCGTTGGCGTAAAAGACCTGCGCGCCGTGGTAGCGCCCGTCCGGGTAGCTGTTTTGATGGATGCTTAACAGGACCGCATCCTCCACGGCCTCCACCGCTGCAGCACGGTTTTGCAGGTCAGAACGCTTCTTCTCCCGCAGGGTCTCCGCCGACGAGTCGTGAAGGGAAATGTCCTCATTTCGCAGCACCACCGGTGCAACACCATATAGGCCCAGAAGCTGATCCAGCTTTTGAACGATTGCCAGGTTGATTCGACTCTCTGGTACACCGGTGAGGGAGACTGCTCCTCCGTCCTCTCCGCCGTGGCCCGCATCCAGAACCAGGGTATGGCCGGTCCTCCGTGCGGTAGGTCCGGAGGTACTGACGGCACTGGACGGGCCGCGCCAAACAGCTGGCAAGGCCAGCAGCACGCACAGAGCGGCCAGAACTGCCCAGCCCCAGATGCGTCGGAATCGAATCATCATCCCGCTCCCCCCTTTTCTCCTCATCTTATGCGGGAAACGGTTTGGTTATCCTTGTATCATACCCCGCCAGCCTCTTTCAAGCGGCTGAGAATAACGATCCCGGCGGCTGGGACCTCCAACCGCCGGGATGATTTACTTTATGCCTTCGGTTTGAGCTGCTCCATGCCGGTCAGAGCCTTCATTACGGTGTAGGTTTGGATGTCCAAGCTCTTCTTCATGGACAAGGCCTCGGCAATGTCGAAGTCCACATACTTATCGTCCTGGAGGCAGATGACCCGGTTGGTCTTGCCAGCAACCAAGAGCTTAACCGCCTCATAGCCCATATAGGTGGCGGTGACCCGGTCTCGGGCAGAGGGAGCGCCGCCCCGCTGCACATGGCCCAGGATGGTCACCCGGGTGTCCAGCGCAGTGGCTTCCCGGATTTTTTCGGCCACACCGTAGGCGCCGCCCTCTACCCCCTCGGCCACGATGACCATAAAATGGGTGCGCTGTTCATGGCTGCGGGCTTGGCGGATGGGCTCGATGAGATCGTGCTCATAGTCGATCTCCTGCTCAGGGACGATCACGGCGGTGGCACCGCAGGCCACGCCCACATAGAGGGCCAAATGTCCGGCGTGGCGGCCCATGACCTCCACTACCGAACAGCGCTCGTGGGACTGCATGGTATCCCGAAGCTTGTCAATGGAGTCAATGGCGGTGTTGCAGGCCGTATCATAGCCGATGGTGTAGGAGGAGCAGGCGATATCATTGTCGATGGTGCCGGGGACGCCTACCACCGCCACGCCCAGCTTGGAGAGCTCCAGAAGGCCCCGGAAAGTGCCATCGCCGCCAATGCCGACCAGGCCGTCGATGCCCAAGAGTTTGCAGGTGGCTACCGCCTTCTCACGGCCTTCCGGAACCATAAATTCCTTACTGCGTGCGGAGTAGAGCATCGTACCGCCCCGACGGGACAAGCCGCTGACGCTGTTGAAGTCCAAGGGGAGAAAATCGCCGTTGATGAGTCCATGATAACCCCGGCGGATGCCAATACACTCGATGCCCATGTGCAGTGCGGTACGAGCCACGGCGCGCACCGCGGCGTTCATGCCGGGAGCGTCGCCGCCGCTGGTGAAAACTCCGATCCGGCGCACTTTCTTTTCCATAAAACGACCTCCTTTGTGGTATGAGCCCCCTGAGCTCATCGTTCTCTTCCTCTTTAAAACGGACGAAGCCTCTCGTTTTAAACCGTCAATTCGGTTTCTGTACGCTTCAGCGCCCCGGCATGGGCATCCAACACCGGCTGAATGCACTCCCGCAGAAAGTCGTCCACCTGCTCCGGGCAGCGGCCGATATAGCGCGAGGGCTCCAGGTGGGCAGTGAGTTCCTCCCGGCTCATGCCGAACATAGGGTCGGCGGCGATGAGGTCGATGAGGTTGTTAGGCTCTCCCCGGTCTTTTACATTGCGCCCGGCCTCCAGGGAGTGGACCCGGATACGCTCATGGAGCTCCTGACGATTGCCTCCCCGCTTCACGGCATCCATCATAATGTTCTCACTGGCCATGAAGGGCAGCTCCTCCCGGACATGCTTCTCAATGACCTTTTCGTGGACCACCAAGCCGCCGGCCACATTGGTATAGATGTTCAGAATGGCATCCACCGCCAAGAAGGCTTCAGGCACCGAGATACGCTTGTTGGCCGAGTCGTCCAGCGTCCGCTCGAACCACTGGGTGGCGGCGGTGACCGCCGGATTGGCCGCGTCGGCGATGACATACCGGGCCAGGGAGCAGATGCGCTCGCAGCGCATGGGATTGCGCTTATAAGGCATGGCGGAGGAGCCGATCTGGTGAGCCTCGAAGGGTTCCTCCACCTCTTTCAGGTGGCAGAGCAGGCGCAAATCGGTGGCAAATTTGCTGGCGCTCTGGGCGATGCCAGAGAGGGTGTTGAGCACATTGGCGTCCACTTTTCGAGAGTAAGTCTGCCCCGATACCGGAGCCACACCCGAAAAGCCCATCTCTTCGGCGATGCAGCGTTCCAGCTCCTTGCACTTCTCATGGTCGCCCTCAAACAGCTCCAGGAAGCTGGCCTGGGTACCGGTGGTGCCCTTACAGCCCAGCAGCTTCAGCGTAGAGATGCGGTACTCCACCTCCTCCAAATCCTGGAGCAAGTCATTCATCCAGAGGGTCGCCCGTTTGCCAACGGTGACCAACTGGGCGGGCTGGAAATGCGTAAAGCCCAAGGTGGGCAGGGCCTTGTAAGTGTTAGCAAATTTGGCCAAGTGACCCAGGACCTGGACCAGCTTGTCCCGGATCAGTTCCAGCCCCTCCCGCATGAGGATGATGTCGGTGTTGTCCCCCACATAGCAGCTGGTGGCCCCCAGATGGATGATGGGCATGGCCTTGGGACAGACCGCGCCGAAGGTGTGGATATGGGCCATCACATCGTGGCGGAGCTCTCGCTCCTTGGCGGCGGCCATGTCGTAGTCGATGTCGTCCAGATGGGCTTCCATCTCATCAATCTGTTCCTGAGTGATAGGGAGGCCCAGTTCCATCTCGGCCCTGGCCAGAGCCACCCAAAGCCGCCGCCAGGTAGAGAATTTCTTATCGGGAGAGAAAATATACTGCATCTCCGCACTGGCATAGCGGGAGGACAGCGGGCTTTCGTACACCGTTTTTTTCATCAATAAACCTCTTTTCCAAATCGGGAGCGGGCTGCGGAAGCCGCCCCAATGGTCTGTTGAGAGTATACCATAAAATTCCCCGCCCCACAAGGGCAAAGCGCGGGAGACACCACATCCCCTTTTACCTTGTAAGTCCAGGGATTTCGGTGTAAACTAAAGGCAAATCCCCGCACAGATAAGGAGGTCAAGCTGATGTTGAAAGACTGGACACCGGGGACCGGAAAAGAAGTTCCCGAGGGAAAGAAGCGTCTGAAGGCCCGCAGGCTGGATCTGGCAGGCCTCCAGCAGCAGATCCGGCAGGCCAAGCTGCCCGTCATCGTGCTTGTGGAAGGCTGGGGCGCGGCAGGAAAAGGCGGCGCGATCCGCTCCCTCATCCGGGAGCTGGACCCCCGCTTTTTCCAGGTGCGTACCATGGGCATGCCAACTGCGGAGGAACGGCGCTGGCCTTTTCTAAAACGCTATTTTACCGCGATTCCGCCTCAGGGAAAGATCCTCTTCTTAGATGCAGGATGGACGGACGAAGTGGTGCGGGAATATCTGCGGGGCGACTTGTCCGAAGAGGAATTCCGCCGGCGTTTGGAGAGTGTCCACCTCTTCGAGCGCCAACTCGCCGCCGGGGGATATCTTCTGGTGAAGTTTTTCTTCCACATTGACCAGGAGACCCAGCGGGAGCGGTTGGAGAAACTCTCAAAACACCTGGACACCGCTTGGCGGGCTGGCCAGGAGGACTGGAAACAGAACAAAAATTACGAAAAATACCTGGATGCCTTCGACCGTTTTCTGGAGGCCACCCAGGAGCCCTGGGCCCCCTGGACCGTCATTGACGGAAGCGACGCGGTCTCTGCCCAGCTGGCTGCGGCCGATAGGCTCTATGAGCGCATCTGTTCCGCGCTGGTAAGTCCGCCCACTGCGGAGCAGCCGGAACAGCAATGGCCTCTGCGGCCGATCCAGCCGCTGGCGGAGGTGCCGTTGGATCAGCATATGGAGGAAAAAGAATACCAGGAAAAACTGAAGAAATGCCGGAACAAACTGGAGGAGCTCCACAATGAGCTCTACCGAAAAAAAGTTCCGGTGGTGATTGCCTACGAGGGCTGGGATGCCGCCGGTAAGGGGGGAAATATCAAACGCATGGCCTCCGCCCTGGACCCGCGGGGATACGAGGTCATCCCCATTGCCAGCCCCACCCCGGACGAGCTCTCCCGGCACTACCTCTGGCGCTTTTGGACGCGATTGCCCAAGACCGGACACATCGCGATCTTTGACCGGAGTTGGTACGGCCGGGTCATGGTGGAGCGGCTGGAGGGTTTCTGCTCCCCTGCCGAGTGGCAGCGCGCTTACGGAGAAATCAATGAGTTTGAGAAGGAGCTCACCGACTGGGGGGCGGTAGTGCTGAAGTTCTGGGTCCAAATCGATCCGGAAACCCAGCTCTCCCGCTTTACCGAGCGGCAGAACAACCCGGAGAAGCGCTGGAAAATCACCGACGAGGACTGGCGCAACCGAGAAAAATGGGACGCCTATGAGATCGCAGTGGACGAGATGCTCCGCCGCACCAATACAGAGAACGCCCCATGGCACATTTTGGAGTCAGTGGACAAGCGTTATGCCCGCATCAAAGCCATGCGCATCGTGATCGACGCCATCGAAAAGGTTCTATAAATAAAGTAATATGGAGCAGCGCCCCCGCCGGAATCTTGGCAGGGGCGCTGTTGAATTTTGGCGGTCCGATTTATTCGGTCAGAAACTTCTCCAGCCGGTTCAGGCCCTCCTTGATGTTCTCCATCGAACAGGCGTAGGACCAGCGAACAAAATTGGGAGCGCCAAAGCCCGAACCGGGCACCACAGCCACCAGCCCATATTTCAGGAAGGCGTCAGCAAACACATCGTCATTGGTGATCTCCACACCGTGGATGGTCCTGCCGATGAGCTGCTCCAAGTTCATCATCACATAGAACGCGCCCTCTGGGCGGATACAGCTCACACCGGGGATGGCGTTCATCCGCTCTACGATGTAGTTCCGGCGGGCCTCAAACTCTTTGCGCATCTCCTCAATCTTGTCCTGCGGGGCGGTCAAGGCGGTGACCGAGGCCTTTTGAGAGATGGAGGAGGCCGAACCGGTGGAGTGGCTGACATAGTTAGCCATCACTTTGGCAATTTTGTCATTGGCGCAGGCGTAGCCGATGCGCCAACCTGTCATAGCATAGGACTTGGAGACGCCGTTGATGATGATGGTACGCTCCCACACATCAGGGCTCAGCGCGGCGAGGCTGACGAATTTCCGGCCGTCATAGACCAAGCCGTAATAGATCTCGTCGCTGATGACGTACAGGTCGTTCTTCACGCACACGTCGGCAATGCCCCGCAGCTCGTCCTCGCTGTACATCATACCCGTGGGGTTGGAGGGGTTGTTGAGGATGAGACACTTGGTCTTGGGCGTGACGGCGGCGGCCAGCTTCTCCGGGGTGAGCTTGAAGTGTTCGTCCTCGGTAGCAGTGACTACGACAGGAACGCCGCCCACCATTTTGATGAGCTCGTAATAGCTCACCCAGTAGGGCGCGGGAAGGATGACCTCGTCCCCCGGGTTGACCAGGGCCCGCAGAGAGAGATACACCGCATGCTTGGCGCCGCTGGTAGCCACCACCTGATTTGGCTGGTAGGAGATCCCACAGTCGGCCAGCATCCGGGCGCAGATGGCCTTGCGCAGTTCCACAGTACCGGCGGCCGGAGTGTAGCGGGTGATATTATTTTCAATCGCGGCAATGCCGGCGGCTTTGATCTCATCGGGGGTGTTGAAATCGGGCTCGCCTGCGCCGAAGCCGATCACATCCACGCCGTCCGCCTTCATCTGCTTGAACAGCGCGTCAATCGCCATGGTGGTGGAAGCACGGACAGCCTCCGCGATAGTGGAAAGCTCTTTCACAGTGAATCTCCTCCAAATATGGTTTTCTTTTTGTCCAGTACATTATATGCGCGGCAGGCCAAAAATGCAAGATATTTTCTTATAACTTTCAGAACTTTGAGCTTTTTGACCAGATAGCCCCTAAAAAGCAGGAACAAAGCAGGGCCCTCTGTACTTTTTTCACAAAGCACAGAGGGCCGTTTCGTTTTAAATTGCAATTTAGAGAGTCCTGTGCTGGCGGGGCGCAGTATTCTTCCGATGGATCAGGTACAGCCCACGCAGCAATAGGTCCGGGTCATATTCAATTTTATGGCAACAATACCGCAGCACCTGTGGAGCCGCCGCGCCGGTGGCTACCACAGCTGCCACAGCCCCGCCGGTGAGGGCTTCCACCCGGCTGATCATGCCGTCCACCATGCTGGCACTTCCGTAGACCACGCCGGAGCGCATGGCGTCTACTGTATTGTGGCCCAAGAGCGTAGCCGGCGGCTCGATGGAAATATGGGGCAGCTCGGCAGCCTCCTGAGAGAGGGCCTCCACCGACACCCGCACGCCGGGCATGATGATACACCCCTCATACACGTTGCCCCGCAGCAGGGACAGGGTCACCGCGGTGCCCATGTCAATCACAATGAGAGGGCTTGGATACCGGGCGGCAGCTGCAATGGAAAACGCCACGATATCGCTGCCCAGCTGGGCGTGGAGGTCGGATTTGATGTTCAGGCCGGTCTTGACCCCCGGTCCCATAACCATGGGTTCCTTTCCCACCACAAAGCGGGCGGCGCTGCAGATGGCAGAGGTCACCGGAGGCACCACGCTAGAGAGAATCACCCCGTCCACCTCCTGAATATCTGCCCCGTGGAGCCGAAACACATCCAAAAGCTGGATAGCATACTGATCCTGGGTGCCGCCCTTGACGGTAGGCAGCTCAGAGCGAAAACGGAGCTCTCCCTCCCTGCTGAACAGTCCGATGGTGGTGATGGAATTCCCTACGTCAATCGCTAAGACCAAAATGACCCCTCCCCGCTTATACCAATCACATGGATTGTATCAGACTTCCGCAGCGGTGGCAAGAGCCATATTTCCGCCTCAGCCCAGGAGCTTCTGGCAGATTCGATCTCCCATCTGCCGGGTGCCAATGGGGGTGACGCCAGGTTCGGCGATGTCGGCGGTGCGCCAGCCGTCGGCCAGAACGGCGTCCACCGCGCGCTCAATGGCGTCGGCCTCGGCGGGAAGGTGGAAGGAGTAGCGCATCATCATGGCCACAGAGAGGATGGTGGCGATGGGGTTGGCCTTGTCCTGCCCGGCGATGTCGGGGGCGGAGCCATGGATGGGCTCATAGAGGCCGGGAGCGCTGTCTCCGATAGAGGCCGAGGGCAACAGGCCGATGGAGCCCGTGACCATGCTGGCCTCGTCCGAGAGAATGTCGCCGAACATGTTCTCAGTGACGACCACGTCGAACTGCCCCGGGTCCCGGACCAGCTGCATGGCGCAGTTATCCACCAGCACGTCCTCGTACTGCACATCGGGGTATTCTGCCGCCAGGCGGTGCATCACGCTGCGCCAAAGGCGGCTGGTCTCCAGCACGTTGGCCTTGTCCACGCTGGAGACCTTTTTCCGGCGGAGCCGGGCGAGCTCAAAAGCCCGGCGGCCGATGCGCTCAATCTCCTTCTCCGAGTAGGCCATGAGATCGGTGGCCTCCATGCCCCGGTCCTCGGTCTGGTACTTGTCCCGCTTTCCGAAGTAGATGCCGCCGGTGAGCTCCCGGACCATCATCAGGTCGATGCCCTTCTCCGCCGTCTCTTTTTTCAGGGGGCAGGCGCCGGCCATAGCGGTCCGGAGGGCGGCAGGGCGCAGGTTGGCATAGAGGCCCAGATCTTTTCGGATGGCCAGCAGGGCAGTCTCGGGCCGCTGCTCGGCGGGCTTGTCGGAGCCCCATTTAGGACCGCCCACCGCGCCCAGAAGCACCGCGTCGCAGGCCTTGCACTTCTCAGCAGTACCGTCTGGGTAGCTCTTCCCCACCGCGTCGGTGGCGCAGCCGCCCAGAAGCACCTCTTCGTAAGTAAAGGTGTGGCCGAACTTCTCTCCCACGGCATTGAGGACCTTTACGGCCTCCCCCACCACCTCGGGGCCGATGCCGTCGCCCCGAATCAAAGCGATTTTATACTCCATGGCGCTTCCCTCCTTATTTCGCCACGCCCCGGGCCTTCAGAGAATTGAGAAGTCCCCCGTGGTCGATGATGCCGTTAATGAATTCCGGGAAGGGGGCAGCGTGGTACTCCTTTCCAGTGGTCTCGTCGGTGATGATTCCCTTCTGAAAGTCTACCGAGAGCTGATCCCCGGGAACGATCTCCCCGGCGGCCTCCGGGCACTCCAGGATGGGGAAGCCGATGTTGATGGCGTTGCGGTAGAAGATACGGGCGAAGCTCTTGGCGATGACGCACTTGACGCCGCAGGACTTCAAGGCCAGGGGGGCGTGCTCCCGGGAGGAGCCGCAGCCGAAGTTGGCGCCACCCACCACGATGTCGCCCGGCTCCACAGTGGAGGCGAACTGGGGGTCGATGTCCTCCATGCAGTGGGAGGCCAGGGCCTTGGGGTCGGGATTGTTCAGATGGCGGGCGGGGATGATCACGTCGGTATCCACATTGTCGCCGTACTTATAGACTTTCATCTGCGATGCGCTCCTTTCACTTACAGGCTGGCCGGGTCAGTCACCACGCCGGTGACGGCAGAGGCGGCGGCCACGGCAGGGCTGGCCAGGATAATCTCGGAGTCCACAGGGCCCATACGGCCCACAAAGTTCCGGTTGGTGGTGGAGATGGCCCGCTCGCCGTTGGAGAGCACGCCCATGTGTCCGCCCAGGCAGGGGCCGCAGGTGGGAGTCGAGACAGCGCAGCCGGCCTCGATGAAGGCCTGAATCAGGCCCTCGGCCATGGCGTCCAGCATGATCTGCTGGGTAGCGGGGAGCACAATGCAGCGCACGCCCTCGTGGACCTTCCGGCCCTTCAGGATGGCGGCGGCCTGGCGCAAGTCCTCCAGCCGGCCGTTGGTGCACGAGCCGATGACCACCTGCTGGATGGGGGTACCCGCCACCTGGTCCACGGTACGGGTGTTGGAGGGCAGGTGGGGCAGGGCCACGGTGGGCCGCAGCTGGGACAGGTCGATGACCACCTCCCGCTCGTAGACCGCGTCGGGATCGGGCTCCACGGCCGTCCAGGGGCGGTCCACCCGGCCGTCCAGGTACGCCCGGGTCTTTTCGTCCACCGGGAAGATGCCGTTCTTGGCCCCGGCCTCAATGGCCATGTTGGCGATGGTGAAGCGGTCGTCCATCCCCAGTTCGGCCACCCCTTCTCCGGCAAACTCCAGAGACTGGTAGAGCGCGCCGTCCACGCCGATCTCCCCAATCAGATGGAGGATCACATCCTTGCCCGAGACGTAGGGCTGGAGCTTCCCCTTCAGGGTAACTTTGATGGCGGAGGGCACCTTGAACCAGGCCAGGCCCGTGGCCATGCCGGCGGCCATATCGGTGGAGCCCACACCGGTGGAGAAGGCCCCCAGCGCACCGTAGGTACAGGTGTGGGAATCAGCGCCAATAACCACCTCGCCGGGTGCAACCAGGCCCTTTTCAGGCAGGAGGGCATGCTCCACGCCCATCTGGCCCACATCAAAGAAGTGGGTGATGGAGAAGCGCTGGGCAAAGGCCCTGGCCTGGGCGCAGAGCTGGGCCGACTTGATGTCCTTGCAGGGGGTGGAGTGGTCCAGTACAATGGCGATCTTATCCTTGTCAAAGACCTGGGTCAATCCAGCCTTGTCAAACTCGGTGATGGCCACCGGGGTGGTGATGTCGTTGCCCAGAACCAGATCCAGCTTCCCCTCGATGAGCTGCCCGGCCTCTACGGCGTCCAACCCGGCGCAGCGGGCCAGAATTTTCTGTGTCATGGTCATTCCCATAAAATATTTGCCTCCTTTGGTCACTTCACAGGGCTGTTTCATCTTTTATTATGATGGTTGTCTTGTCAAAAGAATGTAACGTGTGTTACAATTATAAAGATCTATTCAAAAGGAGCGAGCGCCATGTCCAACGATATCTGGGCCCCTCTGGCTGAAGGCCAGTCCCCCCTGCTCTTTGTCCCGGGCCAGCTGATCTATCTCCAGGAGACCCAGCCGGAACAGTTCTACTACATCCAGTCCGGCACCGTTAAATGCTTTCTCAGCGCTGAGTCTGGCGAGGAGCGAATTCTTACCCATCACCACACCGGGGAGCTCATTGGGGAGGCCTCCTTCTTTGACAAACAGCCACGGGTGTCCTCCGCCGTAGCTGTGACCCGCTGCGCTCTGGTTCCGGTAGACCGCTCTAGGCTCCAGGAGGTCTTTGCCCACCACCCGGACTTGGCCATCCACATGCTGGAGTACCTGGCCCGGACCGTGCGCATCCTCTCCGCCCATGTGGACGGCTCCTTCCTCCAGGCCGACCAGCGTATCGCCCGGCACCTGCTCTCCCTCCGTCCGGACGAACGGGGGATCATCCCCTGCACCCATGAGGACATCGGCGCGTCGGTGGGGGTGAGCCGGGTGACAGTGAGCCGGGTGCTGGGCCAGTTTGCCCGCTGCGGCTGGATTCAGACCGGCTATCGGACGGTGCGCCTGCTGAACCGGGGAGCCCTCCAGCGGCTGGGAGCGCTCCCCAGCGAGCTGTAGCCATAGAGGGTAAAGAAGAGCTGATTGCCCGTCCAGCATAGAAAGAAAGCCCTTATCAAAATCCACGGCGTCCTTGTCCACCATGCCCATGCTGTCAGCTTGCAGATTAATTTCTATATGGTAGACAAATAAATACCGCCAGCGCGCAAAATGCACACTGGCGGTAAGCAACTTGCAGAGATCCTATAGGATGATGCAGATCAGGCCGCCGGATCCCTCGTTGATGATGCGCTGGAGGGTCTCCTGGAGCTTCGCCCGGGCATCTTCGGGCATCCGCTTGAGCTTGGTGTTCAGATCCTCGCTGACCAGCTCGTGGAAGGATCGGCCAAAGATATTGGACTGCCAGATGGCCTTTGTGTCCCCCTCGAACTCCTGGAGCAGGTAGTGGATCATCTCCTCGCTCTGTTTCTCGTTGCCAACGATAGGGGCCACCTCAGTCTCAATATCGGCGCGGATCATGTGGATGGACGGGGCCGAGGCCTTCAAACGCACTCCATAGCGCCCACCCTGCCGGACGATTTCAGGCTCCTCCAGTACCAGCTCATCGGTGCTGGGGATGACGATGCCGTAGCCGGTGCGTTTGACGTCCTCCAGGGCGGAGGACACTTTGTCATACTCGCTCTTCACATGGGCCAGCTCGGTGAGCAGCCCCAGCAGGTCTCCATCGTCCCGGATGGAGAAGCCGGACTGCTGGGAGATGGTGTCATAGAAGAGGCTCCGGGGCAGTTCCAGCGCCGCCTCGGCCAGGCCGGTGCCCAGGCTGATGCTGGTGATGCGGGCACTGCTGACCGTTTCACAGGCACCAATGGCGGCCACCGCCCCCTCCACATCCCGGATGCGGCGCATCCCCTCCGCCCCCTCCCGGATGGCGGCGTAAAGCCCGCTCTTAATGGGGTGATCGTAGGCCAAGGCATCCACCCAGGGGGGCAGGTAGAGGTCCAGCTCCTTCACGGGAAACTCATAGAGCACCCCGCGGATGATGTTGCCTACCGCCCCCTCGTCCAGCTCTAGGCAGTTGGCCGTCACACAGGTCACGTCGTAGCGGGAGGCCAGGTCTGCCCGGATGGCTTGCGCCCGCTCCGAGCCGGGGTAGGCCGAGTTGAGCACCACCAGAAAGGGCTTTCCCAGCTCCTTAAGCTCGGTAATGACCCGCTCTTCAGCCTCCAGGTAGTCCTCTCGCGGGATATCGGTGATGGTGCCGTCCGTGGTCAGGACAATGCCGATGGTGGAGTGCTCGGCGATGACCTTCCGGGTGCCGATCTCGGCGGCCTCCGTCATAGGGATGTCGTGGTCGAACCAGGGGGTGCTCACCATGCGGGGCATGTCGTCCTCCATTTGGCCGGTGGCCCCAGGCACCATGTAGCCTACACAGTCGATGAGCCGCACCGAGAAGGCCGCGCCGTTGTCCATGGTGACCTCCACCGCCTCTTCTGGGACGAATTTAGGCTCGGCGGTCATGATGGTCCGGCCCGAGCCGCTCTGAGGCAGCTCATCCCGGGCCCGCTCCCGGCGATAGACATTGTCGATGTTGGGGATGACCATGGTCTCCATAAAGCGCTTGATAAACGTGGACTTCCCCGTGCGCACCGGCCCTACGACACCGATGTAGATATCACCCTCCGTCCGCAGGGCAATATCCTCATAGATCTTGCGCTCTTCCAATCCAAATTCCTCCTTTGGCCGGGCCAGCGGCATCCCGCCCCGGAACCCTTGCTCGTTTCCGACTCTCCCTATATCTATGGGGATAAGCCCCCGATTATGCCGGCAATTACGAAAGGCCCCGGACTGCAAAAGTCCGGGGCCCTTCGTGCCTTGCGCTTATCGGTTCAAGCCCGCTTCCTGGGAATGAGCAGCAGCTGTCCGGCGGGCAGCGTACCCTCTTCCAGCTGGTTGGCCTGGCGGATCTCTCCGGCGGTGGTACCATAGTGCTTGGCAATATCCCACAGCCGCTCCCCTTTCCCCACCAGGCGCAGAACGATAGAGGGCTGCCCATCCTGGCTGCGGGGGGTGTCGGTATCCAGACGGGCGGCGGCCACTCCGGCGCGCTCCTCCCGCGTGCAGATGAGATAGCAGAACTCCACCGGGAAGCGGACCTCCACGCCGCCGGCGGTTGGGCTGGCGAAGACCTCCTCGGGGCACCGGCAGCGGCAGCGGCACACCGCCCCCTCAGGGGCATCCACTGCGCAGGGCACCTGGAGGCGCCGGGTCACCGATGTAAGGCCGCCCCCCTCCTCCCGGAAGAGGACCGTGACCACCACTTCCGCCTCCAAATTCAGGCGGCTGCCCTCCCGGCCTTGGGCCACACGGCCCACCGAGGCGTAGGCGTCGGTCACCAGATCGGCCAGAGTTCCGCACTCCAAAACCTCCCGGACCATCTGGGTTCGCTCTCCCCGGTCCACCCGGTGCTCCAGGCGGCACAGGGCCGGCTCGGCTTCCAGGGCCCAAGCGGTACTGTACAGGTCGGTAAGGAGCTGGAAGCTCCGCTCCTCCCGAAGAACGGCCTGAGCCAGAATCTCCATGGAGATCTGGAGCATCCGCCCTTCTCCCGCCTCCAAGCTGCACTGGACGGAGGTGGGGATCACCTCCAGCGTGCAGTCGCACTCCTCTCCGGCCTCAGAGGCCTCCAAGATCTGGGAGAACGGCAGCTGAAACTCAGCCTGACAGAGATCCCCGTCCATACTGCGGTAGAGGATGCGCAGATCGGCTTCCCCTTTAAAGATGAGTTTGTTCCCGATGACCTTGGACTCGCTGCAGGAGAAAGTCAGCCGGTGCTTGAGCAGCTCTGCCGCCGCCGGACGGCTGCCCGGCAGGGCGATCTCGTCGGCGAAATGGAAGGGCTTCTCCCCCACCCACACTGCGCCATAGGTCCGGCAGGGCTCGCACAGCTGCTCCACCGTCCCGTCTCCACCGGCCACGCCAGAACAGACGGACTCCTCCTGGGGCAGCCACGCCTGGATGTCCAGGGCCAAGCTGGCCCGAATGAGTACCTTGCGTGGGTTGAGGGCCCGGGTCTCCGCCGCCTCCATCCGGGGCAGCACGGTCAGGACACAGCGGCTGTTGAGTCTGGGGTGCTCGGTCCCGCAGGTAAAGGGGATAGCCGCCTCCAGACGGCGGACCCCCTCCTCCCCGTCGGGGAGGTAGAGCACTGCTGCGCGCACCGTCCCCGTCACCTCCAGACGGCCCTCCTGGGCCTCCCGGCCGGTGAGCTCTACCCAGCCCTCCGTGTCCAGGATGCGCAAAATGTCCGGGCAGGCGTCGGGCACGATCATCTCCATGGTCTCCTCGGGAAAAAGCCCGGTGTCCACCACGGCCTCATAGCCGTTCAGCCGGGTCTGTTCCAATTCCAGCTCCATCCGTATTCCACTCCCTTTGGCGGGGCCTGGGCCCCTCTTGTTGGGACTACTATATGTCCTTGCCCAGGCCGGTATGCCCCTACCGCAGGCCGAACAGGACCTTTAAGATGCCCCGCAGGGCTTTGGGGGACCGGACCACCACGATCTTCATACCTTCACACTCCTCTCCAGCTCTTCCAGCCACGCGCGCCCATGATAGCCCAGGAACGCGCCCACGCCTAAGGTCAGCACGCTGGCCGGGAACAGCAGCAGCGCCACCGCGCCCGCCGCCCCGGCGGCCATGGTCAGATATCCTTTGTTCCGTTGAGAAGACAAAATGACCGCCCCCTTCGTACCTGTCTGTACCAGTATACGCCGGGGACGGCCGTGTGTGCGGTTTTTCAAATGGGCTGGCTGCGGATGAGCAGCACCCGCCCGCAGCCGATTCGGATGCGGGTCTCAGGTCCGGCGGGCTCATTGCTCACCGAGAGGGTGTCACCCCGGGTGAGAACGGCATCTTGGAGGGGATAGCGGGCCCCCTCCAGGGTGACGCCAGTGATCCGCCGGTCCAGGGGTATGAGAGAAAAGTAGCGGTAGCGGGGAGGGGTATTGGGCAGGAGCAGCTCCTCGCTGTCCAGGAGGCGGACCTCATTCTGGCTGTCCAACAGGATACCGCGTCCCCCCCGGGCGGAGAGCCACTCCAAAATGGCCAGGTTGGAGGCGGTGTGGTCCAGCCTGGGCCCGCCGGTGCAGCCGCACAGCAACAGTTCCCGCGCGCCCAG
>CALXCU010000073.1 GCA_944386885.1 uncultured Oscillospiraceae bacterium | reverse complement strand
CACGGCGCCCTCCACAATGGCGGGGGCCTCATACTCCCCTGACACGTCGGGGGTGCGGTCGTCGTCCGGGTCGGCCTCAAAGGTGACGCGGATGTCGGCGGAATCCTTCCCGAAGGTGTAGGCCAGGGTGTACTCGTTCTGCCCGGCGGCCTGCTCCACCGGCGCGCCGTCCACGGTAAGGGCGGCGATCTGATAGCCGATGGCGGCGGTGACGGTGAAGTCGGCGGTACAGCCCCCCGCAGTCAGCCCAGCGGGCAGGCCGTAGGTGCCGCTGGGCAGGATGGAGCCGTTCTCTCCGGCGGACACCGTAAAGGTCTGGGTCAGGTCACTGTCCCCGTAGTGCTCCCCGGAGCAGCCGTTGAATGCGCTGGCGGCGGTGGAGGTGGTGGAGAAGATGGACCAGCCCGCCACCGGGTTGCAGTCGTAGAAGGCCCGGTCGGCGATGGCCGTCACTTCCTGGGGCACCAGAATGTACCCCCCGCCCCGGTAGTTGGTGAGCACAGCGCTGGAGCCGCTGCCCACCTGGGCCACAGGCGCGCCGCCCAGCTGGGCCGGGATGAGGACCACGCCCTGGGACTTGTAGTCGTCCTTGGCCCCCACGATGGTGGCGGTGCCGTCCCCGCCCACGGTGTAGTTCCAGATGCCGTCCGTCCTGGCCCCGGCGGCCAGGGCAGGCAGGGACATCAGGGAGCACACCATGGCCACGGCCACAGCCAGCGCCAGGAGCCGTTTGATCGTGCGTTTCATTGCTTGACCTCCTTTTTATGTTGGAAACCTTTTTGATACAGGGACGGCCCCGCCCGCGGCGGGGCGAACACCGAAGGGGGGCCGTTCCGGATATCAGAAATCAGATGGACACCGCCGCGGACCAGGCCGAGCGCATGGCCTTCTGCACGTTGGCCACCTTGTCGCAGTCGCCGATGACCACCATGCGGTCGGCCACCCCGGCGAAGGACATGGCCTCGTCCACCAGGGGGCGGGAGCCGATGGACAGCAGCACATCGCCGCAGGCGATCTTATGGCTCTGGCCCTTGTGGTCGGTGTAGTTCACCCCGTCCGGGTCGATGGAGGTGACGGTGACGCCGCACTGGAAGCGGAAGTTGGGCTGGTTCCGCCAGTAGTTGTGGACCATGTTCTTATAATGGGCGTGGGGCGCGTCGGCGATGAGCTCAGGCAGCATCTCCAGCACAGTCACCCGCTTGCCCAGCTCGCACAGGTACAGGGCGGTCTCCACCCCGATCTCGCCGCCGCCGATGAGCACGATGTCGTCGGACAGCTTATCCTCCATGGCGCCGTAGATCTTGGAGGCAAAGTGGACATTGTCCCCGTCCACCCCGGGCATGGGAGGGGCGGATGGGGTGGAGCCCACGGCCACCGCCACCACGTCATAGCCCTGGCCGGAGAGCAGCTCCGGGGTGGCCTTGGTGTTCAGCCGGACCTCAACCCCCAGCCGGTCCATCTGGGCGATCATGAAGTTCTTGAACTGCTTCAGCGGCCACTTGAAGGAGGGATAGTCGGCGTGCTTGAGCTGGCCGCCCAGCTGATCGCTGGCCTCATACAGAGTGACGCTGTGGCCCCGCTGGGCTGCGATGCGGGCAAACTCCAGCCCGGCCGGGCCGCCGCCCACCACCGCCACCTTCTGAGGACGGCCCACAGGGGGCACCATCCGCTCCAGCTTGTCCTGGAAGCCCAGCTCCGGGTTGACCGAGCAGACCGACCGCCACATGTCCTTGCCGTTAGACACATGGCACTTGTTGCAGCGGATACAGGGGACGATGTCCTCCGCCCTGCCCTCGTACACCTTCTGGCCGTAATCCGGGTTGTTGATCCAGGCGCGGGCCATGTAGATGAGGTCGGCCTTCCCCTCGGCCACCGCGCGGTCGGCCCAGGCCGGGTCCTGGAAGCCGGCGGAGGCCCCCACCACCATGTTCAGCCCCAGCTCATGGACCGCCTTGCACACCTTCCCCATCTCCTCCAGATAGGGGGTGGGCACAGCCTCGGTGGAGGTAAAGCCCAGGGGGTGCTGGGGATCCATCTCACCGGAGCGCAGGTGGATGATGTCGATGAGGCCGTCGGCCAGCTTGCAGAATTCGATGGTGTCCTCCACGGAGTAGCCGCCCTCCGGCTCAGACACGGAGATGACCGCCTCCAGCGGCACGTTGGGGCCCACCGCCTTGCGGATGCCCTGGAAAATCTCCAGCAGGAAGCGGCTGCGGTTTTCCACGCTGCCGCCGTACTCGTCGGTGCGGTGGTTGGTCAGGGGGGAGAGGAACCGGGCGTGGGGGGAGTGGCGGTAGCAGGCGTGGACCGAGATGATGTCAAAGCCCAGCCGGGCCAGGTCGCTGGCCTCCAGAGAGATGTTCCTGATGTAATTCTGGATCATCTCATGGGTGACGTCCTCCACCGGCAGGGCGGGTGGGCTGTCGTCCTCCGCCGAGCGGACCCGGTCGGTCTCGGTGGACTCGGGCTCCTTTGCCCCCATACCGGGCATAGGGGGCATGGGAGGCATGCCGTCAGGGCCGTCGGGCTGCTTGCCGTCGGGATAGAACCAGCCGGGATCGGCCATCAGATAGCCGTTGGCCTTGGCGCCGTAAAAGTGGATGGCGTCCAGCAGCTGGCAGAAATAGTTCTGGGCCGTGCAGTCCTGGAGGTCGAAGAGGTTGAAGTGTCCGGGCGGGTTGTCGATGGGCCGGCCGGGAAAGGGGATGTTGTCCTGATGGAAGTGGTTGATGGAGATGGAGGCCGCCCCGCTCCTGGCCCGCTGGGCAAAGTGGGTGATGACCTTCTCCGTGGGATAGGGCTCCGTCCCCTGCAAGAAATGGGGGGTGGACGCGCTGGACATCATGCGGTTGCGCAAAATGGTGCTGCGCACCTTGAGGGGGGTCAGCAGTGCCGGGTATCGTAAAGCCATGGATCCATTCCTCCTATTCACGTAAATCGTTTCATTCTTCCTCTACGGGAAAAATTTTCCTGCACAGGAAGAATGGGAAACCGGGCCGGCCGAAGCCGGCCCGGTTTCTGTTCCCACCGCAGCATCTGGTCTGCGGCATATCACAGGTATGAACGCGACGGATCACTCATTGATCCACAGGCGGGCCCAATACGTGCGCATATTGCCCTTGTAGTAGATCTTCTCTCCGGAGTAGCCGCCGATGCGGTCGGACATGAAGTCATAGTTGGGCTGCACACCGGCAACCAGGATGGCCCAGTGCTGGGCCGGGAAATACTGGTCCAGCTCTTCGGCCAGGGCGGACTGCTCCTCAGCGGAGGTGGCGGTGCCCATGGCGTTGAGCTTATCCAGATACTCAGTGTCATCGTGGCCATAGGCGTTGGGCATGGCTCCGTTGCCGGTCATCATGAAGGCCAGGTTGTACTCGCCGAAGCCGCCGCCAAAGCCGGCGGACTGCCGGGGGTCAGTGTAATCCTGGGAGTGCTGCACGGCCTCCATCATCTCAGCGGCCACACTGATCTCCATGGTGATGCCGATCTGCTGGAGGTAAGAGGCGGCCACCTGGAACAGCTCCAGATTGGTGGTGGGATCCAGCTCCACCTCAAAGGTAAAGCCGTCGGGATAGCCCGCGTCGGCCAGCAGCTGGCGGGCCTTCTCCTGGTTGGCGGCCAGGTCGGCGGTCTTGGTGGTGAACTGGGCCTTCAGGTCGTCGGGCCACTCGTCCACAGTGGACCAGGACAGCGCGGTGGACCACAGGCCGGGGACCACCACTTCTCCGGTGTTGCCCAGGAAGGTGTTGATGGCCTCCAGGTCGATGGCCAGCTGCATGGCCTGGCGCACCCGGATATCATTGAAGGGCTCCTGGCCCACCTTCAGGGCGATGGCGGAGGGAGAGCCGGAAGTGAAGGGGTAAACGGTGCCCACGTCAGCGGCGGTGAGCTGGCTGATCTGGTCCAGGGAGAGCACGTCCTTGCCGTTCTCGCCGAACCAGTCCAGCTGGCCGGCCTGGGCCTGGGTGAGAATCTGGGAGGAGTCGGAGATGTACACCAGGTTGATGGTGTCGATATAGGGCAGCTTGTTCTCGGGATGGCGCTCGTCCACGCCGTAGTAGTTGTCGTTGCGGGTGAAGG
>CALXCU010000072.1 GCA_944386885.1 uncultured Oscillospiraceae bacterium | reverse complement strand
TCATCCAGGGCGTGGCCCCCTACTATGAGAAGTACCACTTTGTCTCCATCTCCCCCGAGATGTGCCGCCTGGCTGTGACCATGAGCGAGCGCTACATCACCGACCGCTTCCTCCCCGATAAGGCCATCGACCTGATTGACGAGGCCTGCTCCGACGTGAACCTCCACAACACCGCTCTGGCCCGGGAGGCCCAGGTGAAACAGGAGCTGACAGAGCTCGCGAAAGAGCGGGACCGGATGGTCAACGAGGCCAACGACCGGGAGTACAAGCGCCAGAGCAGCCTGAAAGTCAACGATCAGAAACAGGCCGACCTCCGCCGCCAGCTGGGCAAGCTCAACGAGGAGCACGACGCCCTCGCCGCCGCCGGAGACCAGGAGGCCGGCCTCCGGGACAATGAGCGGGAGTCCGCCAAGCTCCAGAAGGAGCTCTCCGCCCTCAACCGGGAGCGGGTCTCCCTGGCCACGGAGAGCGACGGCAACCAGTACGAGCGCCTGGCCGAGATGAAGAGCCGCCAGCTCCAGCTGGAGGAGGAGCTCCACAAGCTGGAGCTCCAGAGCGCCCCGCCCCTGACCGCCGAGCACCTGGCCCGGGTCATCGAGCTGTGGACCAAGATCCCCGCCAGCTCCATCCAGGAGGCCGAATACGAGCGCCTGGCCAAGCTGGAGGACCGGCTCAAGGAGCACTTGGTGGGCCAGGACCAGGCCGTTCACGCCGTGGCCGCCGCTGTGCGCCGGGGCCGGGTGGGCATCGCCTCCAAGCGCAAACCCGTCTCCTTTATTTTCGTGGGCTCCACCGGCGTGGGCAAGACCGAGCTGGTCAAGCGCCTGGCCCAGGACCTTTTCCACTCTCCCGAGTCCCTCATCCGTCTGGATATGTCCGAGTTCATGGAGAAATTCGCCGTCAGCCGCATCATCGGCTCCCCCCCGGGCTATGTGGGCTACGACGAGGCCGGACAGCTCACCGAAAAGGTCCGGCGCAAGCCCTACTGCGTCATCCTCTTCGACGAGATCGAGAAGGCCCACCCCGATGTGCTCAACATCCTGCTCCAGATCCTGGACGACGGCCACATCACCGACGCCCAGGGCCGGAACGTGAACTTTGAGAACACGGTCATCGTCATGACCTCCAACGCCGGCAGCGACACCAAGTCCGCCGGGGCGGTGGGCTTTGGCGGCACCGCCAACGACCAGGGCCGGGAGCGGGCCATGAAGGCCCTGGAGTCCTTCCTGCGGCCCGAGTTCATCAACCGGGTGGATGAGATCGTCTACTTCAACAAGCTCACCGAGGAGAACTTCAAGGCCATCGCCTCCATCATGCTGGGCGAGCTGCGGGACACGCTGCGGGAAAAGGGCATCGCCTTCTCCTGGGACGAGTCCCTGCTGGACTACCTGGTGGAGAAGTCCTACTCCATGACCTACGGCGCGCGGAACCTGCGCCGCCAGATCCAGAAGGACCTGGAGGACGCCATTGCCAACCGCCTGATCGAGAGCTATCAGCACCCCTTCTCCCAGATGAAAGCCCTGGCCAAGGACGGCAGCGTGGAGCTGCTGACCCTGTAATACGGAGCGCAAGGCCCCCGGACCTTACACAAGGTCCGGGGGCCTTTTTCATCTTCATCCCGCTCAGAAGAGGCCCAGGCCGCTCTCGCTGCGGAAGTCCGTATAGCGCCAGAGCCCAAACTCCGGGTCCCGCTCCAGGGTAAAGTACCAGGTCTTCCGGTCTGGCAGGTCCCCTGCGTTACTGAAGTTGCAGTACCCCTCCAGAGCGTAGACCAGGCGGTCCTCCGAGGAGTCCAGGACCGTGAAGCTCTCCCAGTCATAGCTGTACCAGACGCCCCAGCCTCCCATGTCGAGGCGCCACATCTTCCCCTCCAGGAACAGGCAGGGGGCCCGGACGCCCAGGAGGGTGAAATTGTAGACCTCGTCGGCCATGGCGGGGACGAACTGGTTATAGAGGGCGGTGACAAATTCCTCCCGGGTCCCCGGGGCGCCGGGGAGCTCATAGAAGGTATAGGCGTCTACCCCCTCCTCCGGCCAGTAGCCCGCCGCCGCCAGCTCCTCCGCCGAAAAGGTCCGGAGCACCGGGTTCTCCGGAGGCATTCCCTGGTACCACCCCAGAATCCGGTCCTGCTCCTCCTGCTCCCGCCGGGCCAGCTCCCGCCAGGCCAGGTCCTCTTCCGCGCTCACCCCGCCCTCGTTCTCCCTCAGATACCGCCCGGGGAGGGCTTGGAGGTCCTCATAGAGGGTCTGGTATTCCGGGGCGTCCGCCCCGCCCGGGTCCCGGAACTCCAGATAGACGTACCGGCCCTCCCGGGAGCCTTCCAGCAGGTAGGGCTCCCCCGTGATTGCGGCGGGGAAGGCCGTCCAGACCCCCAGGGTGGCCACCGCCCCCGCCTCCTCCCCCAGAGCCGGGTCGTAGAAGAGGGCGCTGTCCGGCCCGGTCTCCGCCACCGCGCCGGACCGGGCCCAGCTCTCCGGCAGGGTCAGGGTAAAGCCGTAGGCCTCGTTGGTGTAGACCGCCGCCCCGCCCTCCGGCTCCAGCAGGTGGAACTTCTCCGGGGAGAGGAACTCCTCCGCGTCCTGGAGCATCTGGCTGTACTCATAGGCAATGGCCGCGTCGTCCACGTCGAAGCGCACGTCGGAGACAAACCACAGATAGACCGTGTACTCCCCCGCCTCCCCAAGCCAGAGGCTGTTGGCGGGCAGGAAGTCCACCCGCTCGTCTCCGAACTGCGCCTCATATTCGGCCGTCTCCTCCACGCAGAGGGTGAAGAGCTGGCCGTCCCCGTTTCCACGGTTTTTTTGATAAAAATCGACGATCTGCACCCCCCGCTGGGCCGCGTAGTCCACCACCGCCTCGTACCGGTCTGCCCAGCTCTGGGGCAGGGTGAGGGTAAAGCCATAGGCCTCGTTGACATAGACCGGTGCCACCGGGAAGTCCCCGTCCCCCCGGAAGGCCAGCGCCCCGCCCCCCATGGCCCGGAGGTCGGCCATCCTGGCCTCCCAGTTCAGGCGCACCGGGTCAGAGGGGTCCAGGGCATCCAACCCGATGTCCCCCTGGACGTAGCTCAGGTAGACATACCAGTTCTCCCCGTGGCCCAGCAGGGTCCAGCCCCAGTCGGCGGCATGCTCCATCTCCGCGCCGGTGACGGTCAGATTGGCCAGCTGCAGGTCCTCCAGCTCCGTATCGTAGAGGGAGTAGTAACCCCCCTCATTGTCCTCCCGGACCTCGTAGTTCCCCGCCCAGCTGGGAGGGAAGGTGAGGGTAAAGCCGTAGGTCTCGTTCTCATACACGGGCCAGCCCGCCCGGATGGTGGGGAGCAGGTCGATCTCCCGCCCCTCCTCCCCCAGGGAGGCGTCCAGCTTCAGCTCCACCAAACCCAGAGCGGCCCCGCTCAGGTCCACGGTGTAGGTCTCCCCGGGCTGCCAGTCCTCACGCTCCAGGTAGTGGACGCTTCTAAAGCTGTCCTCCCCCATCCGGGCCCGGCCGTACACAAAGACGGCCCACTCCGCCGGAGGCTCCCCGGCAGGGAGGGTGAAGGAGAGGGTCCCATCCTCATACCGGACGCTCCCCTCCAGGGCATCCAGGGCCTCTCCGGCGGGGAGGGGCTCCTCCCCCGCCCCTTCCCAGGCCACCAGAGCCCCCAGAGCCAGGGCGCACAGGAGCACCAGGGCCACCAGGAGCACGCTGTTGCGCTTGCGGGCGAAGAGGTTCTGGAGCCGCCGGCGCATCTGCGCCCCGCTGCCGCCGAACTGGGTGGAGAGGGCGGGGCCCCCTTTGGCCGTCGCCGTGCGCAGCAGCAGTTCCCCATACTGCCGCCGGAAGGCGGCGGAGCGCCCCTGGACCACCTGGTCGTCGCAGCACAGCTCCAGATTCCGGCCCGCCGCCCGGTCCATCCACCACACCAGGGGATTGAACCAGTGGAGGGTGGTGGCCAAGAGTAGCAGGGCCTTGTAGGCCACGTCATGCCGCTTCACATGGCAGAGTTCATGGGCCAGGGCGGCCTGGAGCGCCTCCGTTTCCAGTTCCCGGGGCAAGAGGATCACCGGCCGGAAGAGCCCCAGCACCATGGGCGTCTGGAGAGCGCCGTGCAGGCGCACCGGAGGGGCGTGCTGGCACCCCAGGGACTTCGCCAGGGTCCGGGCGGCCTGCTGGATCTCCTCCCCCGCCGGACGGGAGAAGTGGAGCAGAGCCCGCCGGGAAAACCAGTAGCCGCTCCCCCGCAGCAGCACCAGCCACGCCACGCCCCCCGCCCACACCAGGGCAAGCAGCTCCAGGAGGGAGAGCACCGGGGCGGCCGGCTCCGGCTGGACCGGGGAGGAGACCGGGGCGGATGTGGACGCGGCGGGCAGGTCCTGAACTGCCGGGGCCCCGTCCCCAGTCCCGGCCTCCTCCGCCGGGGCGTCGGGGAGGGAGACCACATAGTCCGGGGCGGCCACCTTTACCGGGGCCCGGGGCAGGCTCAGGTTGACCGGCAGCACCAGGCGCAGGGCCAGCAGCAACCAGATAAAGTAGAGCGTCCGGGCGGCATAGCGGCTCTGGAGCCGGGGGGCGAGGAGCAGCAGGGGCAGCAGCACCACGGAACCCGTCAGCGAGGCCATCAGCACCGCCGAAAAGAGGGCCTCCATCACTCCACCCCCTTCTCTGAGAGCTCATCCAGGTAGGCACGCAGCTCCTCCACCTCCCTGGGGGCCAGGCCGCCCCCGTCATAGAGGGCGGCGGCAAACCGCCGCAGGGAGCCCCCATAGAGCTTCCCAAGGACGCTGCGGCTCTCCTGGCGCTGGTAGGCCTCCCGGCTCACCAGGGCGGTGTAGCGGTTGACCTTCCCCGCCTTCTCGCAGCGGAGGTAGCCCTTCTCCTCCAGGCGCTTCAGGTAACTGTGCAGGGCGCTGGCCGTCAGGGGGCGCTCCAGGGCCTCCAAAATCGCCGGGGCGGTGACCCCCTCCGGCGCGGCCCACACCGCGAGCATGATGTCCAGCTCCGACTCGGGCAGATGGGCGGTCTTCATGTCCCGCTCCTCCTTTCTTCTGCAAATGCAGATGTTTCTCTAACCATAGAATACTCGCTGCCGCCCGTCTTGTCAAGTAATTTTTGCATTTGCAGAAGTTTGCCCCAAAAAGAGGTCCGCGGCTCTGCCGCGGACCCGCTCTCAGACCCGATTGCCCTCCAGATCCAGGATAATGGTCTCCACGCCCTGCTTCATGGCGTAGGTCAAGGTATACATGGTGCCGCCCAGCATCCCGTCGTAGACCGCCAGCAGCCGGGAAGAGCGGTCCACCATATACCGGTTGCGCCGGAGCATACAGCTCCGGTCATAGTGGTGCTGCACCATGGTCTCCAGGTCGCAGCGGCCCACCAGGTCGAAGTACCGCTGCCGCTCTGCCTCCCGCCAGCGGGCGGCCTGCTCCTCACAGGGGATGGCGGCCTCCACCGTGACCCCCGGCCGGGCGTCCCGCAGGGCCAGGGCCGCCTCGCAGAAATAGAGGTCGGTCCCCCGGGCCATGCCGCAGATGAAATGCCGGTACCCCAGCCGGTAGGCCTCCTCCAGCTCCCACCCCAGCCGCTTTTTCAGCGCGGCGCAGCGGGGGTCGCTCTCGTCGGCGCCCCAGGGCAGCTTTTCCGGCCGGTGGCCTGTAAAACAGCAGGTGTGCGCGCGGTCCATGGGCCTCCCCTCCTTTCTCGTGCTCCATTGTAGTATATCCCCGGCCGGAAGTCAACGGAATTCGAACGGGCGTTTCGAAAATTCGCTCTTGCATTTCCCGCGCGGCGTGGTATAATACACCCAGAACAACTGAATGAGATGTCTTCAGGGCAGGGTGAAATTCCCGATCGGCGGTATAGTCCGCGAGCGCCTTTTTCCGGCGCAGACCCGTGTGAAACTCCGGGACCGACAGTGACGCATCCCTTGAGGTGCGAAGTCTGGATGAAAGAAGATGTGCTGCACACACCTCCTGTTTGTGTTGACACCTGAAGCGCATGGGCGTTCAGGTGTTACTTACAAAAAGGAGTGTTTTTTATGTCCAATCCCAATGCCTCCGCCATCCGCCCCCACACCCAGCGCCGGGCGCGGGTCCGGGCCATGACCGTCACCGCCATGCTCTCGGCCATCGCTTTCGTGCTCATGTTCCTGGACTTCGCGGTGCCCTTCATGCCCTCTTTCGTCCAGATGGACGTCTCGGAGCTGCCCGCCCTGCTGGCCGCTTTCGCCCTGGGCCCGGTGTACGGGGTGGTGGTGTGTCTGGTGAAGAACCTGATCCATCTGATGATCACCTCCACCGCCGGCGCCGGCGAGCTGTGCAATTTCCTGCTGGGGGCCAGCTTTGTCCTCCCCGCCGGGCTGCTCTACCGGAAGTTCAAGTCCCGGGGCGGCGCGCTGCTGGGCGTGGCCCTGGGCGCGGTCATTATGGCCCTCTTCTCCATCCCCCTGAACTACTTCATTACCTACCCCATCTACTCCAATTTTATGCCCATTGACACCATCATCGGCATGTACCAGGCCATCCGTCCCTCGGCCAACGGCCTGCTGGAGTGCCTCGTCACCTTCAACGCCCCCTTCACCCTCCTCAAGGGTCTGGTGGACGCCGCGCTGTGCTTCCTCATCTATAAGCCCCTCTCCCCCCTGCTGCACAAGGGCCTCTAAGCTGAATTGGAAAACCGCCCCGCCCGGGTTCTCCGGGCGGGGCGGTTCTTTTGCCAAAAAGGGGTTTTTACTTGGTGCCGAAGATGCGGTCGCCCGCGTCCCCCAGACCGGGGACGATGTACCCGTGGTCGTTGAGCTTCTCATCCACCGCGGCCACGTAGATATCCACGTCGGGGTGGTCCCGCTGCACCCGCTCAATGCCCTCGGGCGCGGCGATGATGTTCATGAGCTTGATGTGCTTGACATCGTAGTTCTTGATAAACTGGATGGCCGCCGAGGCCGAGCCGCCGGTGGCCAGCATGGGGTCCAGGATGATGATGTCCCGCTCGGCAATGTCGTTGGGCATCTTGCAGTAGTACTCCACCGGCTCCAGGGTCTGGGGGTCCCGGTACAGGCCGATGTGGCCCACCTTGGCCGCGGGGAGGAGCTCCAAAATGCCGTCCACCATGCCCAGGCCCGCCCGGAGCACCGGCACGATGGCCAGCTTCTTGCCCGCCAGGGTCTTGAACGTTCCGGTGGTGATGGGGGTCTTGATCTCCACCTCTTCCACGGGCAGATCCCGGGTGGCCTCGTAGCACATGAGGGTGGCGATCTCCGAGACCACCTCCCGGAATTCCTTGGAGCCGGTCCTCTCATCCCGCAGGATGGAGAGCTTGTGCTGCAGCAGCGGATGGTCCAGAATGTGTACCTTTGCCATGTCCATGGTATCTTCCCCTTTTTTCATTGGTTTGCCCCGCCGCCCAGGCGCGCCAGGCGCTCCCGCTCGGCCTGAGAGAGGCGGTGGTAATGGGGGGTCAGGCCCTCCGCGCTGGTCAGCTCCCCGGCGCGGGCGAGCTCCAGCGCCGCCCGGGCCACGCCCCAGGCCCCCTGCATCAGCAGGTGCCCCGGCGCCAGACAGACGTCCAACCCCTGTTCCTTGAGGGTAGTATAACACAAATTCCCGCCGTCTCCAACCAGAATTTGCGCCGCGCCGTCCTTTTTTATCTCGGCGGCGAGCTCCTCCAGAGAGATGGCCCGGTCGGGGGTCAGCCGCTCCAGCCTGCCCCCCGCCGCCCGGAAGCGGGCGTTGTAGACCTGCTGCCGCCGGGCGTCCATCACCGCGCAGATCTCCCCCTCCACATGGGCCAACCGCCAGGCCATGGCCTCCAGGGTGGACACCCCCGCGCAGGGCTTTTCCAGCGCCCAGGCCAGGCCCTTGGCCGCCGACACGCCGATGCGCACCCCGGTAAACGACCCGGGCCCCGCCGCCACGGCGATCACGTCGGCCTCCTCCAGCTTGGCCCCGCACCGGCGGAGCATCTCCTCCAGCATGGGCATGAGGGTGACGCTGTGGGTCAGGCCGTTGTTCTGAAAAGAGGAGGCGATGAGCCGCTCATCCTCGCACAGGGCCACCGAGCAGGCGGTGGCCGACGTCTCCAGGGCGATGATCTTCATTCCGCTCCCCCCTCCTGAATGGTGATGACCCGCTGTCCGTCATTCTCCCCCCGGCGGATGTCCACCCGGATGGCGTCCGGCTCCAGCGCGCCGTCCATGTGTTCGCTCCACTCCACGGCGCACACGCCCCCCCGGGCCAGGTAGTCCTCCCAGCCGATGTCGTAGAGCTCTTCCGCCGTGTTCAGGCGGTACAGGTCAAAGTGGAAGAGAGGCAGGCGGCCCCCCAGATACTCGTTGACGATGGTGAAGGTGGGGCTGGTCACCCGCTCCCCCACCCCCAGGCCCCGGGCCAGACCCCGGGTGAAGGCCGTCTTCCCCGCCCCCAGGTCGCCGGTGAAGGCCACCACCGCCCCCGGCGTCAGCCGCCGGCCCAGGGCCTCCCCCACCGCCTCTGTCTCGGCCGGGCTGTTGGAGATGAATTCCATTTCTTCGCGCTCCTTCGCTGTTTGCTTTGGCTTGGAGACTAGTATAACATATCCGTGGGAAAAGCGCAAAACTGTTTACGCGGGGGCAAAAAGATGGTATGATGAGAGCCAGGCGGGACGCGTCCCGCCGCACTCTCTTGAAAGGGGGCCTCTTCCCTGTCCTGGTTCACCGATTCCCTGAAAGCCTTCCTGCGCAAGGGCGACCTTGTGCTCCTGGGCCTGTGCCTGGCCGCCAACGGCTTCGGCCTGGTGCTGGTCTTCAGCGCCACCCGCTATATGAACTCCAACCGCAGCATCATCATCCAGTCGGTCTGCCTGCTGCTGGGGGTGCTGGTGTATATCGCCATGTCCTCCGTGGACATCGAGCTCTTTACCGAGCGGTCCTGGAAATTCCTTCTGGCCTTCAATATTCTCTTCAACCTGCTGGTCCGGGTGCCCGGCCTGGGCACCGACCGGGACAGCGGCAACCTCAACTGGATCCAAATCCCCGGCTTCCCGGTGGACATCCAGCCCGCCGAGGTGGTCAAGCTCACCTTCACCTTCCTGCTGGCCTACCAGTGCGCCCGGCTCCAAGAGCGGGGCATCAGCCGGCCCTCCTCGGTCTTCTCCATCGCGGGGCACACCCTGTTCATGGTGGGGCTCATCACGGCGGCCCCCGGCGACTTCGGCATGTCCCTCATCTATTTCTTCATCTTCGTGGTGGTGGCCTGGACCGCCGGAATCAAGAAACGCTGGTTCGTGCTGGCCTTTTTCCTCATCGCCGTACTCATCACCGGGGTCGTGGTCCTGCTGATCCTCCGGCCGGAGCTGCAGGAAATCTACTTTGTGCGGCGGTTCCTGGTGGTCTTTGACCACCTGACCGGCAACCCGGACACCCTCTACGAGCAAACCCAGGAGATCGGCATGCAGCAGACCCGCAGCATCCTGGCGATTGGCAGCGGCGGCCTCACCGGCCTGGGCTTCCTCAACGGCATCCAGACGCAGAGCTCCTCCACCTGGGCCCTGAACGCCCGCTCCACCGACGAGATCTTCGCCGTATGTGGAGAGGAGTTCGGCCTCATCGGCTGCGTCGTCCTCCTGGCCCTGCTGGGCGGCATCATTCTGCGGTGCATCTGGGTGGCCCGGCGGGCGTGCAGCCTTCAGTCCGCCCTGCTGGTCATGGGCGTGGCCGGTATGCTCCTGGCCCAGGTGTGCATCAATGTGGCGATGTGCCTGTATATCTTCCCGGTGGTGGGTATCACCCTCCCGTTCATCAGCTACGGCGGCACCTCCCTGATCACCATGTACGCCGCGGTGGGCGTGGTCTCCAGCGTGAAGATGCGCTCCCTGCCCAGCTGGCTGCGGGACCGGAGCAATCTGTAAAAGGCTGTATAACCTCCCTGGATTGGCAAAGACTATGGGTACGCCCAAAGTCTGGCGCCCCGGCCCGCCGGGCGCGCCCCATCCAAGGAGGTTTTTACGTTGAAGCTTCGTTTCCGTCTCCTGGCCCTGTCCGCCGCGGCCGCGGCGGCTCTGGCTCCCGCCCTCTCCGCCCTGCCCGCCCGGGCGGCGGCGGGTGAGGCCGCCGTATCCGCCTTCGCCAAAAACACCCTGGCCGGCGGCACCATCTCCTTCTCCCCCGGGGACTTCCGGGTGGAGTCCCAGGGAGATGTCTCCCTGGAGTCCCTGGTCCTCACCGCCCTGCCTGATGCCGGCGCCGGGGTACTGACCCTCGCGGGCGCCCCTCTCCAGGCCGGGGATACCGTGCCCATGGCCGCGGTGGAGGAGCTGCGCTTCCAGGCCGCCGCCCAGCCTGCGGCGGAGTCGGCCTCGTTCACCTTCACGCCGGTATTCGCCGGGGGGCTTCTGGGGGAGGCCGTCACGGTGGACCTGCACCTGCTCGCCCAGGCCAACCAGGCTCCCGTGGCCCAGAACCTGGAGGTGACCACCTACCGGGACACCGCCTTTACCGGCCGCCTCTCGGCCGTAGACCCGGAGGGGGATCTCATCACCTACCAGCTCCTGCGCAAGCCCGCCCGGGGGGAGGTGACCCTGCCGGAGGAGGGCTCGGACACCTTCGTCTATACCCCCTATGAGGGCAAGAGCGGAAAGGACACCTTCACCTATGTGGCGGTGGACGCGGTGGGCAACACCTCCGCCCCTGCCACCGTAAAGGTGGTCATCGAGAAGCCCTCCACCAAGGTCACCTATGCCGATCTGGAGGGCCACGCCGCCGCCAACGCCGCCATCCGCCTGGCCGAGGACGAGATCTTCGTAGGCGAGTGCATGGGCGGGCTCTACTTCTTCCAGCCCGACCTGGAGGTCAGCCGCAGCCAATTTGTGGCCATGCTCATGGACACCACCGGCCTGGAGGCCCTGGAGGATGTGACCGTCACCGGCTTCGCCGACGACACCTCCATCCCCGGCTGGGCCAAGCCCTATGTGGCCTCCGCCCTGAAGGCCGGGGTGGTCCAGGGCAGCCTGGACGGGAGCGGCCAGGCCGTCTTCCTCCCCGACGCCCCCATCACCCGGGCCGAGGCCAGCGTGCTGCTCAACCGGATGCTCCAGATCACCGATGTGGAGCCCGCCAGCGGCGCGGAGACCCCCGCCTGGGCGGCCCAGTCGGTGGCCAACCTGGAGAGCTGCGGCGTGCTGGAGACCGGCGGGGATCTGTCGGGCACCCTCACCCGGGCGGAGGCCGCCCAGCTTCTGTGCGGGGCCATGGACGTGCTGGAGCAGCGGGAGGCGTCCGACGGCTGGCTCTTCTGGTGATGAACGAACCAAGCGCGCCGGCGTAAGCCGGCGCGCCCCTTACATCATCTTCAAGATCTCCCGCTTCAGGCGGGCGATGATCCGCTTCTCCAGCCGGGAGATGTAGGACTGGGAGATGCCCAGGTGGTCGGCCACCTCCTTCTGGGTGCGCTCGGCCCGGCCGTCCAGGCCAAAGCGCATGGTGATGATCTCCCGCTCCCGGGGCTCCAGACGGTCCACCGCGTCGGAGAGCAGCTTCCGGTCCACGTCCTCCTCCAGCGGCTTCATCACCAGGTCGCTCTCGGTGCCCAGGATATCCGAGAGGAGCAGCTCGTTGCCGTCCCAGTCGGTGTTCAGGGGCTCGTCAAAGGAGACCTCGCTGCGCAGGTTGGCGATCTTGCGCAGATGCATGAGAATTTCGTTTTCAATGCACCGGGAGGCATAGGTGGCCAGCTTGATGTTCCGCTCCGGCTTGTAGGTGGACACCGCCTTGATCAGCCCGATGGTGCCGATGGACACCAGATCTTCCAGCCCCCCGCCGGTGTTCTCAAAGCGCCGGGCGATGTCGACCACCAGGCGCAGGTTGTGCTCGATGAGGCTGCTCTTGGCCGCCTCGTCTCCCGCCTCCAGCCGCCGGATAAGGCGCGCCTCCTCCTCCCGGGACAGAGGGGCCGGGAGCACGTCGCTCCCGCCGATGTACATGACCTTCCCCGGCGGAAAGAGCCCCAGCCGGACCAAAAGCCGGCGCATCCCCATGTTCAGCCGCAGAACCAGTTTCATTTGACCATCCTTTCCCCGTTACGCCCCGATGAGGGCGCTGTACCCTCCCCCGTCGCTCACCGGCGTGGGCGAGAGGGCCACCAGACTCGCCCCATAGTCCTCGCCGCCCACCCGCACGCCGTCGCTGCGCACCGCCAGGAGGAAGCCGCACTCCACCCCCACCGCCCGGTAGGGCAGCAGCCGCATCCGCCGGGCCAGAGGAGCGCCGCTCATGGCCTCCAGCGGCCCCACCGGGTCGGCCAGCGCCGCACGCCCCGGGGCCTCCCCCGGCGGGAAGAGCCCGGAGACCCGCTCCCCCTCGGCCACCAGCACCGGGGCCCCGCTGCCGGGGTCGGTGAGGGTGTGCCCCGTGTCCACCAGGGCGGTAAGGGAGACCTGCCGCCCCCCCAGGCGCACCACGGCGGAGCGGAGCTCTCCCGGACTGTGGCCCGCCGCACGGCCAAAGGCCAGACGGAGCACCGCGTAGCACGCCGCGGCCGAGAGCAGGATGAGCCGCAGGTCCAGCGCCGAGTAGAACACCCCGTTGTGGACCGTGAGGCCCCGCCCGCCCAGCAGGCTCAGGGCCAGCACGCCGCCACCGAAGGCCGCCGACACCGCGAAGAACACCAGGCTCACCCGCAGCAGACGGCGGCTGCTCCCGTAGGCGCACAGGAGCATGAGCACCGCAATTCCCACCTTGCAGGGGGGCAGGGCCAGGAACGAGAACCCCGGCAGGAACACCGCCCCGGCGTACAGCCCTCCCAGGGCCGCCCCCAGGGCCCGCCGCCCCCGGCGCAGCCCCTCCCCCGCCCGCCGCCCCGCCGCCCGCAGCAGAACATAGTCCACCACGGCGTTGAGCAGGAACACCAGGTCCAGATAGACCACCGTCACCGCGCTCCCCCCTTCCCGCGCCGTCTCCCATTATAAGGCCGTCCCGCCCTCAAAAACGGTCACAAGCGCCCCCAGCCCGGAAACGACAAAAGCGCCGCGGAGAAACGTTCTCTTCTCCGCGGCGCCAGCCCGGCGCTTCTAGCCGCCGGTGCAGTAGCGGGCCAAAAGATCCACGATGGCCTCCACGTCCCCCCGGGCACTGTTGACGCACAGGTCGTAACTCTCCGGCGCGCCCCAGTCGCCCCCGGTGTAGTAGGCGTAATAGGCCGCCCGCTCCTTGTCGGTCCTGCGCACCAGGGCGGCCGCCGTGCGCTCGTCCACCTGCTCCAGCATCCCCACCCGGCGGATGCGCTCCTCCAGGGGGGCGCAGATGTAGATGCTCTTGTGGGGAATGCCCGCCCGGGTGAGCACATGGGCCGCGCACCGGCCCACCAGCAGGCAGTCCTCCTTCCGGGCCCGGTCCCGGATGACCTCGCTCTGGAGCCAATAGAAGGTGTCGCTGGGGGACGTGCCCCGGTGGCTGGTCCGGCCGTCCTCATAGACGCTCTCAAACAGCCAGGGGTTCCCCCGGCGCTCGTCCGCCCCCTCCAGCTTGGAGACCTTGATGTTCCCCCGGCCCGCCGCCAGCTCGATGAGCTCCTTGTCGTAAAAGGCGATGCCCAGACGCTCCGCCAAGCGGCGGCCGATCTCCCGACCGCCGCTGCCGAATTGGCGGCTGAGGCAAATGACTTGATGTGCCATAACCCTGACCTCCTCTGTTCCGCCGGCCCAGCCGGCTTCTTTCTCTTTAGTGTAAGGCAGTTTCCCGCCCCTGTCAATGAAAAAGGGCGCCCTGGGCCGGAGCAAACCGGCTCAGAGCGCCCCAGAGCGGGCGGCCTACAACAGCGCCTGGCGGATGCGCCCGACCGCCTCTTCGGCCGCCTCCGCATCCCCAAAGGCGGCGAGGCGGACATACCCCTCCCCCGCCGGGCCGAAGCCCACCCCGGGGGTGCACACCACCCCGGAGCGCCGGAGCAGCCAGTCAAAGAAGCCCCAGGAGTCCAGTTCGGGCGGGGTCTCCACCCAGAGGTAGGGGGCGTCCACCCCGCCGTGGACGATGAACCCCGCCCCGGCGAGCCCCGCGCGCAGAATCTGGGCGTTGCGGCGGTAATAGGCCACCGCCTCCCCCGTCTCCCGTCGGCCCCGGGGGCTCAGGGCGGCCTCCGCCCCCCGCTGGACGATGTAGGCCACCCCGTTGAACTTGGTGCTCTGGCGGCGGGCCCACAGGGCGTTCAGGGACACGCCCCCCCGCTTGAGGGCCCGGGGCACCACCAGGTAGGAGCAGCGCACCCCGGTGAATCCGGCGCTCTTGGAGAAGGAGCGCAGCTCAATGGCGCACGCCTCCGCCCCCGGCACGGCGTAGATGGAGCGGGGGACCCCCGGGCTGGTGACGAAGGCCTCATAGGCCCCGTCGAAGAGGAGAACGCTGCCCTGCCCGTTGGCGTAGTCCACCCAGGCCCGGAGCAGCTCCAGATCCGCCGCCGCCCCGGTGGGGTTGTTGGGCGAACAGAGGTAGATGAGATCGGCCCGCGCCCGGGGCGGCCGGGGGAGGAAGCCGGTCTCCCGGGTGCATGGCAGATAGACCAGCCGGTCCCACCGGCCGGTGGCCGGATCATACCGCCCCGCCCGGCCGGCGATGGCGCTGCTGTCCACATAGACCGGGTAGACCGGGTCGCACACCGCCACCACCGCCTCGGGCGCAAAGAGCTCGCCCAGGTTGGCGCAGTCGCTCTTGGAGCCGTCGGAGACGAAGATCTCGTCCTCCGCCACCGCGATCCCCTCCTCCCGGTAGGACGCCGCGATGGCCGCCCGGAGAAAGCCGTAGGAGCCGTTGGCCTCCTCACAGTAGCCCCGGAAGGTCTCCTTCCGGCCCATCTCCCGGCAGGCCGCCTCCATGGCCTCCACCACGCAGGGGGCCAGGGGGCGGGTCACATCTCCGATGCCCAGGCGGATGAGCCGCTCCCCCGGGCGATCCGCCAAAAAAGCCTCCACCCGGCGGGCCACCTCCGGGAAGAGGTAGCCCCCGGGCAGCTGGAGAAAGGATGGGTTGACCTCAATCATCCGGCCACACCCCCTTGAACACCGGCACCGCCGGGCCGGTGAGGAACAGATGGCCGGTGGCGCCGTCCCAGCGGACCCAGAGGCTTCCGCCGGGGAAGGCCACCTCCGCCTCCCGCCCGCACAGCCCCCGCCCGGCTAGGGCGGCCACCACCGCGCAGGCCCCGGTGCCGCAGGAGCGGGTCTCCCCGCTGCCCCGCTCCCACACCCGGACCCGCAGCCGGTCGGGGCCCTCCACCGCCGCCAGCTCCACGTTGATCCCGCCGGGAAAGCGGGCGTCCCGCTGGAAGGCGGGGCCCAGCCGGCGGAGGTCTCCCCCCTCCGGAGCCGCGCAGAGGACCACCGCGTGGGGATTCCCCACATATATTTCTGTAAAGTGATATTCCCTGTCAGAATTAAAAATCGTGCCCGTTTTGCCCGAAAGAGGGGGGCCCATATCCACCGTAATGTTGGAAATGGTTCCCCCCTCTACTCGTAAGTAAAGTTCCTTTACATCAGATCGTGTCTCGATCCGCAGCCGCTCCCCCCGCCACAGGCCCAGATCCCAGGCGAACCGGGCCAGGCAGCGCACCCCGTTGCCGCACATTGCCCCCTCGGAGCCGTCGGCATTGAACATGCGCATGGCAAAATCGGCCCGGCGGGAAGGGCACAAACAGATGAGCCCGTCAGCCCCCACGCCGGTATACCGGTCGGACATCCGCACCGCCAGGGCCGGCAGGCCGGGCGGCTCCTCTTTCGTACAGTCCAGATAGATGTAGTCGTTTCCCGCAGCGTGCATCTTGGTGAACTGTAAGATGGGACGGACACCTCCTTAAAAAATGGGAGCGCCTATGGATACAGCGGCCCGCCGGGGCGCTCCAAAATGCGGCGGGCAGTGTCGGACAGCTTGCTCCCGCTGTCCATGCTCTTCCGCTGGAGCAGGCGGTGGGCCTGCTCCTCGTCCAGGCGGTAGCGCTCCATGAGCCAGAGCTTCGCCTGGAAAATGAGGGCCTCCTCCTCCTCGCTGCGGGCGGGGCGCAGGTCCTTCCCAGCGGCGGAGAGGGCCTCCTCCAGCGTCTCCAGCAGGCTGGCGCGGGAGAGGGGGGTGCTGAGCTGGAAGAGGCCCGGCTCCCCCGCCTCCAGAAAGTTCGCCGGGGCGATGAGAAGCATGGTGCGCCCCTCCGGCAGGTCGTAGAACAGCTCCCGGGCGGTGGCATCAGGGAATTTATACCCGCAGATCACCGTAGGAATGCGCTGCTGGGCCATGAGTACCTTCACCTCCGCCGCCGTCCGGCAGCCCAGCGTCCGGGCCGTCCCCGTCTGCTCCAACAGCTGCCGGATCTTTCCGCACGTCCGCTCGTTCTCAAAGGCAACCAACACACGCTCCATGAATGCTCACTCCCCGCCGTGCCGTCCGCCCTCCTTGCCGGACTGCTCACGCTGTTTTTCTCTCAATTAGTAATTCATGATGTACTTTTCCCGCTCCCAGGAGCTGACCCGGGTCTTGTACTCCCGCCATTCGGCCCGCTTGCCCTGGATGTAGTAGCTGGAGACGTGCTCTCCCAGGGTGTCCATGAGAAGCTGGTCCGCCTCCAGCGCCCGGATGGCGTTGGAGAGGGAGTCGGGCAGGCTCTCGATGCCGCGGGCCTTTCGGGCCGCGTCATCCATGGCGTAGATGTTCTCCGCGATCTCCTCGGGAGGGGTCAGACCCCGCTGGATGCCGTCCAGACCGGCGGCCAGGCAGGCCGCAAAGGCCAGATAGGGGTTGCAGGACGGGTCGGGGGAGCGCAGCTCCACCCGGGTGGACTGTCCCCGGGCGGCGGGGATGCGGATGAGGGCCGAGCGGTTGGAGGCCGACCAGGCCAGGTAACAGGGGGCCTCATACCCAGGCACCAGGCGCTTGTAGGAGTTGACCAGGGGATTGGTGATGGCCGAGATGCCCTTGATGTGGGCCAGGATGCCGGCGATGAAGCTGTAGGCCTCCTTGGACAGTCCCCGGCGGTCATCGGGGTTGTAGAACACATTCTGCCCATTGCGGAAGAGGGACATGTTGGTGTGCATGCCCGACCCGGCCACGCCGAAGATGGGCTTGGGCATGAAGGTGGCGTGGAGGCCGTTCTTCTGGGCCAGGATCTTCACCGCCAGTTTGAAGGTCATGATGTTGTCGGCGGCCGAGAGGGCGTCGGCATATTTGAAGTCGATCTCGTGCTGGCCGGCGGCGTTCTCATGGTGGCTGGCCTCGATCTCAAAGCCCATCTCCTCCAGGTTCAGGCAGATCTCCCGGCGGGTGGTCTCCCCATGGTCCAGGGGACCCAGGTCGAAGTACCCTGCCTCGTCGTTGGTCTCCGTGGTGGGCAGGCCGTGCTCATCGGTTTTGAAGAGGAAAAACTCGCACTCGGGGCCCACATTGAACGTGTCGTAGCCCATGTCCTTCATGCGCTGGATGGTGCGCTTGAGCACGTTGCGGGGGTCGCCCATGAAGGCGCTTCCATCCGGGTTATGCACGTCGCAGATCAGGCGGGCGGTCTTGCCGAACTGGGCCCGCCAGGGGAAAATGTTGAAGCTGTCCAAGTCCGGGTAGAGATACTGGTCCGACTCGTCGATGCGCACAAAGCCCTCCACCGAGGAGCCGTCGAACATGATCTGGTTGTTGACCGCCTTTTCGATCTGGGAGGCGGTAAGAGCCACGTTTTTCAGCTGGCCAAAGATGTCGGCAAACTGCATCCGGACAAATTTGATGTCTTCCTCGCGGATGATGCGGATGATCTCTTCCTTGGTGTAACCCATGAGAACGTTCCTTTCCTCTCTTCTTCAGTATAGGGCTCGCGCCCGCCCAATATGCCAAAGGGCGCTCCGCCCCCCTCGCTCTCGGGAAGCCGGAACGCCCTTGTTCTCAGCTGCTTTTGCATTCTCCGGCGGCGGGCTCTGCTCTCCACCGGGCTCCGCCGGCGCGGGCGGAGTTTTGACAGAATCATAGTACCATATCCCGCCGCCCTTGACAAGCGTCAAATTCACGGGGTTTTCCCTTCCATCCGCGCCGAATTCCGGCCTTCTTCCCAAGGGGCGGGCTCCGCAGCGGCAGCCGCGGCCAGGAAGGCCGCCGCATCCCGCCGGGTGCGCAGCACCGCCACCTTTTCCGGCCAGCGGCGGCGGATGGCCTCATAGTCTCTCCGGGCCGCCCGGCTCCGGCCCGCCCACAAGATCCAGCGGACAAACGCCCCGTCCAGCTTCTCCGGGCAGCCGGGAGCCATGCTCTCCCGGACCCCGCCCTGATTCTCCCGCCAGCGGCGCCACGCCTGGCACAGGCAGCGCACACGCCCGGTCTGGAAGAGAGCCACCCGGTCGGCCTCCTCCATCCGGCGCTCCCGGGCCAGGGCGGCGTAGTTCCCGTCGATGACCCAGCCGCCGCGGTTGCGCTCCAAAAAATCCTCCACCTGAGCCAGGGCCTCGTCCCGGGGGCGTTCCTGCCAGCCGGGCAGGAAATGCACCCGGTCCAGGTAGAGCACCGGACAGCCCAGGGCCTCCCCCAGGGCCCGGGCCAGGGTGGACTTCCCCGCCCCGCTGTAGCCCATGACTGCAATCTTCATCCAATCCCTCCTCTCTGCACAAAAACAGGGGGCCCGAAGGCCCCCTGTCCCTCCCCTTCCCCGCGCTCAGCGGCTGGCGAGCGGGGTGTAGTCCTGGTGCTTGCCCACGTACTGATAAGCAGGGCGGATGATCTTGCCCATGTTGATGAGCTCCTCCATCCGGTGGGCCCCCCAGCCGGCCACCCGGGCCATGGCGAAGAGGGGGGTGTAGAGCTCCAGCGGCAGGTCCAGCATGTGGTAGACAAAGCCCGAATAGAAGTCCACGTTGGCCGAGACGCCCTTGTACATCTTCCGCTCCCCGGCGATGACCTGGGGACCCAGGCGCTCCACCATGGAGTAGAGCTGATACTCCTCAGTGCGCCCCTTCTCCCGGGAGAGGCGCTCCACCATGCCGTGGAGGATGTTGGCCCGGGGGTCGGAGAGGGAGTAGACCGCATGGCCCATGCCGTAGATCAGTCCCGACTTGTCAAAGGCCTTCTTGTCCAGCAGGGCCTGGAGGTAGTGGCGCACCTCATCCTCGTCCTCCCAGTCCTTGACGGCCTGCTTCATATCCTCAAACATGCGGATGACCTTGATGTTGGCGCCGCCGTGGCGGGGGCCCTTCAGCGAGGCCAGCGCCTCGGCCATGCAGGAGTAGGTGTTGGGGCCGGAGGAGGTGACCACGTGGGCAAGCACCAGGACTACACCCCGCTCGCCAGCCGCTGAGCGCGGGGAAGGGGAGGGACAGGGGGCCTTCGGGCCCCCTGTTTTTGTGCAGA
>CALXCU010000071.1 GCA_944386885.1 uncultured Oscillospiraceae bacterium | reverse complement strand
GTTCTCGAAGGAGTTGAGGGAGCGGACCATAGCCCCGTAGGCGGCCTTTTTCAGCCGCTCAAAGAGGGCGGGGTCAATGCCCTCCCGGCCCAGGCGGGCGGCTTCGGCCAGGATGGCGTCCCGGACGGCCTCCGGGTCCCGGCTCTCGCCCCCGGCGGCCAGAAACGCGCAGCCGGGATAGGCCTCGTACCCCACGCCGAAGCTCTGATTGATGAGCCCCTCCCGGTAGAGCCGGGCGTAGAGGGGGGAGGAGGCGCCGCACAGGGCCTCCCCGGCCAGGGTGCCCATGAGCTGCCGGCGCAGGCGCTCCTGCCCCCGGGGGGCGGGGTCGGCCTTAAAGCCCAGCTGGAAGAGGGGCGTGGAGACCTCCATGCGCACCTCCCGCAGGGGCTGGGCGGCCCGGGCGGGCTCCTCCGGCCCGTAGTCCCGCACCGCGGCGGGGCCTCCCTGGGCGGGGAGGCCCTCCCGGGCAATCTGGACCACCCGCTCCGGGTCCACGTCGCCCGCCACGCACAAGACCATGTTGGAGGGGGTGTAGAAGGCCCGGTGGCAGGCGTAGAGGGTATCGGCGGTGATGTGGGAGATGGACTCCCGGCTGCCCGCCACCGAGACCCGGATGGGGGTGTGCGCATAGAGGGCCTGGAGCAGATTCATAAAGACCTGCCAGGAGGGGTCGTCCTCGATCATCTGGATTTCCTGGCCGATGATGCCCTGCTCCTTGTCCACGCTCTCCCGGGTGAACCAGGGCACCGAGACGAAGGAGAGGAGGATCTTCAGATTCTCCTCAAACTTCTCAGTGCTCTCAAAGTAGTAACCGGTGATGGCCGAGCTGGTGAAGGCGTTGGGGGAGGCGCCGTTGGCGGCCAGGTCCTGGAGGGCGTTGCCGTCCTGGGTGTCGAACATCTTGTGCTCCAGGAAGTGGGCCACCCCGGCGGGGGTCTCCTGCCACGCGCCCTCCAGCTGGAAGCGCATGTCCATGCCGCCGTAATTGGTGGCGAAAAAGGCGTAACTCTTCTGGAACCCGGGGCGGGGATTGACAAAGACGGTCAGGCCGTTGTCCAGCTCCTCCCGCCAGAGGGTCTCGCCCACCCGGGGATAGTTCTGCTGCTGCATATCTTTAAGCCTCCTTGCCTTTGAGGAAATAGACGGTGTCCAGGGCCAGCTTTTGGGCGGCCTCCACCACTTGCGCCCGGGTGACTGCTTCCACCCGGGCGGCCAGGTCCTCGGGGGACTCACTCAGGCCGGCCACCGCCTGCCCCAGCCAGAATTCCTCCAGACGGGATTGAGCGTCGGCGGAGGAGCGCAGGGCGCTGACCACCGAACGCCGGGCCCCTTCCAGCTCCCAGTCCTCGAACTGCCCGGCCTTGCAGGCGGAGAGCTGGGCCAGAATTTCGGCCCGGGCGGCCTCCACCTTGTCGAAATCCACGCCGGAGGAGACCACCATCACATCTTTATAATGCATCAGGCCGGAGCTGGCGTAGTAGCACAGAGAGAGCTTCTCCCGTACGTTGAGGAAGAGCTTGGAGGTGGTGGTGCCGCCAAAGACGGCGTTGAGCAGGAGCAGAGCGGGATAGGCGTCGTCCCAAGCCTGAATGCCGGTGCGCAGGCCCATGGTGAGTTTGCCCTGGGTCACATCCATGGCCTCCACCACCTCCCTGGGGACGTCGGGGGCGGCGTGCGGAGCGGGACGGCCGGGGAACGTCCGCGTACCCCCCTGGGGAAGCCTGGCCAGTGCGGCGCGCAGGGCGCCGGCCGCCCGTTCGGGCGCGGCGGAGCCGCAGTAGTAGACCTCGATGGGGGCGCTGCGGAGCAGGTCCTGGTAGCGCGCCCACAGGAGCTCCGGCGTGAGGGCGGCGGCGTGGGCCTCATCTCCCAGCCGGTCCACCCCAAAGGGCTCTCCGGCGCACATCTCCTCTTTGAGGCGCTTGACGGCGTAGCTGCGCTTCTCATTGATCTGGGCCCGGATGCGGTCGATGAGATTGGCGCGCGCTCTGGCGGTATAGTCGGGGCAGAAGACGCCGTGCTCTGTGTAGGGCTCCAGCAGGAGCTCCCCCAGCAGAGCGGCCGCCCGCTCCAGAACCGGGGAGCCGTCCAGGGTATAGGCGTCGTCCAGGAAGCTGCCCAGGAAACCGACGCACTGAGTCTCCCCCCGGGTGCGGACCACGGGCTCGATGGAGCCGCCGTAGAGCTCGTCCAGGGCGGCGGAGAGGGCCTCCATGTCCAGATGGCGGGCGGTGCCCCGGCGCAGGACCGAGGGGACCAGGGCGTTGGCCGAAGCCGTCTCAGCGGAGAGGGGGGCGAGAAACTGCGCCCCCAGCACGGAGGATTTGAATTTTTGGGTATGGACCGCCGTCAGATGGACGCCGGGAAAGAGTTCGATACGGGTCATATCGGCCATAGGCCACCATTCCTTTCTCGTGATCCGGGCGGGTCAACGGCCCGGTAAACCATATGATACCACAGACGGAGGCGGTTTGACACCTCCTGCGGGAAAAAATTTGCCGGAACCGGTGCCGGGGGCCAAAAAGCTCCGCCGTCCCCGGGAGGGGAGAGCGGAGCTGGGCGCGCAGCGGGAGGAGCCCTCAGCGGCCGGAGACGGCGTGGCAGGCCACCAGGTGCCCGGGGGAGACCTCCTGAAGAGGGGGCATCTCCTGGGCGCAGCGCTCACTGGCGTAGGGGCAGCGGCTGCGGAAGCGGCAGCCGGGGGGCGGATCGATGGGGCTGGGGACCTCGCCCTCCAAAACAGTGCGCCGGCGCTGCTCCTCCACCCGAGGGTTGGGGATGGGGATGGCCGAGAGGAGGGCCCTGGTGTAGGGGTGGGCGGGGTGGGCGTAGAGCTCGGAGGAGGAGGTGAGCTCCACCAGGGTACCCAGGTACATGACGGCCACCCGGTCGGAGATGTGCTTGACCATGGACAGGTCGTGGGCGATGAAGAGATAGGTGAGCCCCCGCTCCTTTTGCAGGCGGATGAGGAGGTTGACGATCTGAGCCTGGATGGACACGTCCAGAGCGGAGATGGGCTCGTCGCACATGACGAATTCCGGGTCCACGGCCAGGGCCCGGGCGATGCCGATGCGCTGGCGCTGGCCGCCGGAGCACTCGTGGATGTAGCGGCTGGCGTGTTCCCGGCGCAGGCCCACCTGCTCCAGCAGGGCGTAGACCAGCTCCCGGCGCTCCTTGGGTCCTGCGCCGATGTGGTGGTTCCGCATGCCCTCGGCGATGATCTCCTCCACCCGCAACCGGGGGTCCAGGGAGGCGTAGGGGTCCTGAAAGATGGTCTGGACCTGCTTGGTGAAGGCCTTGCGCGCTTTGCCCCGGAGCTGATGCACGTCCTTGCCCCGGTAGAGCACCTGGCCGCCGGTCTTGTCGTAGAGGCCCACGCAGGTGCGCCCGCAGGTGGTCTTGCCGCAGCCCGACTCGCCCACCAGGCCCAGGGTCTCACCCCGGCGGATGGAGAAGGACACGTCGTCCACGGCTTTCAGCGTGCCGCCCTTCATGCGGAAGTATTTTTTCAGATGGCTGACCTCTAGGGCCAGCTCGCTTTGCTCTAACATAGGGTGCCGCCTCCTCTCGTAAAGGGCAGGTCCTGCTCGGGGGCCTCCGGGTGATGAAGCCAGCAGCGGCAGGTGTGCCCCTGGGAGAAGCGCACCTCCGGGGGCGGGGCATCCTGGCAGATCTCCATGCACCAGGGGCAGCGCGCCGCGAAGGGACAGCCCTCCGGCGGGGAGATCAGGTCGGGGGGCATGCCCTCAATGGTGACCAGCTCCACCTTGTTCTCCAGATCCAGCCGGGGCACCGAGCGCAGCAGGGCCCAGGTGTAGGGATGGCGCTGGTCATAGAAGATCTCATCCCGGCCGCCCTGTTCTACCACCTCGCCGGCGTAGACCACGGCGATGCGCCGGGCGATGTCGGCCACCACCCCCAAATCGTGGGTGATGAGGATGACCGCCATGCCGAATTTCTCCTGCATCCGCTTCATCAGGTCGATGATCTGGGCCTGGATGGTCACATCCAGGGCGGTGGTGGGCTCGTCGGCGATGAGCAGCTTTGGGGAGCAGGCCAGGGCCATGGCGATCATGGCCCGCTGGCGCATGCCGCCGGAGAACTCATGGGGATACTGCTTGGCCCGGCGCTCAGGCTGGGAGATGCCCACCAGGGAGAGCAGCTCCACGGCCCGGGCCCAGGCCTCTTTGCGGTGGGCCATGCCGTGGATGAGGAGGTTTTCCGCCACCTGCTTGCCCACAGTCTGCGTGGGATTCAGGGCCACCAGGGCGTCCTGGAAAATCATGGCGCACTCCCGGCCTCGGAAGTCAGACCAGGCTTTTTCGCTGAACTCCAGGACATTTTTCCCCTGGTAGAGGATCTGGCTGCCCGGCTTGACCTCTCCCGGGGGGCAGGCAATGAGGCCCATGATGGCTTTGGCGCTGACCGACTTGCCGCAGCCCGACTCGCCCACCACGGCCAGGGTCTCCCCCGGCTCCACCTGGAAGGAGAGGCCCCGCACCGCCTGGACCTCTCCGGCGTAGGTGTGGAAGGATACCCGCAGGTCCTTGACCTCCAAAAGGGGTGTCTGGCTCATACATTCCCTCCTTGCAGATAGCTCAGGGCATAGCGGGCATACAGCTGGCTGCCCGGGGCCAGGGCGGATTCGTCCAGGGTAAATTTCTCGTGGTGAATGGGGTAGTCCCCGCCGGTGCCCAGGAAGGCATAGACCCCGGGCAGGCGCTGGGTGTAGAAGGCGAAGTCGTCCGAACCGGTGGCCAGGGGCAGGTCCCGCAGCTCCAGCAGCCCCTGCGCGGCCCGCCGGGCCGTCTGGGTGCAGGCGGGGTCGTTGACGACCGGGGGCAGGCCCGCGCCGCAGCGCAGGTCGATCTCCACCCGGTAAGCCGCGGCGACTCCCCGGAAAATACGCTCCAGGGCGGCGGGGAGGCGCTCTTCCAGTTTGGGATCGGTGTAACGGGTGGTGCCGGTCATTTTAGCCTCTCCGGCGATGATGTTGGAGGCGGTCCCGGCGTGGAAGGTGCCCACGCTGACCACCAGATGGTCCTCCGGGTCGGTCTCCCGGCTGACCAGGTTTTGGAGGGCTGAGACCATGGCGCAGGCCGCCGGGATGGCATCCACCGCCTCGTGGGGGGCAGAGCCGTGGCCGCTCCGGCCCCGGACGGTGAGGGCAAAATAGCCGCAGCCGCACATGCGGATGCCGCTCTGGATGCTCACCGTGCCCGCCGGCAGGTTAGGCGCCGCGTGGAGGGCGAAGACAGTGTCCGCCCCCTCCAGGGCTCCGGCCTCCAGCAGGGCCCGGCCGGCCCCGGCGATCTCCTCGGCGGGCTCAAAGACCAGGCGCACGGCGCCGGGGAGATCCTCCCGCCGGGGGGCCAGCTGGGCGGCGGCCCCCAGCAGCATGGCGGTGTGGGCGTCGTGGCCGCAGGCGTGCATGACGCCGGGGCTCTGGGAGGCGTAGGGCAGTCCGGTGTCCTCCTGGATGGGGAGGGCGTCCATATCGGCCCGCAGCACCACGGTGGGGCCGCTCCGGCCACCGGCGAGGGTGGCGATCACGCCGGTCTCTCCCACCATGCGGTAGGGGATGTCCCAGCGTTCCAGCTCGGCGCGGACCCGCCGGCTGGTCTCATACTCCTTCAGGCCCAGCTCCGGGCGCTGGTGGAAAGCCCGGCGCAGGCCGGTGACATAGGAATTTAGATCAAATGGTTCCATAGCGGACCTCACTTTACCATTTTGGGCTCCAGGGCGTTGCGCAGGACGTCCCCCAGCACGTTGAAGCTGAGGACGGTGATGAGGATGAGCACGCCGGGGAACACGGCCAGGAGCGGATTGTAGAGGATCTGGCTCTGGGCGCTCTGGAGCATAGAGCCCCAGGAGGAGGTGGGCAGGCGCACGCCAAAGCCCAGGAAGCTCAGGGAGGACTCGGTGAGGATGGCCCGGGCGATGGAGAGGCTGGCGGCCACGATGATGGCCGAGCTCATATTGGGGATGATGTGCCGGAAGAGGATGACAATGTCGCTGGTGCCCAGGTTCTTGGCGGCCAGGACGAAATCCCGCTCCTTCAGGCTCATGGTCTCGGCCCGGACGATGCGGGCCACCCCCATCCAGGCGAAGATGGAGATGATGAAGATCATGGTGGGCAGGCCGGGGGAGACGTAGGCGTTGATGATGATGATGAGCAGGAAAGTGGGCACCGACATGATGATATCCAGGATGCGCATGAGCACCATATCCACCACGCCGCCCACATAGCCGCTGACGGTGCCCACAATGGTGCCCAGGGTCACTGACACCAGCATGGAGAAGAAGCCCACCGCCAGGGAGACCCGCCCGCCGTAGAGGGCCCGGGTGAAGTAGTCCCGGCCCAGCTCGTCGGTGCCGAAGGGATGTTCCAGGCTGGGCAGGGAGAGCTTGTTGGTCAGGTCGTACAGATCGGGGTCGTAGGGGGAGAGGGGCGCCAGCAGGGAGGCCGCCAAAATGAGGATCAGCAGCACCAGACAGACCATGGCCAGGCGGTTCTCCCGCAGGCTGGCCCAGACCCGGCGCAGGGTGCCCCGGTCATAGGACACGTCCACCGGCTCCGGGGGGCGCTCCACCCGCCGGAAACGTGTGGGATCGAGCTTGGTTTTTACCGAATCCATCAGCCGCGCACCTCCTTCAGTCCGCTCTTGATGCGGGGGTCGGCTACATAGTAGAGTAGGTCGGCCACCAGGTTGCCGATGATGAGCAGCAGGCAGGAGAGCATGGTAAAGCCCATAATCATAGGGTAATCCCGGTTGTTGATGGCGGACATGCCCAGGGTGCCCATGCCGGGCCAGCCGAAGACCGACTCCACGATGAACGAGCCGGTGACCAGGCTGGCAAAGTGCATCCCGGCCAGGGTGATGACGGGGAGGAGGCAGTTTTTCAGCACATGGCCGAAGAGGATGTGCTTCTGGGTGGCCCCTTTGGACTTGGCGGTGAGGACGTACTCCTCTTCCAGCTGGGAGATGGTGTTGGAGCGGATATAGCGGGTGAAGGTGGCCACATTGCCCACGCTGAGCACCAGACTGGGCATAATGAGGTGCCGGATCAGGTCGGGCAGGTCGCTCCGGCCGATCTCGTGCATCCCGCTGCCGGGCAGCAGGTGCAGCAGCAGGGAGAAGACGATGATGAGCAGCAGTCCGAACCAGAAGGAGGGGATGGAGATGCCCACGTAGGAGAAGAAGCTGATAAGCTGGTCGGCCAGTTTGTTCTTCTTCAGCCCGGCGATGAGCCCCAGGGGGATGGAGATGACAAACGAGAGGACCAGTGAGGTGCCCATCAGCAGGACGGTGTTGGGCAGGACCTCCAAGATCCGTCCGGCCACCGGCTGCTGAGTGATGAGGGAATTGCCCAGATTGCCGTGGAAGACGTTGCCCAGCCAGGCAAAATACTGGTCCACAATGGTGCCGTCCAGACCCAGATTGACCCGCAGGGTGTCCATCTCCTCCTGGGTCATGTCAGGGCGCATGTACATGTTCAGCGGGTCGCCGGGGGCAAAATGGACGATGAGAAACGAGAAGATGGAGACCAGCAGCAGGACGGGGATGAGCTGTAAAAAGCGCTTGACCAGATAATTTGACATGAAACGCTCCTTTCGGAAAAAGGAGGATGCGGGACGGGCCCGCATCCTCCGGCGCACAGGGCGGTTTTAGTTGGTCATGTAGAGCTGGAGGTAGTCCTCGAACAGGGGGATCATATCAATGGCGTCCACACCCTTGAGGCGGCTGTCGGTGGCCACCACGAAGTTGGGGGAGGAGATGGGGAACATGGTGTACACGTCCCGGATCTGCTCCTGGATCTGCCGGTAGATGTCCGCGCGCTCGGCGGGGTCGGTGGTGGCGTCGCCCGCGTTCCAAAGGGCGGCGATCTCGTCGGTGGAGCAGATGTTCTTGGACAGGAAGCCCTCCAGGCTGAACATATACTCATCGCCCTGGTTGTCGCCGTTGGTGGAGTAGCCGTTCAGGCCCAGCTCCCAGTCGCCGGCGTCGGTGTAGAAGAAGACCTCGAAGAAGCCCTGGGTCTCATAGCCCTGGATCTCCACGTTCAGGCCCGCGGCCCGGAGCTGCTGCTGGATCATCAGCGCGCAGTTCTCCATGTTCTCACGGCTGGAGTTGTAGACCAGGCGGAAGGTCTCACCCTCCACGCCGGCCTCCGCGATGAGCTGCTGGGCCCGCTCCAGGTCCTGGCTGTAGCCATCCACGTCGGTGTAGTAGAGGTTGGAGGGGCAGAAGACGGTCTTGGCGGCGGGGGCCAGGTCCGTGGAGCCGTAGGCGCCGGCGATGATCTCATCCACATTCAGGGCCAGGCAGATGGCTTCGCGGACCTTGGGGTCGCTGGTCAGGGGGCTGTTGGAGTTGAAGCCCATGTAGTTGATGCGCCCCTCGGTGAGGGTGTAGACCGAGTAATTGGGGTCGTTGGAGTACTTCTCCAGCATGTCCTGGGTGGTCAGGCGCAGGACGGAGAGTTCCCCGTTCTGGAAGGCGATCTCCTCGGCGCTGGCGTTGGGGATGATCCGGAAGACCACCTGCTCCAGGCTGGCGGGGCCGCGGTAGTAGTCCTCAAAGCGCTCAAGGACCAGGCTCTCGCCCTTGTTCCACTCCTTGACCATGAAGGGGCCGGAGCCCACGCCGCTGGTGGAGTTGATCTCGGCGCCGGCCAGGACGGGGGTGTCCTCATACACATGCTTGGGCAGCAGCTTCAGGTTGCCCAGAGTGGCGTCGTAGGAGGCCGAGACCGAGGGGAGGGTGACGGTAAAGGTCCGCTCGTCCACGGCGGCGACGGTGACCGGCTCGCCGTTGACGGTGGTGCCGCTGGAGGTGTTGTTGTCCGGGTTCATCTTCATCTCGAAGTACCACAGCACGTCGTCGGTGGTGATGGGCTCGCCGTCATGCCACTTCAGGTTGTCCCGCAGGGTGACGGTGATGGTCAGGCCGTCCTCGCTGACCTCCCGGCTCTCGGCCAGGTAGTAACGGACCTCGTCCTTCGCCACCACATACAGGGGATCGTACACCGGCTTGAGCATGGTCATGCCCTCGTCGCCGGTCTCATAGAGAATATTCAGGCTGGAGATGTCGGTGGGCTCACACATGATGAGGGTGCCGCCGTCCACCTTCTCGCCGCCCGAGCTGGAGGGCGCGGCGCTCTCCTGGGGATCGGAGGTGGGGGCCGGCGTGGCCTCGGCGGTGGTCTGGTCTCCACAGCCTGCCAGCGTGGTGCCCAGCAGGCCCAGAGCCAGGGCCAGACAGAGGATCGTTCGCTTCATAAATTCCGTCCTTTCTTTCCTTTGAGAGATACAGGTACATGCAGGGAACTGTTTCTCACCAAGGTGCGGACAAGCTCCGAGCCGCCCGCTCCTTCTAAAAACGGCGCTATTCTATCCTGAAATTTTCTTCCTGTCAACAAAAGCTGGCGATTATTTTAACTTACGATATTTTGCCGTTGAATTTATCGGAAAAAGTGATTGTTCTGAGAGAATATATCGAAAATTTCAAAAAAGATAGGAGAATTTATTAAAAAAAGAAATAAATAGGCGAAGTTTCTCGCCTTGCGAAAGGCCGCTGAATATGCCAAAATAAAAAGGCATCTAGTATGATGCAAACACGAAGGAGGTTTCGTGATGCGCATCCTCATCTCACCGGCCAAGAAGATGCGGGAGGACGCCGGATATCCGGCCCCCGCGGGCCTGCCCCGCTTTCTGCCGGAGGCGGAGCGGCTCTTGGCCGCCCTGCGGGCGCGGAGTGCGCAGGAGCTGCAGGCCATCTGGAAGTGCAATGACGCCATTGCCCGGCAAAACGTGGCGCGGGTGCGCACCATGGACCTGCGCCGGAACACCACCCCGGCGGTGCTGGCCTATGTGGGCATCCAATACCAGTACCTGGCCCCCGGCGCGCTGGAGGGGGCGGAGCTGGCGTATCTTCAGGAGCACCTGCGGATCCTCTCGGGGTTTTACGGCCTGCTGCGGCCCCTGGACGGGGTGACGCCCTACCGGCTGGAGATGGGCGCGAAGCTCCCAGTGGACGGGGCCAAGGACCTGTACGGCTTCTGGGGGGACAAGCTGGCCGCCGCCCTGGCGGAGGAGACGGACACGGTGATCGACCTGGCCTCCCGGGAGTACAGCCGGGCGGTGGAGCCCCATCTGCCCGGGCGCGTGCGCCTGGTGCGGTGCACCTTCGGGGAGCGGCAGGGGGAGAAGCTGGTGGAGAAGGGGACTGTGTGCAAAATGGCCCGCGGGGAGATGGCTCGCTGGATGGCCCGGACGGGGGCCGAAGGGCCGGAGGATCTGCGGGCCTTCGCGGAGCTGGGCTACCGGTACGACGCCGGGCGCTCAGGGCGGGAACACCTTGTATTTTTAAAGGAGGAATAGCCATGTTGGAAATTGGAAGCCAGGCGCCGGAGTTTACCCTCCCCGACCAGGATGGGGCGCCGGTATCCCTCTCGGATTTTCGCGGGAAAAAGGTGGTGCTCTATTTCTATCCCAAGGACAGCACCCCCGGCTGCACCCGGCAGGCCCAGGCCTTCGCCCGGGCCTATGAGGAATTCCGGGCCCTGGGGGTGGAGGTGCTGGGGGTGAGCAAGGACTCGGCGGCCTCCCACCGGAAGTTTGCGGAGAAATATGCCCTGCCCTTCCGGCTCCTCTCCGACCCGGAGTTGGGGGTGCTCCAGGCCTACGGGGTCTGGCAGGAGAAAAAGACCTGCGGGAAAGTGAGCATGGGGGTGGTGCGCAGCACCTACCTGATCGACGAGGCGGGGAAGGTGGAGCTGGCCCTGCCCAAGGTCAAGCCCGACCTCAACGCCGGGGAGCTGCTGGAGCACCTGAAACAGGGATAAAAGAAGGCCCGCGCCGGTTTGAACCGGCGCGGGCCTCTGTTTTTGCGGGGACGCTTACAGCTCGGTGGTGAGGACCTTCTTCAGATGGGCGAAGCGGGGCAGGGAATTCTCCTTGGGGGCGTTGGCCTCGCCCTGGATGAGGGGCAGCACATAGTCGATGAAGG
>CALXCU010000070.1 GCA_944386885.1 uncultured Oscillospiraceae bacterium | reverse complement strand
CAGCTTACCCTCTTTCGAGGACCAGAAGAGGAGCAGGTCTTTCAGCAGGTCCTTGTGGCTGCCGTAGTCGTCCAGGACGCCGTACTTGATCTGGGTGCCGAAGGCCTTCCAGAACTGCTCATACTTGGCCCGGTCCTCCTTCTGGAGCTTAAGCAGCTCGTTCTTGATATTCTTCTCCAGGTTCTTGGCCACCATCTTCAGCTGCCGGGTGTGCTGGAGCATCTCCCGGGAGATGTTCAGGGAGAAGTCCTGGGAGTCCACCACGCCCTTCACAAAGCGGAAATGGTCCGGTAGCAAGTCGGCGCACTGGTCCATGATGAGCACGCCGGAGGAGTAGAGCTGCAGGCCCTTCTGGTAGTCCCGGGTATAAAAATTGTAAGGAGCGTGGGCGGGGATGTAGAGCATAGCCCGGAAGTCCACCATGCCCTCGCCCCGGATGTTGATGACCCGCAGGGGATCCTCCCAGTCACCGTACTTCTCCTTATAGAATTGGTTGTATTCCTCCTGCGTGACTTCCTCCTTGGGCCGCTGCCACAGGGGCACCATGGAGTTCAGGGTCTCCCACTCGTCATAGTCCTCCCATTCGGGCTTGTAGTCCTCGCCGGCATCCTCGGGACGGGGTTTCTGGCGGGACTTGTGCATGAGCATGACAATGGGATAGTGGATATAGTCCGAGTACTTTTTCACCAGGTCGGAGATGCGGTACTGCTCCAAAAACTCATCGTAGTGCTCCTCCTCGGTATTGGGCTTGATGTGGAGGACCACGTCGGTGCCCACCTGCTCCTTCTCACAGGGCTCCATGGTATAGCCGTCCTTGCCGTCGGAGGACCAGCGCCAAGCCTGGTCGCTGCCGTAGGCCCGGGAGGTGACTGTGACCTGGTCGGCCACCATGAAGGCCGAGTAGAAGCCCACGCCGAACTGGCCGATGATATCCACATCGCTCTTGCCCTCGCCGGCGTCCCGCTGGGCCAGGTCCTGTTTAAATTGGAGGGAGCCGCTCTTGGCAATGGTGCCCAGATTCTCCTCTAGCTCGTCGTGGGTCATGCCTATGCCGTTGTCCGAGATCGTCAAGGTCCGGGCAATTTGGTCGGGGGTCAGGGTAATTTTCAGCTCCTCCCGGTTCACCGCCACCTTATCGTCGGTGAGGGCCTGATAGGCCAGCTTGTCAATGGCATCGCTGGCATTCGAGATGAGCTCCCGCAGGAAAATCTCCTTGTGGGTGTAGATGGAGTTGACCATCAGGTCCAGCAGCCGGTGGGATTCGGCCTGAAATTCTTTTTTTTCCATGGTGTGTGCGCCTCCATATGTGAAAGAAATTTGTAGGCAGAAGAGTTAGCACTCAAAATCTGCGAGTGCTAACTCTATGATAGTCCTTCGCGTGGGAATTTTCAAGGGAGTTTCCAAATTGTTTACAATTTTATCCCGCCGCGCCCGGCTTTTTTTCCGTCCCGAGGTATGCTACAATAGAGAAAATACGATCAAACGAGGTCATGTCATGGAACGGGCGAAGGTAAACGAGATCGACCTGCCGGCCAGCCGCCGGGTCCTGGTCATGAGCGATATCCACGGCAACCGGGATTTCTTCTGGTCTCTGCTGGAGGCCCTGAACTTCTCGCCGGAGGATGAGCTGATCCTGTTGGGCGATCTGCTGGAAAAGGGAGAGGACAGCCTCGCCCTTCTGCGGGATGTGATGGCGCTCTCCAACACCCACCGGGTCCATATGCTCTGCGGCAACTGTGACAACTTGGCCTACAATTTTGTGGACGAGAACCCGGATCTCCCCGAGTCCTTCTACGCCTCCTATGTCTTTAAGTGGGGGAAGAAGTGCATTCTGGCCCAGATGGCCGATGAGCTGGGCCTTGCCCTCCGGAGCCCCGCTGATTTTCCCGCCCTGCGCCGGGCGGTCCGGGACCACTACGTCCCTGAGCTGAATTTTCTCCACGCCCTGCCCACCATCCTGCTGTCCGGTCCCTTCCTCTTTGTCCACGGGGGCGTCCCCCGGGAGGACCACCTGAACGAGCTGTCCGCCTGGCCCTGCATGAAGGACGACGATTTCCTGAGCCAGGGTCTCTCCTTCCGCCGGTGGGTGGTGGTGGGCCACTGGCCAGTCACCCTCTATGACCCCCACATCCCCTCCGCCCGGCCTCTTCTTCTGCCGGAGCGGCATATCATCAGTATTGACGGCGGCTGCCAGCTCAAGTGGGACGGGCAGCTCAATGCCCTCATCCTCCCCGCCGGGGAACATACCGCCTTCCAGTGGGCCGCCTGGGACGGCCTTCCCATGGCGGAGGCCCTGGACCATCAGGCGCCTTCCCCTGATCCCATCAACATTCGCTGGAGCGAGAACCCGGTGGAGATCCTAGTGCCGGGAGAGGAGTTCTGCCGCTGCCGCCACCTCTCCAGCGGCCGGGAGCTGGAGATCCTCACCTCCTATCTCTACGAGAGCGGCGGGGTCACCCGCTGCGAGGACTCCACCGACTACCGCCTTCCGGTGTCCCCCGGCGACCGGCTCTCCATCGTGAAAGAGACATCCCGGGGGTATCTGGCCAAGCGGGAGGGGGTCACCGGTTGGTACTGCGGCCGGGTGCGGCCTCTCCCCACCCGAATTGTCCCCAAACCGCTGCCTCCTTCTGCCCTGTAAGCGGCAAAGGGCCCGGCCTGCCGCATGGCAGGCCGGGCCCTTTTGTATGTTTTTCCTCACACCCGCAGGGCAAAGGCGTCGTGGACAAAGCGCTCCATCTCCTCCTTGGTATCGAAGCAGGCGATGGCCACCTGATTGCCCATGGCGCCGGCCAGGGCGTCGGGCATCCGGGTAAAGAGCCGGGCGTGCTCCCCACAGCGGGCGCGCAGCTCCTCCATGTCCATGGCGTAGTCCACTCCGTCCCGCCGCCCGGCGTAAATGCAATAGCTGCGCCCTCCCTGATAAGGGTGGCGGCGCTGGTCGAAGGCCACCATATCCGCCCAGATCTGATACACATCCACGCTCTGGCTGAAGTTGAGCATGTCGGGGGTATAACCCCCTGCCGGGCGCATATTGACCTCCAGGGCCACAATATCCCCCACCCGGCCCAGGCCCTCCTTACCTTGGGTGAGACGGAAAAATTCCAGATGGAAGAACCGCCGCCGTGCTCCGAAGGCCCGTAGCACCGCTTTCCCTGCCGCCTCCACCTCGGGCGGAACCTCTTTGTCCACATAGTAAAAGCAGGGGGTGCCCTCGTTGACCATGTCCATGATGGAGTTGGGAGCAATGTGGCTGGCGGCGAAGAGTACCTCTCCCTTGGAGTTGCACACCCCGTCGTAGGTGGTCACCACTCCGGGGACAAACTCCTCCATCAGATAGGGTTCCTCCGGCTTATGGGCGAAAAAGGCCAGCAGATCCCCTTCTCCCTTGATCTTATAGGTGGCCGCCGCTCCCACGCCGTTGTCCGGCTTGACCACCACCGGGTAGCCCACCTGCCGGATGAAGTCCAACCCCGCCTCCAGGGTGGTGACCTCCGCATACCGGGCGCAGGGCACCCCCGCCCTGTGGTAATAGTCTTTCATCAGGCGCTTGCTCTTGTACTTTGCGATCTGGTCCGATTTCAATCCGGTGTTGATATTGAAATCGGTGCGCAGGGCGGCGTCCAGCTCCAGCCAGTACTCGTTGTTGCTCTCCACCCAGTCCAGCTTTCCGTACCGGGCGGTGAAATGCCCCAGCGCCCGGACCATCTGGTCGTAGTTGTCCAGGCTGTCCACCCGGTAGTACTCGGTCAGGGCCCAGCGCAGGTCGGGATGGAGTTCCTCATAGGGCGCGTCCCCCACCCCCAGCACATTGACCCCGTTCTCCCGCAGGCGGATGCAAAACCAGCGGTAGGACTCGGGAAAATTGGGTGAGATAAAGACGAAATTCACAGCGACCATCCTTTCCAGCCCGGCTGGGCACGGGACGGGGCGAGCCGGGTTTCTCCCTTTTTTCCATAAATTATAAGCCCCTCTCCCTCCGGGCGCAAGTAGCAAATCCATGAAAAACGCCCGCTGCTCCTTTCTTCTTGATGGAGCTTCTGTTTTATGGTAGGATAACAGAAACGACGCGCCGAAGGAGGATTGCACCATGCATGTGGAATATCACAGGGAATACAGCCGGGCCATGGGCCGGGACATGGAGTTCAAGGTCTACGGCCATGGCGGAAAGCCCGTCCTGGCCGTGCCCTGCCAGAACGGGCGCTTTTTTGACTGGGAGAACTTTGGGATGATCGATACCCTTGCCGACTACCTGGAGGGGGGAAAACTCCATCTCTTCACGGTGGACACCATCGACGCCGAGACCGTCTCCGCCCACGGAGGCAACCCCTATGCGCGGGTACGCCGGCATGAGGCCTGGTACAACTATGTCATTGAGGAGCTCCTCCCCCGTATCCGTGACATCCACGGCTCTGGGGAGCCTCTCCTCGCCACCGGCTGCTCCATGGGAGCCTACCATGCCGCCAATTTCTTTTTCCGCCGCCCGGACCTCTTTGACAGCGTCATCGCCCTCTCCGGCGTCTACGACACGCAGGAGATGTACGGCGGCTACATGGACGAGGTGGTCTACGCCAACGACCCCTGTGTGAGCCTGGCAGGCATGCCGCCGGACCACCCCTATCTCTCCCTGTTTCGTCAGCGCACCCTGATCTTCTGCGTTGGCCAGGGGGCTTGGGAGGGGCCCCTCCTAACTGGCACCCGCCGGTTGGAGGGCGTTCTGCGCGGGAAGGGTATCCCGGCCTGGGTGGACTACTGGGGGCTGGACGTTGACCACGACTGGCCCTGGTGGAAGAAGCAGCTGCGCTATTTCCTGCCCCATGTGGCGGGGAATCCCTGAGCCCGGGAAGCGCCTCTATCCCAGTCTGAGATCAAAGAAGAAGTAGAAGGAGCTCATTTTTATGAGTCTTTGGGAACTGTTCCTGATTGCCATAGGGCTGTCCATGGACGCCTTTGCCGTCTCCATCTGCAAGGGGCTGTCCGTACAAAAGGCAGGCATGGGCCATGCCCTCACTGCGGGGCTGTGGTTCGGCGGTTTTCAGGCCCTGATGCCCCTGCTGGGCTGGGCCCTGGGCACCCGCTTCCAATCTCTTATCACCAGCGTGGACCACTGGATTGCCTTTTTCCTGCTCTGCCTCATCGGTGGAAATATGATCCGGGAGTCCCGTGGGGAGGAAGAAACGGTGGACGCCTGCTTTTTCCCACGCGCCATGCTCCCCCTGGCGGTGGCCACCAGCATCGACGCTTTGGCCGTGGGCATCACATTCGCCTTTCTGGATGTGAAAATTCTCCCCGCCGTAGTCCTCATCGGCTGTACTACATTTGCCCTCTCGGCCCTGGGCGTGCGCGTGGGCGCGCTGGTGGGAGACCGCTTCCAGAATCGGGCCAAGCTCTTCGGCGGTGTGGTCCTCATCGCCATCGGTGTGAAGATCCTCTTGGAGCATCTGGGTTTCCTGGGTTGAAATTCCCCAGAGGGCAGGAAAAGGCCCGTCCCACGTGGGACGGGCCTTTTCCCTGTTTGAAAGAGAGAGAAAGAGAGGAGGTAATATGAAAAGCACTTCTTTATCTGAAAACACGGCACTTCCGTGGTGTTTTTTGTCTGCTCCCGCAGCCGGGAGCAGTGGTGTTTGGGTGTTCCCTGACTGCACCTATAGGATACCACCCCCCGGCTGGAAAGAGGTGGACAGTTTTTGAAATCTCTATGAACAATATGTGAATACAAACTGTATATTTTCTGAAGTTTCTTACGAAATTTGGTCCGATCAGCAGAAAACGGCCCGCTCCTGTGGAGCGGGCCGTTCCCCTGTTGAAAAGAGAGAGAAAGAGAGGAGGAAATATGAAAACACTCGATTATATGGAAAACACGGTCGCCCGTGGAATTCCTGGTCTGCCCCTGCAGCCCGGGGCAGCGGTTGTTTGGGTGTTCCCTGACTGCGCCCTTAGTTTACCACAGCTTTCCTCCCCATTGTTGGACATTCTTTGAAATGTCTATGAACAATATGTGAATGCCTGCGCAGTTAGGCGAAGTAGAACGCGCCGCTCTCAAAGAGGGGCTGATGCCGCTGGCCGGGAATATTCACTCCCACAAACGCGCCCCGCCGCTCCGAGTGGCCCATCTTGCCAAAGACCCGGCCGTCGGGGGAGAAAATGCCCTCGATGGCCTCCAGGGAACCGTTGGGATTCACATCGATATCCATGGAGGGGTTGCCGCCCGCGTCCACATACTGGGTGGCCACCTGGCCATGCGCAATGAGCGCCTGAACGACCGCCTGAGGCGCCACAAAGCGGCCCTCTCCGTGGGAGATCGGGATGGCGTGCAGATCGCCCACCTGGCTCTTGAGCATCCAGGGGGAGTTGAGAGAGGCCACCCGGGTGGTGACATACCGGCTCTGGTGGCGGCCGATGAGGTTATAGGTCAGGGTGGGGCAGTCTGCGTCCATCTCCCGGATCTCCCCATAGGGCACCAGGCCCAGCTTCACCAGCGCCTGGAAGCCGTTGCAGATCCCCAGCATCAGGCCGTCCCGGTTTTTCAGCAGGTCGTGGACTGCATCGGTCAGGCGGGGGTTGCGCAGGAAGGAGCAGATAAACTTGGCCGAGCCCTCCGGCTCGTCGCCGCCCGAAAAGCCGCCAGGCAGCACCACCATCTGGGCCCCCCGAATGGCCCCCTCCAGCGCCTGGGCCGACTCGGCAAGGGCGGCGGCGCTCAGGTTGCGCACCACCACGATCTCCGGGTCAATGCCCGCCCGGATACAGGCCCGGGCGGTGTCGTACTCACAGTTGGTGCCCGGGAAGACGGGGATCACCGCCTTGGGGCGGGCCACCCTGTGCTTGCACACCGCCGGGGAGCGCTCCAGCCAGGAGATCGGGGCCACTGCCGCCGTCTCCCCCGCCTTGGTGGGATACACGTCCTCCAGGACGCCCTCGTTGAGCCGGAGGAGCTCATCAATCGCAGCCTTGTCGCCCCCCAGGTCGATGACCGGTTCGGCGGTGGTGACGCCGATCTTGACCGTACCGGGCAGGGCGGTGTCCTCGGTGAGCTCGGCTACAATCATACCGGGCGTGGGGTTCCACCAGGATACGGCCGCCCCTGCCTCAGCCCGGAAGCCGATGGAGTTGCCGAAGGACATCTTCATGACCGCCTCCGCCGCGCCGTTCTCCACGGCCCAGGCGGCGCGCACCTTGCCCCTCTGGCACAGAAGGCGGAAGTGGCTCCAGGCGGCCCGGCAGCTCTCAAAATCATCCAGGGCTCCGCCGCCGAACACGTAGACCGGGTGCCCCGCCTCCTTAAATTCCGGAGAGAGGATCTCTCCCGCCTTCACGGGGGCAATTGCAAACGAAATCAGGGTGGGAGGGACGTCCAGATCCAGGAAGGAGCCAGACATGGAGTCCTTTCCGCCGATGGCGGCGCACTTCAGGCCCAGCTGGGCGTCCAGCGCCCCCAGGAGGGCCTGGAAGGGCTTGCCCCAGCGCTCCGGGTCGGAGCGCAGCTTCTCAAAGAACTCCTGAAGTGTCAAATAGACCTTCCCGTCGTCGCCCCCGGCGGCCACCACCTTGGCCACCGAGGTGATCACTGAGGCCATGGCCCCGGTATAGGGGTCGGCGGAGAGCCAGTCCGGGTCACACCCCCAGGCCATCACGCTGGCCTGGTCGGTCTCCTGCCCCGGCTCCACCGGGAAGAGGGCGGCCATAGCCTGGGCCGGGGTGCGCTGAGAGGCTCCGCCAAAGGGCATCAGCACGCTGCCCGCGCCGATGGAGCCGTCAAAGCGCTCCGTGAGGCCCCGGCGGGAGGCGCTTTTCAGGCTCTTGGCCATCTCCCGCAGGGAATCCGCCTCCGCCGTGGCCGGGCCTCTGCCTCCCTCGGGCACCTTCACCGCCGCGTGCTTCACCGCGCCGTTTGTGTTCAGGAAGGCCCGGGACAGGTCGGCCACCTTCTGCCCCTGCCAGTGCATCACCATCCTGGGAGACTCGGTGACAGTCGCCACCGGGTAGGCCTCCAGATTTTCCCGGGCGGCGGCGGCCATAAACGGCTCCGCGTCCTCAGGGGCCACCACCACGGCCATGCGCTCCTGGCTTTCGGAGATGGCCAGCTCTGTGCCGTCCAGGCCGGCGTATTTTTTCCGTACCGCGTCCAGGTCGATCTCCAGGCCGTCGGCCAGCTCGCCGATGGCCACGCTGACGCCGCCGGCGCCAAAGTCGTTGCAGCGCTTAATGAGACGGGTCACCGCCCCGTCCCGGAACAGACGCTGGATCTTGCGCTCCTCAGGTGCATTTCCCTTCTGAACCTCGCTGGCCATGGTGTCCAGGCTGGCCTT
>CALXCU010000069.1 GCA_944386885.1 uncultured Oscillospiraceae bacterium | reverse complement strand
CGTGGACGACGCGCGTGCTCATCAGTGGTTTCCTTACGACCGGGAGCATCATGGGAGTTGTGGAGCAGCTGTGCGGATTGATCTGTTCTTTCCTTGTGTGGCTTCCCTTCATTATGGCATGGGATCGCAAAAACTATCAGCAGGAGCAGGCAGGAATTAAAGCTGCCTGATCTGTGATACATATGGAAAGGAGCAAAAGATGGGGTTTTTAGGAATTGACTTTGCTCAGACGACGCCCCACTACCGCAGGAACCGGTTTTTGGCATTTCTGATTGACCTAGCGATCGTGGTGGCGATCTGGTTTCTCGCATACCAGATTGTCGGCCAGCCGGACTTTTTTGCGGTCCGAGCGGCGATGGACGAGGCGCAAATACAGCCGACCGAGCAGCAACAGGATGCGATGAACCAAGTCTTTGCACGGTTCGATGAAGCTTTCCAATTCAGCTTGATTCTCTGGTTTGGATATGAGACATTGACGACAGTGCTGCTTCAGGGGTGTACGATTGGAAAGTTTCTCATGGGCCTGCGGATCACGCCCCTAAATCCGAAGCGGAATCCTGTTTTGCATGCGGGACTGCTAGCAGTGCGCAGCGCGCTAAAGATGCTCTCTCTGTATCTGCTGCAGGGTTTCCCATTCCTCATCTGCGCTCTTACCGTGTTTACTACGAACAACCGCAGCGGGTTTGATATGTTTGTCAAAACGCAGACCATCCAGCGCCAGCGGGCCCCGGCGGGATAGGATTAGGCCCGCTGGATGGCCCTGCGGGGACAAAATATTAAGAGCAAGACAGAAAAGACAAGGAGGGTTCAAACTGATGCGGAACAAACAGTTCAGAAGGCGAATACTTAGCACATTACTTTGTGTGAGCCTAGCAGCTGCCATGCTCCCGGCCACCGCGATCTCCGTATTGGCGGAAGAAGTATTGGATTCCTCTCCGGTTGAGGGGAACGAATCCAACCTGCTCCAACCCGGCAATATGGCAGAGACGGTTGACCCTGTACAGGAAGAAGAAACGGAAGAAGAGTTGCTCCCGCTGGCAAATGCGATGGACAACTATCAGGAGACGCTGACGGAATGGAAGATCGCCCCTTCCGCGGCTGGAACCACCTGCGGACTGCCCGCTATTGACGACTGGAACGTGGACGCAGCGGACCAGTCCCAGTGGATCGACGCAGCGGTTCCTGGAACGGTATTGGGCAATCTGCTCGACGCCGGAGTTTATGACGATTTGTTTGAAGCGGACAATGCCGGCGAGAAGAACGTTTTCTTCTCGGACAATATGTCCAAGATCCCAATGTCTGATTTTGACGAGCCCTGGTGGTATGCCACTCAGTTCACCCTGCCGGAGCTGGAAGAGGGCTCCTATGTCAACATCAATTTTCAGGGAATCAGCTTTACCGGCGAGATTTATGTCAACGGTCATAAGCTGAGCAATGAGAACCTTAATATTACCTCAGACCAAGAGTTGCAGGACGATCTGGCGGTGCTGGGCACGGGCGAAGGATACGCCGATCCAAACAGCACAACGCCCATTGATGCTAGCCTGACACCCTATCCAAATAGTGTTCCGTTTGAAGAATATAACAGCTTGTTTTTGGGTTCTTTCCGCCATTATAACGTAGATATCACTGACTATGTCAACAAGGACGGAACGCCCAACGACATCAAAGTCAAGGTCTCCCGCCCGCTCTATAAATCGGACACGTCGGACAGTGCCACCTCCGGCGACTTTACCTCCTTCTGGGTGGACTGGAATCCGCAGCCCGCGGACAGTAATATGGGCCTGACTGGCGAAGTAGTCGTCAGCGTGTCCGGCGCGGTGCGCCTGTCCAATCCCGCTGTGGTGTCCAAGGTTAGTGAAGACCTGAACAGTGCGGAGCTGACCTTCTGCGTCGATCTGAACAACATGACCGGCGACGCAGTACGCGGCGTCCTGACCGGCCTGATAATGGATGAGAGCGGCGAAGTAGTCGATACCGTCCAGAAGGGCGTTGTGGTGGACGGCGGCGCTTACTGCCAGGAGGTCACCATTCCCTACACATTGGAAGACCCCCAGCTTTGGTGGCCGAATCAGTACGGTGACCAGCCGCTCTACACAGTGGAGTACACTTTTGCTGTGGATGGGGCGGGCAGCGACACCCTTTCCCATCGCTTTGGCGTCCGGGAAATCTACGCGGAAGTCAACACCTCCGCGATTGCGAGTGATGACAACAGCTACATGTTCCAGCTCTATGTCAATCATCAGCCTATCTTGCTGAAGGGCGGTGGTTATTGCCCCACCGACATCTATCTCCGCCATTCGGACCGCTCTAACCAAGCTGTGGTGGACTACCTGAAATACATGGGCATGAACATGATCCGCGACGAGGGCAAGTTCTTCGACAATGACCTACTGGACCTGCTGGATGAAAACGGTATCCTGCTCATGACCGGCTGGTGCTGTTGCGACCGACATCAGAACTCCGCCAAGTGGACCAAGGCCGAGCGCTTTGTGGCCTATGAGGGCTTGTACTCCCAACTGCGCAACGCCCGCAGCCACGCCTGTATGGCCGTCTGGTTCAACGGTAGCGACCGGCCTCCCACGGAGATGGTGGAGTACAAATACCTGGAGATCGAAGGCAAGCTGCGCTGGCCGGACATGGGGGCGACTACCTCCAACGGCTCTGCAGTTGCGTCCGACTATACCGGTATCTTCAGTGGAATGCACATGGACGCTACCTATGACTCTCAGACTCCTAATTTCTATTACACGGACCCAAAGGGCAACTTTGGCTTTGTGTCCGAAGGCGGCGGCGGTGCCGGAATCCCGGTGATCGAGACTATCCGGAAGGTTATCCCTGAGGAGAATGAGTGGCCCTACAATGTAGGCGAAAATGCCAATGTGTGGAATTACCATGCTTCTAGACAGAACTTTGACCAGTTCAATCAAATTACCTCCATCTTAGACAATACCTATGGACAGTCCGAGAGCCTGGAGGAGTTTGTAGCCCGGGCTCAGCTCTTCGACTATGATTCCCAGCGGGCCCAGTATGAGGCACTGACAATGTATCGGTTTGTCAATACCTCTGGTCTGGTCAACTGGATGCTGAATAATGCCTGGCCTATCTTCTATTGGAATCAGTTTGACTACTATCTCAATCCACATGGTTCGACTTATGGTGTGGCTAAAGCCAATGAGCCGGTCCATATCATGTATGACACCTATAACAAACAGGTTTTGGTGGTCAACAACACGCTGAAATCGTATAATGATCTGACCGCCACTCTCTCCATCTACGACATCGAGGGGAACCTCATCAGCACCCAGCTTTCCAAGTCCTTCGATTTAGACGCGGTGGGCGCCTCTGAGCCAGTAGATGGCCCTCATGGTGCAATCGAGGACGCCATGGCGGGATTTACTCTAGATGAAGAGGGCCAGCTGACCGAAGCGACCATGAAAATCAACGGCCAGGTGGAGACCTCCTACGGAATTGAGAATTTGTGGTCCTATGACGATATCATGGATTCTCTGACCAGCCCAACCAGTGATGTCTACTTCCTCCGCCTGGAGCTGAAGAATGGCTCTGGTGAAGTGATTAGCTACAACGCCTATGCCGAACCCATGCGTAGCGATGTAGCTGGAGCCCGGCACAACTGGTCCCGTTCGGCGGTGTATCAAACGGCCGACCTGACCCAGCTGAACCAGCTACCCAGCGTGGAGTTGGAAATCATTCAGACCGGTACTGCAAACCTCAACGGCAAGGTTATGCAGACGTTCAGCATTACCAACCCCACGAGCCATGTGGCTTATGCTGTGGAGCTGAAGGCCTATATGGACGCAACCAAGACAGAGTTGGTAGCGCCGGTATTCTATAGTGACAATCTGTTTACCCTCTTCCCCGGTGAGACGCGGGTGATCACAGTCACACATAACACCGAAGATTTGGATGGAAATGCGACGATCGCGGTGAACTGCTACAATAACCTGGTATCCCGCGATGAGCGGGCGGCGGAGAACATCTACACCGGCGTGGACATCAATGCCCAGGGCACCAACAATTTGGCCCGGGACAAGACCGTGACGGCGGAGGGATTTAGTGGCAGTACTCCCGACAATGTGACTGCCGTGAATGACAATGCCAAAACCGCTGCACTCAACGGAAAGACCTTTGTGGATTCCAACCTGTATACCAATTATGAGCCCAACGGTGAGGGCAGCTTTACTGTGGATCTGGGCAGTGAGCAGAGCTTTGACCGGATCATGCTCCGCTGGGTACGCTCGAGTAATACCATCAACAACCGGCCTGACCATATCAAGCTGGAAGTGAGCAACGACAATGTGGTCTGGACAGTCCTGGTGGAGGACTTTGACAACACAGGTTCTGGCTCCACGATGACCAATATCGTCCTGGACAGCACGGCCACCGGTCGGTATCTCCGTGTGACTCCCAGCGGCCACCGTACTGCAGCCCCAGCGGTGGGATTAGTGGAAGGTCAGTACCCCTTTACCAGCAGGCCTATGGGCGGCGGTATCGATGAGGTAGATGCCGCAACCAAGTATACCTGCACTGGCGTGGAGGTCTATGCATTCCAGACAACTGCTTACCTGGACATCCGCGGCGAGGGAACCGTAACAGTATCTGGCAAGGATTACACATCTGCATTGAATGCAAACGAGCGAGTTGCACTGGTTGGGACGGATGGAGTGCTCACTCTGGCCATCACGCCGGCCTCTGCCGGTAGCACCGTGAAGGTGTTGCGGGATGGCGTGGATGTCTCCGCCTCGGTGGTAGACGGTACTCTATCCCTGACCAATGTGACCAAGGACACCACGATCGCAGTGCGCTTTGGCAATTATACCGTGCAGTTTGACAGCAAGGGCGGCAGCACGGTGGAGCCTGTGGCAGTGGAGGCCGGTGGTAAGCTGACTGCGCCTACAGCTCCCACTTGGAGCGGTTATACATTCCAGGGCTGGTACAAGGACGAGGGTCTGACTATCCCCTGGGACTTTGACACGGACGTTGTAACGAGTGATATCACCCTTTATGCGAAGTGGACAGAGCAGGCGGAGCAAACAAACTTCTCCCAGAAGCTGACGGAGTGGAAGATCGCCCCCACTTCCGGTGATACCCATACCTATCTGCCTGCGTTGAATGATGACGCGGCAGTGGCGGCCCCTACTTTCCAGACCGACAACTGGATTGATGCGGCAGTACCTGGCACGGTGCTGGGCAATCTGCTGGACGCTGGGGTTTACGACGACCTGTTTGAATCGAATAACAATGGCGAGAAAGACGTTTTCTTCTCCGACAATATCTCCAAAATCCCGTACATTGATTTCGAACACCCCTGGTGGTACAGCACCAACTTTGTGTTGCCTGCGGACCAGGCTGGCAAGCAGGTCAACTTGAACTTCCAGGGCATCAGCTATGTGGGCGAGATCTATGTCAATGGTCACAAGCTATCTAATGAGAACATTAACATCACTGATGTGACCGACCTCCAGGACGACCTGACGGCCCTAGGAAAAGGTGAAGGCTTTGTCGATCCCACGCCTTCGAAAGATACCCCTGCGGCCAGTACTCTGGCAGCCCTTGGCTACTGTAACGACGAAGCAGATCAAGTAGAGCTGTATGAGCAGTACAAGGACAAGTTCATCGGTTCTTTCCGGAATTATGACCTGGACATCACAGATTATGTGGTTCCAGGTGAGAATGTAAACATCAAGGTCAAGGTAACCCGTCCCATGTACGGCACCGACTTGACCTCCTTCTGGGTAGACTGGAACCCCGAGCCCCCTGACAACAATATGGGCCTCACCGGCGCGGTTGTGGTGAGCACCTCTGATGCGGTGCGCCTGTCGAATCCCGCTGTGGCCTCTGAGGTCAGCGAAAGCCTGGATCACGCCAATTTGACTTTCTACGTGGATGTCAATAACATGACCGACGCGGCAGTAACTGGAACACTGACTGGTGTCATTAAGGACCCCAGCGGCGCAATTGTGACCTCTATCTCCAAAGAAAATGTCGACGTGAAGCCCAACGCTTACTGCCAGGAGATCGCGGTGGAGTATGCCATGGATAATCCCGAGCTGTGGTGGCCCTACCTCTCCGGTGACCAGCCGCTATACACGGTAGACTGGACCTTTGTCATCAATGGCGTGGACAGTGACAGCCTACACCACCGCTTCGGTATCCGGGAAATTGACGCAGAGATCAACGTTTCCGCTATGGCGGATAGCGACGACCCTGACGAATTGGGCGATGAGCAGATGCTCCAGATCTATGTCAACCATCAGCCTGTGATGCTGCGCGGCGGCGGCTACTGCCCCACCGACCTCTTCCTGCGCCATGACCAGGACACCAACGAGGCTGTGGTAGACTACCTTAAATACATGGGCATGAACATGATCCGTGATGAGGGTAAGTTCTTCGACAATGATCTGCTGGATCTTCTGGATGAGAACGGCATCCTGCTCATGACCGGTTGGTGCTGTTGCGATCAGTACCAGCAGACCCCCAACTGGCGGATGGCCGAGCGCTTTGTGGCTTATGAAGAACAATACGCACAACTGCGCAACGCCCGCCAGCATCCCGCTATGGCTCTTTGGTTTAACGGCAGTGACAACCCGCCCTGCGCTATGGTAGAATACGCCTACTTCCGCATCGAAGCCCAGCTGCACTGGCTGGATATGGGAGTGGTTTGCGCCAGCGGTTCCAGCGCTTACGGCGGCGATGAGAAGCTCTCTGAGCTGAGCGGGCGCGCGGGCGGCATGCATATGGATGCCGCCTACGATACCCAGACGCCTACTTTCTATTACACGGATCCCCACGGAACCTTTGGCTTCGTGTCCGAGGGCGGTGGCGGCGCGGCGATCCCATCGCTAGAGACCCTGCTTAAGATCCTCCCCAAGGAGAATCTGTGGCCTTATAACACCGAAGAGAACTACAATGTGTGGAACTATCACACTTGCCGCGGTGGCTTCAACAACCTCAACCATATCACGTCTTTTATCGATAACACCTACGGGGCTTCCGAGAGCGTGGAGGAGTATGTGACTCGGGGCCAGCTGTTTGACTATGACTCTCAACGGGCGCAGTACGAGGCTCAGGCTCTGTTCCGCTATACCTCTACGTCCGGTATTGTCAACTGGATGCTCAACAACGCTTGGCCGCTGATTTACTGGAACCAGTTTGATTTCTATATGAATCCACACGGTTCTACCTTTGGCGTGGCGAAGGCCAATGAGCCGGTGCATATTATGTACAATCCCTACGATAAGGATGTGTATGTGATCAACAATACCACCCAGAGCTATGGCGATATGACAGCGACCCTCCGCCTCTATGACATCAATGGCAATTTGATCAGCGAGCCGCTGACTAAGACTGTTAACATCGTTGCCGACGGTGCGTCTGAGCCTGTGCCTGTGGGCACCCACGGCCGCGATACCATTGAGCAGCAGTGGATTGGCCTGGACTATGACAGTGAGACTGACACGTATACCAAGCGTTACTACAACATCAATGGACAGGTGAAGCAGTCCAGCGGCGTGAACAAGCTGTGGAGCTATGAGGATATTCAGGACTCCCTGACGGGTACGCTCACCGACGTGTACTTCATCCGTCTGGAGCTGACCGACGGCGATGGACAGGTGGTCAGCTACAACTCCTACGCCCAGGCGATACGCAGCGATGTGGCCGGTGCCAACCACGGGTGGAACCGCTCTAAGATCTTCCAGAATGCGGACCTAACCCAGCTCAATCAGCTGCCCAATGTGGAACTGACCGTGAAGCAGATTTCTTCCACCACGGAAGATGGAAAGGTGACCCAGACTCTGGAGATCAGCAACCCCACTGGTGCTATTGCCTACGCCGTGGAGCTCAAGGCCTATGCCGATGCCTCCAAAGCCGAGCTGGTGGCCCCTGTGTTCTATGGCGACAATCTTTTCACCCTCTTCCCGGGTGAGACACGGACGATCACCATCACCCACAATGCCAAAGATTTGGCTGGCGATGCGGTGATTTCCGTGAACTGCTACAACAACGCCATCGATGGAGAGAAGCCCAAGACTATCACCAACATCTACGGCGGTGCCAAAACTGAAAACGGCACCTACAACCTGGCCAAGAATGCAGAGGTAACGCTGGTGAGCGGCGAGCTGGCGAAAAACAGCGATCCTGCCAACGCTACTACTGTCAGTGCCAGGGGCGAGGCCAATGCGGCTGGCGGCAAGACCTTTATTGAGTCCGATCTGAATACTGGATTCTCCGCTACCGGTGATATGTGCTTTGTGGTGGATCTGGGCGCGGTGAAGAACTTCGACCGGATCATCCTCCGCTGGTCCACCTCGACTGGTGCCATCAATGTGCGCCCGGATACTGTGAAGGTGGAGATCAGCAGCGACAATGTTACCTGGACCGATCTGGCGATTCATGACAACACCAAAGCAGCTAGTGTCATGACGGACATCGTTCTTCCCGAGCAAGCAGAGGGACGTTATTTGCGTATCACTCCTAGCGGCCGCATGGGTGCAGTGGAGGAAATCGGCATGGTGGATGATATCAATGCCGCAGCTGGCGTGACTGGCAACAAGACCAATCGCAGCGGCATTAGGGAGCTGGCAGCGCCCACGCAGTTCACCTGCTCTGCCGTGGAGGTGTACGCTTATGCGGATACTTCTGAGAAGGAGACGTTTACCGTAACCTTCGAAAGCAACGGTGGTAGCGCTGTTGCACCCATCACGGTGGAGGCTGGTAGCTTGCTGACCGAGCCCGCTGAGCCTACTCGCACAAATTATACCTTCGACGGTTGGTATCAGGACGCCGAACTTACCCAGCCCTTTGACTTTAGGAGCAACATAGTTACCGCAAATTTGACCCTGTACGCCGCGTGGAACCGCATCAGTAGTGGCGACGATTCGGACCGCAATACTACGGGCGGCAGCACCCAGCGCACCTACTCGATTGCAGTGACTGCTGGTGCAGGCGGAAATATTACCCCCGAGAGCTGTATGGTTCCCGCGGGACAGAGCAAGACCTTTACAATTCAGGCGGACGCGGGTTACGTCATCAAAGACGTGCTTGTGGACGGTGTATCGGTGGGAGCTGTCTCCACCTATACCTTTGAGAACGTAAAGGCTAGGCACACTCTCAGTGCGGTCTTTGAAAAGACTAGCGGTGAAGATAACGGCACCAGGACCTTTAACGATGTAAAAGCCGGCGACTGGTACTATGATGCGGTCATGTACGTTGCCGCTAAGGACATCATGGAGGGCGACGGTGTGCGCTTCATGCCAAATGACACAGTGACCCGAGCCATGGCAGCGACTACCCTGTGGCGCATGGCTGGCCAACCCACCGTGGAGAACGGTGCTTCCTTCAGTGACGTCCTGGAAAGCGCTTGGTATGCCAAGGCTGTCGCTTGGGGCGCGGCTAATGGGATCATTGCGGGTGACGGTCAGGGTAACTTTTTGCCGGATGCCCCGGTCACCCGCGAACAGTTCGCTGCATTCCTCTACCGCTATGCCGAGTACACAGATACTCTGGGCAGCCCGGCCGGTAATGCTGATGGCTTTACCGATGCCAGTCAGATCTCTAGTTGGGCAAAGGACGCCGTGGACTGGGCTGTGGGTGTTGGGATTATCAACGGCAAGCCAGGCAATTGCATAGATCCCACTGGAACCGCCATTCGGGCAGAACTCGCGGCGATGATGTGCCAGTACTCCCAGATGGTGCAGGCGGACTAAATACGAATTTTTCTATCCTTCTCCTTTCAAATGTCTCAATGTGAGCGCCACACGGGCCGGAGCTATAGCTCCGGCCCGTGTGGCAAAACCAGATGGAGCACCGGAATTCCGACGATGGAATACCAGACATTGGTGCAGGCTATACAGCCCAGAAACGTTCAATTCAAAAGCCGTGTGCTTGAATACGGGGCGTAAGATTTATGGAATAGGGGGAATGAAATATGTATACCGGCAAGCGGCCATCCGGTATTTGGCGAGGTCTGCTGACCGGTCTGCTGGCAGTAGCGTTGACGCTTCCAGCGGCCGTAGCTGCGGGGAATGCCGAAGAGCTGGCAGGAAATTGGTCAGAACCCTATGTGGAGGCCCTGGCCGAGTACAACATTATTGCGTTGCCAGAGAGTGAGTGCTTCCGGCCTGACGAAGAGATCGCATTGGATACGTTTGTGACTTGGCTGGTAAGTGCGGCCCGCGGCGAACGGACGGACACGGAGACATGTCTGTCCATCGCGCGAAACAGCGGCATTCTGGACTCAAGTTTAGAAGAAAGTGAACGGATTACCCGGAACACGGCGGCTCAGATCACCTCGCTGGCGTTGACAAATCTGTTTGGCGAGGCGGAGGAAGACGACTCTCTAGCCCAGCAATTGAAGGATTTCGCCTCTTGCCACATGTGCCGTTCCTACACTTCTCAGTGCTATGTAAAGGGGATCATGATTGGCAGAGAGGAACGCGTCTTTGGCGGAGAGGCTTGGCTGACCAGAGGAGAGGGAGCCACTATTGTCCTGCGCACGATGGATCCGGAATATCGCCTTCCGCCAGAGCCTGATCCGGAAGCGCCAGCGTTACTGGCACCGGATGCAGCGAAACGTATGTTGGAGGCAGACGATCAGGCCATTCTCTTGGATGTGAGGAATGAAGAAGAACGGACGGAGGATGGCTATATCCCCGGGAGTATCTGTATTCCGCTTTCCCAGCTGCAGGAGACCAGTTGCAGTGACCTGAACGAGCATAAACAGGATATCATCATTGTCTACTGCCAGGGTGGCGGGCGCAGTGCGCAGGCTTATGAACTGCTCAAGTCGCTTGGTTTCACTCAGGTTTATAATTTGGGAAAGATGTCCAACTGGCCGTATGGGTTAGAGACTGCATAATTGAAAATGGAAACGTCCTGTCCGATTTACAAAACCGGACAGGACGTTTCCTGTAGAAAGGAAAAAGAAGGAAAGAGACGGTCAAATTAAACGGTGGAGGTAAGGGATGACCTCCTTCAAGCAGCTACATCTGGCCATACAACCGGACAGAGCTTGCTCAGAAGGCTCCAGGAGATCTGGAACGACGATGACCGGGATTCCCGCTGCCTGAGCCGCATACAGGCCAGGTTCAGAGTCTTCCAGGACCAGTGCCTCTCTGGGCGGCACAGAGAACAGGCGGCAGCCCAGTTCGTAGGCATCGGGGGCGGGTTTGGAGTGTGAGACCATCTCGCGATAGACCCCGCCGTCCAGACGCTCCCAAACACCAGTCTGCGTGAGCAGCGCGGTAGCCATCTCCCGGCGGTTTGATGTGACAACAGCTTTGCGAATACCAGGATATTCGTCAATAGCGTCGAACAGCGCAAATAGGCCGGGCTTTACCGCCACATGACCGATGCGGATCTGTTCTTGGCAATACGCCTGAATCTCTGAATAGAACACACGTCCATCCAATTGGGGAAAACTCTCCTGATAGATCTGCAGTTCTGTCTCATCATCCACCCCAATTGTACGTAGGTAGACCTCTCGCTGGCCGGTAAGTCCATGGCGGGTACACGCTTGGGAAAAGGCGTGGAAGTAGAGTTGCTCTGTATCTAACATCAGGCCATCCATGTCAAACAAAATAAGCTTCAGCAAATGGCGTCACCTACTGCTCTAAAAGTTTCTTTTTGATATACTCATCAATGGCGGAGAGATAATCTTTCTGGGCGACAGAGGACAGATCCACCCAAGGTCCGGAAATATCCCGCAGAGGTTCGGTCGAAATGATGAGAGAAAATTGATGTTTAGACCAATCGGCTAGCTGCTGGGCCGAACAGCTATCCACCACAGTTACATTGGACAGCCCGCGCTCAATTTCCCGCAACAGTTCCATGCGCATCATGATTCCCAGGTTGCTTACCAGCAGGGCTTGGATGCGCTGGGAGTTGCGCCGCTGTGACAAGAGAAAGAAATAGGCGATACAAAAAAGTTCCTCCTCATCGGGGGTGACAGCGCAGATCTGTTCGTAGAGTACGCTAGCTTCTTTAACGGCCTCATAGAGAGCCGCCCAATCTGCAGACAGGGCAACATTGCGCCGTTTAGGCGTATAGCTACTGACCTTCAAACGGTAGACAGCAGTCTTGAGATGGAGGCATAGCCCGAAAAAGAGCATCTTGTCATTGGAATAATCAATTCCAAGACGGGCACCTACTGCTTCCACAAGCTGAATAGCTAGATGCTCTACTTTCTGTGGGAAGGGAAGGCCCCAGTCCTGTTCAACTCGAAATGCATTATAACCAATTAGATGGATGCAAATATAGGCTTGCTCCGAAGGTGGCAGAGAGATATGAAGAACCCGCTTGATTCGCTGGGCGATATACTCGGCGGTCTGGGTCTCAAGGGGAGGATAGGTTTCCTCAGGTGGCAGAAATTCACTGGAAACATAGTTGCCGCTGGAAATACGCACGACGCTGATAACCATGTGGGTGAGCAGTGTGGTGTAGAAATCGTCCAGAAGGATAAAATCAAACTGCCGTTCGGCATCTTCGATGATCCGGGCTACCTTCAGGACGGTATCCCTTGGATATACCTCGGTCAAATTTTGAAGATTCTTTTCATCAATCCGCCGGAGCGGCTGGGGCACTTCAAAATAGGAAATTGTCCCATGACCGCGGGCATCGAAATAGGCGGCGATGGCTTTTCGATGGGCGACTTCATCGCCGATGATTCCAATACCTCTGTGCTGGGTTTTAAAGAGACGGAGTTTGTATTGGGCCAGCCACTGACTTGCCCAGTCCAAGTCTGAGAGAATTGTTGCCCGGCTTACATAGAACTGGGCCATCAGGCCCTGAATAGTAGATTCATCTTCAGAAAAGATCAACTGCTTTAGAATGCTGAGCCTGCGTGTGGCGTCGCCACTGTGGATATTGAAACTCTGGAGATTTAACAAATGCCAAAGCTGTTTTCGTTCTTCAGGCATTGTGTTAAGGCGTACTCCGTTGCCGCGTTTGCGCTCGATATGGACGTCAATCAACCCATTTTCAGCAAACCATTCGTCCAATTTTTCGATGTAGTTTTGGACGGAGCGCTTAGAAAGAGATACTTTTTTGGAAATTTCATCCATGGTAATGAATCCATTGCTCTGCAGCAACGTTTCCAAAATCTTTTTCAGATTGATTTCGTAATTTTTCATCTCGCAACGCTCAGTTTCACAATCTGCGGCTCAGTGGGAAACTACCGGTTTAAATTATAGCTTATAAATGATTTCTAATAGCGGCTGGATTATCTGCGGAAGAAAATAGGTGCAGAGCAAGTCCAGCATTGAAATCACGGCGGACAAGCTGCAGATGAGCGGCATCCCCCCATCAAAGCGCAAGATGTACAATGTTGCGCTTATATTTTCACAGCCACAGGTACAAATATGCAAGCAGAATATTGTGTAATTATGCCATAAATATAGAATTTTTGGCAAAATAAATATAACATATTGGACAAAAAAACAAAATAAGAATAACGTACAATTAGTTGCCACATTTCCGAGACGGAACAGTAAAAATCTTAATTTATACGGCACGGTGCGCATGACCTCAGGAACACTGACTCCGTTTTCCGCTTTGACTGGGAGAATATAGAGGAGCACCCTTGCAATCCCGGGAAAAGTCCGCTATAATAAAACAGATTTCGAAAAAACCCGGCCTTTCCGGCCGGAGGCGATCATCTGACAGGAAAGCGTGAGAGATTTGAAGTACGACTTTGCAAGCATCGAGCCCAAGTGGCAGAAGAAGTGGCAGGAGGAGAAGACCTTCCACTGTGAGAACCACAGCGACAAGCCCAAGTTCTACGCCCTGGTGGAGTTCCCCTATCCCTCGGGTCAGGGCCTGCATGTGGGCCATGCCCGGCCCTACACCGCCATGGACGTGGTGGCCCGCAAGCGCCGCATGGACGGCTACAACGTGCTCTTCCCCATGGGGTACGACGCCTTCGGCCTGCCCACTGAGAACTACGCTATCAAGAACCACATCCACCCCGCCAAGGTCACCCACGACAACATTGAGAATTTCACCAAGCAGCTGAAGATGCTGGGCTACTCCTTCGACTGGGACCGGGTCATCAACACCACCGACCCCAGCTACTATAAGTGGACCCAGTGGATCTTCCTCCAGCTCTATAAGCACGGCCTGGCCTATAAGACCACCATGCCGGTGAACTGGTGCACCTCCTGCAAGTGCGTGCTGGCCAATGAGGAGGTGGTAGAGGGCGTGTGCGAGCGCTGCGGCTCCCCCGTCATCCGCAAAGAGAAATCCCAGTGGATGCTCAAGATCACCGAGTATGCCCAGCGGCTCATCGATGACCTGGACGACCTGGATTTCATTGAGCGGGTGAAGATCCAGCAGAAGAACTGGATCGGCCGCTCCACCGGCGCGGAGGTCACCTTTAAAGCGACCACCGGCGACGAGATCGTGGTCTACACCACCCGGCCGGACACCCTCTTCGGCGCCACCTATATGGTCCTCTCCCCGGAGCACGAACTGGTGCGCAAGTGGCTGGACGCCGGCCTGCTGCACAATGCCGGCGATGTGACCGCCTACCAGAAGGCCGCCGCCTCCAAGTCCGACTTGGAGCGCACCGAGCTCAACAAGGAGAAGACCGGCGTGTGCCTCTCCGGCGTGGAGGGCATCAACCCGGTCAACGGCCGCAGGATTCCCATTTTTATCTCCGACTATGTGCTCTCCACCTATGGCACCGGCGCCATCATGGCCGTGCCCGCCCATGACGAGCGGGACTGGGAATTTGCCAAGAAGTTCGGCTGCGAGATCATCGAAGTGGTCTCCGGCGGTGAGGACGTGCAGAAGGCCGCCTTCACCGCAAAGGACGAGACCGGTATTCTGGTCAACTCCGAGTTCCTCAACGGCATGACCGTCAAGGATGCCATCCCCGCCATGACCGAGTGGCTGGAGGAGAAGGGCGTGGGCCACTCCAAGGTCAATTACAAGCTGCGCGACTGGGTCTTCTCCCGCCAGCGCTACTGGGGAGAGCCCATCCCCATGGTCTACTGTGAGAAGTGCGGCTGGCAGCCCCTGCCTGAAGACCAGCTCCCCCTGCTCCTGCCCGACGTGGAGAGCTACGAGCCCACCGACGACGGCGAGAGCCCGCTCTCCAAGATGACCGACTGGGTCAACACCACCTGCCCCTGCTGCGGCGGTCCGGCCAAGCGGGAGACCGACACCATGCCCCAGTGGGCGGGCTCCAGCTGGTACTTCCTGCGGTATATGGACCCCCACAATGACAAGGCCCTGGCCTCTCCGGAGGCTCTGAAGTACTGGTCCCCGGTGGATTGGTACAACGGCGGCATGGAGCACACCACCCTGCACCTGCTCTACAGCCGGTTCTGGCATAAATTCCTCTACGACATCGGCGTGGTTCCCACCAAGGAGCCCTATCAGAAACGCACCAGCCACGGCATGATCCTGGGCGAGGGCGGCGAGAAGATGTCCAAGAGCCGGGGCAATGTCATCAACCCCAATGACGTGGTGGCCCAGTACGGCGCAGACACCATGCGCCTGTATATCATGTTTATCGGCGACTTTGAGAAGGCCGCCGCCTGGAGCGACAACGCCGTCAAGGGCTGCAAGCGTTTCCTGGACCGGGTGTGGAACCTCTCGGAGCAGTGCTCCGACTCCCTGGAGCACACCCCGGCCAATGAGAGCAGCCTCCACAAGACCATTAAAAAGGTCTCCGAGGACATCGAGGCCATGAAATTCAACACCGCCATCGCCGCCCTCATGGCCCTGGTCAACGATTTCTACGCAAACGGCTGTTCCAAGGGGGACTTTGCCACCCTGCTGCTGATGCTCTCTCCCTTCGCGCCCCACATGGTGGAGGAACTGTGGGAGACGATGGGCTTTGCCGCCGCGAAGGGCGGCATGGCCTGCCAGCAGCCCTGGCCTGTCTATGATGCGAGCAAGACTGTGGCCGCCCAGGCCACCATGGCTGTCCAGGTGTGCGGTAAGCTCCGCGCCACCGTCACCGTGCCGGTGGACAGCGACGAGGGCACGGTGGTGGCCGCGGCCCTGGCCGACCCCAAGGTGCAGAAATTCACCGAGGGCAAGCAGATCGTCAAAACCATCCTGGTGCCAAACAAGCTGATCAACCTCATCGCTCGCTGAGATGGGAAAATTCGGACTTGACAAGGCGGCCTATCCGGCATATAATATCTTAGTGTTAAAGCCATAACTACCAGTATGTGGCCCTTTCGCAGCGGAATCCGTTGCTTCGGAGGGAGGGGAAATAAATGTCGGAAGTCCGTGTAAAAGATGGCGAGTCCCTGGAGAACGCCCTGAAGCGCTTCAAGCGCAGCTGCGCCAAGTCGGGCGTCCTGGCCGAGGTGCGCAAGCGTGAGCACTATGAGAGCCCGAGCGTCAAGCGCCGCAAGAAGTCCGAGGCGGCCCGCAAGAACCGCAAGAAGTTCTATTAACGCATAACGCAGGCAGAATTTGGCCCCGCACCACTCTGGTGCGGGGCTTTTCTTTGATTCCCTTGTCACAAGGGGGAAAAAGTGTTACAATGGAAGCAAATATTACGAATCGGAATCATCAGCCCTGGGAAAAAGGGGGAGCGCGCCATGATCTACCGCTGTACCAATCCTGAATGCCCCTGTATTGTAGAGGGGGAGCAGCCGGAGTGCTGCCCCGCCTGCGGGCGCACCATGCTCCCGGCGGCGGAGGAGAGCCTGAGCGGCGGGGAGTGGTCCGCCCTGGGGGCTTTTTGGGCCGACCAGGGGGAGCGGGGCGGGACACGCGCCTTGGCGTGCTTCCGCCGCTCGGCGGCCCTGGGGGACGCCTCCGGGATCAGCAATCTGGGCTGGTGCATGGAAAACGGCGTGGGCACGGCCGCCGACCCGCGGCAGGCGGTCTGGCTCTACCGGCAGGCGGCGGAGCTTGGCTACCCGCCCGCCATGTGCAACCTGGGCTACTGCCTTCAGGAGGGCGTTGGGACCATGACTGACCCGGCGCAAGCGGTGCAGTGGTACCAAAAGGCCGCAGAAGAGGGCTTTTCCCGGGCCCAGGCCCTGCTCTCCTACTGCTATCACGACGGCATTGGCGCGGCGGTAGACCTGGAGCAGTCTCTGTACTGGCTCAAGGCCGCCGCCTTCCAGGGGGCGCCCCAGGCCCAGCTGGAGCTGGCCCGGCGTTTTGCAGCGGGAGATGGGGTGGAGCCCGACGGGAAAAAGGCTTTCCACTGGTACCAGATGGCCGCCGGCCAGGGTTATCCGCCAGGGTTCTATTACATGGGTTACTGCTACGAGACGGGGCTTGGTGTGGAGAGCGACCTGGAGCAGGCCGCCCACTGGTATGCCGCCGCCGCGGCAGCAGGCGAGCCCCGGGGCCTGCGGGACCTGGGCCTGTGCTACGAGCTGGGCCGCGGGGTGGAACAGGACTGGGGCAAGGCTGCCGAGCTCTACCGCCGGGCGGGGGAGCTGGGGGACGCAGCCGGGCAGTGCAACCTGGCCTGGTGCTACGAGTTTGGCCAGGGGGTGGAGAAGGACCCGGTCCAGGCGGTGGAGTGGTACCGGAAGGCCGCCGCCCAGGACGACCCCCGGGCCCTGACCAATCTGGGCGTCTGCCTGGAGCGGGGCCAGGGGACCCCTGCCGACCCGGAGGGCGCCATGGAGTGCTACCGCCGGGCGGCGGAGCAGGGCTACAGCCGGGCTGAGTGCTATCTGGGGATCAACGCTTATTTCGGCCTGTGCGGTGCGGCGCAGGATGACAGGCAGGCTCTCTTCTGGTTCCAGCGCGCCTGGGACCACGGCTATGGCGAGGGGGCCTTCTGGCTGGGCCAGTGCTGCTGGAACGGCCGGGGCGTGCGCGAGGACCGGACGAAGGCAGTGGAGTGGTTCCGCAAGGCTGCGGAACGGGAGATCAGCCGGGCGGGGTTTTACCTGGGGCTGGCCGCGGAGCGGGGCTGGGGCATGACCCAGGACTGGGGCGAGGCCGCCCGCTGGTACCGCTGGGCCGCCCAGCGGGGGGATACGCCCTCCCAGTACAACCTGGGCTGGCTCTTCCTGAAGGGGATCGGGGTGGCGCGGGACCCAGAGGCGGCAGTGTCCTGGTTCCGCAAGGCCGCCATTCAGGGGGATGCCGACGCGCTGTGCATGCTGGGCCTGTGCTACGAGCGGGGCGAGGGCGTGGAGCAGGACGACCGCCAGGCCGCCCGCTGCTACCTGGAGAGCGCCCAGCGGGGGGACGCCGACGCCATGTGCAACCTGGGCTGGTTCTACGACTGCGGCCGGGGGGTGCGCAAGAGCCATAAGAAGGCCGCCGAGTGGTACCGGAAGGCCGCCGAGTTGGAGCACCCCCGGGCCCGGTATAACCTGAGCTACTGCTATGAGCGGGGGGAGGGGGTCAAGCGGGACCCAGCCGCCGCCCTGGAGTGGATGCGCCTGGCCGCGGGGCAGAATTATCCCCCCGCCCTGTGCTCCATGGGCTACCGCTATGAGACCGGCGACGGCGTGGAGCAGAGCTGGCCCGCGGCGGTAGACCTCTACCAGCGGGCCGCCCAGGCGGGGGACACCAACGGCATGTGCAACCTGGCCTGGTGCTACTCCCACGGCCGGGGGGTGGCTCAGGACTACGCCAGCGCAGCCGCGTGGTATCAGAAGGCCGCCGACGCGGGCAGCGCCCGGGGCCAGAACAATCTGGGGGAGCTCTACCGCCGGGGCCAGGGGGTGCGCCAGGATTTCGGTGCGGCGGTGAAGCTCTACCGCCGGGCCGCCCGGCGCAACCACAACGTGGCCCTGTACAATCTGGGCGAGTGTTACGAGCTGGGGCAGGGGGTGGAGCCCGATCTGAAGAAGGCCTTTTCCTACTACCGCCGCTCGGCCAAGCTGGGGGAGGGCAGCGCCCTGTGCGCCTTGGGCCGCTTCTACGAGGAGGGGATCCAGGTGCCCTCCAACCTGAGCAAGGCGTTCCAGTACTATCAGGAGTCGGCGGACAAGCAGGACGCCGAGGGGATGTACCGCCTGGCCCTGTGCTATGCCGACGGAAAGGCGGTTCCCCCCGACCGGAAGGAGGCCCTGCGCCTGTGCCGCCGGGCCCTGGACAGCGCCGACCTGGCGGAGGAGGAGGACCCGGTCCTGCGCAGCAGCCTGAAGGACCTCATCTCCCGCCTGAAGGAGACCTGAGAAGCTCGGGCAGCAGATCCTCCACCTGGGGGTAGGAGAGCACGGCCCGGGAGATGCCCAGGTCCCCGGCCACCTGGAGTTTTTTGCGGATGGAGCCCGCGTCGTCGAAGAGGACGAAGTGGGCTCCATCTTGTTCCATGTAGGTGAAGTAGTGGGCGCACAGCTCGCTGGAAAAGAACACCGCCGGGGCGCGCTCCTCCAGCCGCCGCGCCAGCTCCTCTTGGGTGAGGGGGACGCCTGAGCCGCCGGGGGAGGGGAGGGGGAAGTCCTCGGCCACCCGCTCTACGCGCAAGACGACCCGCTCCCGGCCGTAGCGCTCTACGGCCTCCTCCAGGCGCAAGCGCAGGGAGCCCCCCGACAGGGCGGAGGAGATGAGCACCCGGGCCCCGCCGGCGGCGTAGGGCTCGGTCACATAGAGAGGCCAGCCCCGCCGGGTCAGAAGGGGCTCCAGCTCGGCGACTGCCGAGCGCAGCAGGGGAATCGGAGGACCGTCAAAGGCGCAGAGCACCCCCTGGAATCCCCGGGCGGCGCATTCCCGGAGCACCTCTTGGCAGAAAGGACCCGGCTCCCCGCGGCCCTGGAAGCCCTGGGCGTCCAGGGCCAGCACCCCGCCCCGGAGGGCCACGGGGGTCTTGGAGCGGAAGAGATGGGGCCCCGCCCCCACCCGGTAGGCCAGGTGGGCCGGCGTGAGGCCGGCGGCCTGAACGGCCCGGACCTGGCCGGGCGGGGTGAGAACGAGCAGCGCGGGTGTGTCAGCCATGGGAAAAGACCCCCTTGTTCCCCCGCAGGCGGGGTGATATAATGTTCGGGCGGAGCGGCCGCCGTGCTCTATGGCTATGCGCCCGGCCCCGCGATTAGAAGCATCGAGGTGAGAACACTGGCCTTTCCACTCCTGGCGGACCAGACGTTCCGCAGCGTCTACGACATCCGCCCAGAGGACCTGACCCGGGCGGGAATTGCCCTGCTGCTGGCCGATCTGGACAACACCCTGGCCCCCTACGGCGTGCCCGAGCCGGAGGAGGCCCTGCGCAGCTGGACTCAGAAGCTCCGGACGGCGGGGGTGACCCTTTTTATCCTCTCCAACAGCCGCAAACCCGGCCGCCCGGCCCGGTTTGCCCGGGCCCTGGGGGTCCCGTTCCTGGGCCATGCGGGCAAGCCCAAGCGGGGGGGCTTTCTCCGGGCCATGGAGGAGGCGGGGGTCCCGGCGGAGCGGACCGCCATCGTGGGGGACCAGATCTTCACGGACATTTTGGGCGGGAACCGGGCCGGGGTGCACACGATTCTGGTGGAGCCCATCCGGCTCTCGGGCAACCCGGGGCGTTACCTCCGCTACGCCGCCGAGTGGCCGTTCCGGGCCCTGTCCCAGCAAAGGAGCCGATAGCATGAGCGTATGGTTTGGACCCGCGGGGAACTCCGACTCCTTCTCCCGGGCATACAAGTCTTCCCTAGACGCGCCGGCGTGGGTGAAGGCCATGGGCCTGGACGCCTACGAATACCAGTGCGGCAAAGGAGTCCACATTGGGGAGGAGAGCGCCCGGAAGCTGGGGGAGCGGGCCCGAGCGGCGGGGGTAAAGCTCTCCCTCCACGCGCCCTATTTCATCAACCTGGCTAACCCTGACCCAGAGAGCCTGGAAAAGACCATCGGATATATCACCGCCGCCTGCCGGGCGGCCGACTGGATGGGGGCCGAGCGGGTAGTCATCCACTCGGGAGCCCTGATGAAGCGCACCCGGCGGGAGGCCCTGGCCATTGCCCAGACGTCCCTGGAGGCGGTAGTGGCCGCCTGCGACCGGGCGGGGCTGGGGCACATTACCCTCTGCCCCGAGACTATGGGCAAGATCAACCAGCTGGGGGACCTGGATGAGGTGCTGGAGCTGTGCCAGGTGGACGGGCGGCTCCTGCCCACGGTGGACTTTGGGCACCTCTACGCCCGCAGCCTGGGGGCCGAGGAGGGAGAGGAGGCCACCGAGCGAATGCTGGACAAGCTCTCCGCCGCCCTGGGGGAGGCGCGGGCCAGCCGTTTCCACAGCCATTTCTCCCGCATCCAGTTTACCCCCAAGGGGGGCGAAAAGATGCACCTGACCTTCGCCCAAGAGGAATTTGGCCCCGACCACCTGCCATTGATGAAGGCCCTGGCCCGCCGGGGCTGGAGCCCCACGATTATCTGCGAGTCAGCGGGCACTCAGGCCGAGGATGCCCTGACGATGAAGCGGGCCTATGAGCAGTTTTTGCAGGCTCTTTAGAGAGCTCTCATCCAGAGAAAGGAAGCGCGAGATGAACCATCTGAAGGAAATCACATCGAAGCTGGAGGAGCACGGCCTGGACGCCATGCTGGTGACCAGCGCGCCGGGGGAGTTCTATGCGGTGGGCTTCCACGGGGAGGGACTGGCGGTGGTGTCCCCAAGGGAGAGCCGCTACTTCACCGACTCCCGCTATATCGAGGCGGCCCAGGCCCAGGTGACCGGGGCGGCCATCACCATGACCACCCGGGAGACCGGACGGAAGGCCCTCCTGCGCCGGGCAGTGGAGGAGCTGGGGGTGCATCGCCTGGGCATCGAGGAGAGTTACCTTACCCTGGAGGAGTACCGGAGCTACCAGGACCTGCCCTGCGAGCTGGTGCCCGCCCAGAAGCTGCTGCGCACCCTCCGGGAGTGCAAGGACCCGGAGGAGCTGGCCGCCATGCGCCAGGCCCAGCGCATCACGGACGAGGCTTTTTCAGACATCTGCTCCTTCCTGCGCCCCGGCCTCACCGAGAGCGAGATCGGCGCCCGCCTCCAGTACGAGATGCTCCGCCGGGGGGCGGAACGGATGTCCTTTGACCCCATCGTAGCCTCCGGGCCCAACGGCAGCAAGCCCCACGCCGTCCCAGGCTCCCGGAAGGTGGGCAGGGGGGAGTTCATCACCATGGACTTTGGATGCGTATATGGCGGCTACTGCTCGGATATGACCCGCACGGTGGCCCTGGGGGAGCCGACGGAGGAGATGCGCCGGGTCTACAACACCGTCCTGGCCGCCCAGAACGCGGGCATTGCCGCGGCCCGGGCGGGGGCGCTGGGGTGCGATGTACACAATGCCGCCGCCCAGGTCATTGCGGAAGCCGGGTACGGGGCCTATTTCGGCCACAGCTTCGGCCATGGAGTGGGCATTGAGATCCACGAGTTCCCCAACGCCGCTCCCGGAAACCACGGCCCTCTGCCGGCCGGGGCGGTCATCTCCGCCGAGCCGGGCATCTATCTGCCCGGGAAATTCGGCGTGCGTATCGAGGACGTGCTCATCCTCACGGTGGGGGGCTGCGAGGACATCACGGCCTCTCCCCGGGAGCTGCTGGTGCTCTAAAAAGCGCGGGGAGAGAACATTTCACAGCTACCCCCTTGTCAAGCAGGGAAAAGTAGGTTAAAATAAGAACGCGAATGGACTATATTGTTTACAAATCGTTTGGAGGATGTGTTACCAATGATTACTGCCAGTGATTTCCGCAACGGCGTGACCTTCGAGATGGACGGCCAGGTGATGCAGGTCGTGGAGTTCCAGCACGTCAAGCCCGGCAAGGGTGCGGCCTTTGTGCGCACCAAGATGAAGAACGTCATCACCGGCGCCGTCACTGAGACCTCGTTCAACCCCACCGCCAAGTTCGAGCAGGCCTATGTGGAGCGCAAGGATATGGAGTACAGCTATAACGACGGCGACCTGTACTACTTTATGGACCCGGAGACCTACGATCTGGTGCCCATCAGCGCCGACACCCTGGGGGACAACTTCCGCTTCGTGAAGGAGAACATGCCCTGCAAGATCAACAGCTACAAGGGCAAGATCTTCGCCGTGGAGCCCCCCACCTTTGTGGAGCTGGAGGTCACTGAGACCGACCCCGGCTTCCGGGGCGACACCGCCACCAATGTGACCAAGCCCGCCACCCTGGAGACCGGCGCGGAGATCAAGGTGCCCCTGTTCATCAATCCCGGCGATAAGATCAAGATCGACACCCGGACCGGCGAGTATCTGGAGCGCTGCAAGGCTTAAGCGTCTGAGCGCCCGGGAGCAGGCGCACAGCGAGGCGCGCAGGCCGAAAAACAGGCCGGACGAAGTCCGGCGGCATTTTCGGCGCAGCGGCAAGCAGTGTGCCGTTGCGGAGAGCGCGAGGCGTGATAGTTAAGCGTCTGAGCGCCCGGGAGCAGGCGCACAGCGAGGCGCGGATCCATTTTACCGACAGGCCCTGCGAGGCCGGAAAAAGGAGACTGACATGACTATTTCTGAGAAGGTCGCGTACCTGAAGGGCCTGGCCGAGGGCCTGGACCTGGATACCAACAAATCCAAGGAGGGCAAGCTCATCTCTGTGATGATCGGCATCCTGGAGGAGATCGGCCTGTCCATTGAGGACCTGGAGGAGAACGCCACTGCCTTGGGCGAGGAGATCGATGCCATCTCGGACGACCTCTCCGACGTGGAGAAGGCGGTCTTTGAGGACGAGGACGGCGGCCAGAGCGGCTGCGGCGGTGAGGACGACGACGATCTCTTCGAGAACGAGTGCCCCAACTGCAAGGAGGACCTGGTCATCGACGACGATGCGCTGGAGTCCGGCGAGGTCCAGTGCCCCAACTGTAAGGCGAAGTTTTCCTTGCAGTCGACCGATGAATGCGGCTGTGAGGACGAAGGGTGCTCCTGCCATCACCACCATGACGGCGAGGACGAGGCCGAATAAGACAAGACCATCTGTAAGGCGCGCCGGGGGAGAGTGACCGCGGCGCGCCTTTCCTGTGTAAAAAGCACCGCCGCCTGGGCCGTTGCGGGGCCGGGACGGCGGAAAGCCTGCGAGGAGAAGAATGTGAAAACCGAAGTACAGCAGAAGCAGGGGACGCTGGAAGCCCTGAAGCCCGGCGAGAGCGGCGTCATCCTGCGTGTGGGCAATGAACGGGGCCCGGTCAAGCGCCGCCTGGTGGATATGGGCCTCACCCCTGGAACGGAGATCCATGTGCGGAAGGTGGCCCCCTTTGGGGACCCCATTGAGGTGAACCTGCGGGGCTATGAGCTCTCCCTGCGCCGGGAGGACGCGCGGCAGATCGCCGTGGCCACCGGAGAGGAGGCCCAGGCGGCCAGCCTGATCCGGAAGAAGCGGTCCGGTATGGTCCAGCACATCCCCGATGAGGAGACGCTTCGCCGCATGAGCGCCGACCACGACCACGAGCGCAACGAGCACGGCGGCGAGCCCGACTACGCCAGCCACGATACCCGGGTCATGAAGCTGGCCCTGGTGGGCAATCCCAACTGTGGAAAGACGACCCTCTTCAACGCCCTGACCGGGTCCAACCAGTATGTGGGCAACTGGCCCGGCGTCACCGTGGAGAAGAAGGAGGGGCGGGCCCAGGTGGATGGCAAGCCGGTGACGGTGGTGGATCTGCCGGGCATCTACTCCCTGTCCCCCTATTCCATGGAGGAGATCGTGGCCCGGGACTTTATTGTGGGGGAGCACCCGGACGCCATCATCGACATTGTGGACGCCACCAATATCGAGCGCAATTTGTACCTCACCGCCCAGCTCCTGGAGCTGGAGCGGCCCATGGTCATCGCCCTGAACTTTATGGATGAGGTGGAGAAGCTGGGCGACCACATCGACGTGGAGGCCCTCTCCCGCTCCCTGGGGGTGCCGGTCATCCCCATCACCGCCCGGACGGGGGCGAACATCGACAAGCTCCTCTCGGTGGCTCACAAGCAGATGCATGTGGGGGTGACGGTGGAGCCCGACGACCTCTACGACGACTTTACCCACCAGATCCACCATAAGATGGGCGAGCTCATCCACGACAAGGCCTACGCCGCCGGAATGCCCGCCCACTGGACCTCCATCAAGCTCATTGAGGGGGACCGGCTGGTGGAGGAATCCCTCCGCCTGACCGAGGAGGAGAAGCGGAAGGCGGAGTCCATCTGCCAGGAGTACGAGGGGGCCTATGTCCTGGGCGACCGGGAGACCCTTATCGCCGACAGCCGGTACCGCTTCATCCAGGGCGTGGTGAGCCACGCCGTACGCAAGGGGCCCAAGCGGGACGCCCTCACCCTTTCGGATAAGATCGACAGCATTGTCACCCACCGCGTCCTGGCCGTGCCGGTGTTCCTGCTGATGATGCTCCTCATGTTCGCGTTTACCTTCGGCCCTGGGCAGGCGCTCTCCGACGGAGTGGACGCCCTCATCAGCGGCGTGCTGGCCGAGGCGGTCCGGGGGGGGCTCGCGGCCGCCGGCACCGGCCCCTGGGTGGAGAGCCTGCTGGTGGACGGCATCATCGGCGGCGTGGGAGGCGTGCTCACCTTCCTGCCCCAAATCGCCATTCTGTTCCTCTTCCTCTCCTTCCTGGAGGACTCGGGATACATGGCCCGGGCGGCCTTCATTATGGACCGGCCTCTGCGGCGCTTCGGCCTGAGCGGAAAGGCCTTTATCCCCATGCTCATGGGCTTTGGCTGCACGGTGCCCGCCGTCATGGGCGCCCGGACCATGGAGAATGAGAAGGACCGGCGGATGACCATCATGCTGGTGCCGTTCATGTCCTGCTCGGCCCGGCTGCCGGTCTACGGCCTGATGACCGCCGCGTTCTTCCCCAATGCGGGGGGGCTGGTAGTCTTTTCCCTGTACATACTGGGCCTCCTGTTTGCCATCGGCTCGGGGGTCATCCTGAAGAAGCTGGTTTTCCGGGGAGAGCCGGCCGCCTTTGTGCTGGAGCTTCCCCCCTACCGCCTGCCCACCTTGAAGAATATGGCCCTCCACGTCTGGGAGAAAGTCCGGGGCTTCTTGGTGAAGGCGGGCACCCTGATCCTGGCCATGAGCGTGGTGCTCTGGTTCCTCCAGAGCTTTGGCTGGTCGGGCGGCATCACCATGGTGGAGGACGCTTCAAAGTCCCTGCTGGGCGTGGTGGGTACCGCCATCAGCCCGGTGTTCGCTCCCCTGGGCTTTGGCACCTGGCAGGCTGCTGTGGCCCTGCTCACTGGCCTGGTGGCCAAGGAGATGGTGGTCTCCTCCATGAGCCTCTTCTACAGCGTGTCGGCCACCGCCAGCGGCGCTGCCATCGCTGCGGCGCTCTCCGGGACCTTCGCTACCCCGGCGGCGGCCTACGCCTTCCTGGTGTTCGTGCTGCTGTATGTGCCCTGCGTGGCGGCGGTGTCCACCATCTACCGGGAGATGAACAGCCTGAAATGGACCCTGGCCTCCATCGCCTGGCAGATCGGCGCGGCCTATATCGGCTCCTTCCTGGCCTATCATGTGGCCCTGCTGTTATTTTAGGGGGGATGCTGTGGTAAAATATATCATCTATCTGGCGGTGGCCGCTCTGGCAGTGTGGGCGGTGTGGTATGTAGCGCGCCACATTCTCCGGCAGATCCAGCGGGGGAGCTGCTGTGGAGACTGCGGCAGCTGTACCTCGTCCTGCGGCTGTTCCTGCTCCCGAAAAAAATGATCCCGATCCATCTCATCTGCCTCTGAAAGGAGAGATCCATGGACCCCATCCATCTGCTTGTGACCTTGGACGGGCGCTATCTGCCCCAGCTCCGGGTGCTCCTCACCTCCCTGGCGGTGAACGACCCGGGGGTGGCGGTGGAGCTTTACCTGATGCACCGCTCCCTCACGCCGGAGGAACTGGGCCAGGCCGGAGGGCTCTGCGCCCGCTTCGGCTGGGGCCTTCACCCCGTGGAGGTGGACGGCGCCCTCTTTGCCGGGGCCCCTGTCACCCGCCAGTATCCCCAGGAGATGTATTACCGCCTTCTGGCCCCCCACCTGCTGCCCAGAGAGGTGAGGCGGGTGGTCTACCTGGACCCGGATATCCTGGTGATCAACCCCCTGCGGCCCCTGTGGGAGATAGACCTGAAGGGCCGGATTTTTGCTGCCGCCGCCCACACCGGCACCACCGAGCTGGCCAACAGCGTCAATCGGGTGCGCCTGGGCACCGACCACGACTACTACAACTCCGGCGTCCTGCTCATGGACCTGGAGGCGGGGCGGCGGCACATCGTGCCGGAGGAGGTCTTTGTCTACTCTGCGGAGCACAGTAAAGAGCTCCTGTTGCCCGACCAGGATCTGCTCAACGCCCTGTATGGGGATGAGGTGCTCCCCCTGGATGACGCGGTGTGGAACTACGACGCGCGCAACTACAAGACCTACCTGCTCCGCAGCGCCGGGGTCTGTGACGTGGACTGGGTCATGGCCCATACTGTCCTCCTCCACTTCTGCGGTAAGGCCAAGCCCTGGAAAAAGGGGTATGTCCACCGTTTCGGGCTGCTCTACAAGCACTACATGCGCCTGGCCGCCCGGGCGTAAACCAACAGCGCCGCAGGCAAAAGCCTGCGGCGCTGGTTTTTTTGGACGGCGGGAGTCAGCCCTCCCAGCCGTCCTCCTCCAGCGGCGGGAGGAGCAGCTCCCGCAGGGAGAAGGGCTGCCGCGCCGGAATGGGGCCGTCCCGCAGCAGGGGGTCCATGCGGAAGAGGGCGAGGAGCAGCCCCAGCAGGGCGAAGTCCGCCGCCATGGCCCAAGGCCCGTAGGAGAAGAAGGGGAAGGGGAGGGACATCGAGAAGGGGCTCAGGCCGGCATTGTAGAGCCAGGACCCCGCCGCCTGAAGGAAGAGGGGCCAGAACAGGCCGTGGGCCAAGAGCTTCCCGGCGGCGCTGTGGAGGCGGCGCACCCGCCACAGGCACAGTGCGCCAAAGAGCAGCAGGGCCCCCAGGGCGAGCAGCATCACCGGCCGGCCCAGGCGGGCGCTGAGCGTCAGCAGGGAGAACTGGGGATCGCCGCTCCAGCCGGTATCCTGGAGATATTGGGCGGCGGCCTGGGCGTCCCCCTGCCAGAGCACCCGCCGAAGCAGCAGGAAGAACCAGCCGAAGCCCTCCGGATCGGCTTCCGGGTGGAAAAAGGCCGTCCACCGCGTCAGATGGGGGAAGAGGGAGAGAAAGAGCCCCGTCAGTCCGGCCGTGGGCGCCCAGAGGCTCACCAGCCCCACCCACTTAGGCCCCTGGAACCAGCCCAGGCATACCGCCGCCGAGGCGGTGAGCAGCATGGCGCCCCCGAGAAGCAGGGCGGTGGTTATGCTGGGGTAGACGGCGGCGGGGGCGGCGAGTAGGTACATCAGAGGAGAGAGCGCCCACAGCCAAAATCCATGGATTCCCCGCAGCCGCAGCAGCGCCAGGGCGAAGAGGGCGGGGGTAAAAAGGCCCAGAGCCAGCAGCAGGGGGCCGGAACCCCCGTGGGTGCCGCGGGCGGAGATGGGGGCGGCCTCCATCAAGATGAATCCCAGGAGAGACAATGCCACGGTCAGGGGCAGCGTCCCCCGGCCCAGGCGGGCGCTCACCCGGCCCAGGTCGGTTAGGCGCAGCAGAAACATCAGCCCCATTCCCAGGCTCAGAGAGACCAGGTGGGGCAAGAGGGCCCCGGGGGAGAGCCCGGCCAGGACGCACAGAACGCCAATCCCGCCCGCCAGCAGGGCCCACAGGGCCGGGGCCCAGCTCCGCCCGGGCCGGTGGAGGGCGTTGAGGGCGTCCCCCACCTCCTCTGGGTCCCCCATCTCGGCCACTGCCCGGTTCAGGGCCTCTTCTGGGGGGAGGCCCTGGGCCTCGAAAGCCGAGCGCTGGTCCTCAATGTGGTCGGAGAGCTCCCGCAGCAGATAAGTACGCCCCCGGGCCCAGCGGATGCGCGCGCCCACCCGGTTCAAATAATCCTGCACCTCACACGCCATCGGGCAGCCCCCCTTCCAGCACGCCCTCCACGGCGGCGGCATAGCTCCGCCATCCGGCTTTCTGACCCTCCAGGGCGGCGCGTCCGGCGCCAGTCAGGTGGTAATAGCGCCGGACACGCCCGCCGGCCTCCCGGTCGTAGGCGGATACCCAGCCCTCCCGTTCCAGGGTGTGGAGCAAGGGGTAGAGCGTCCCCGCCTTCAAGTCAAAGACCCGGTTGGAGCGCCGGCGCAGGGCCTCGATCATCTCGTAGCCGTAGCGGTCCTCCCCGGCCAGCAGAGCCAGGAGCAGCATCCCCAGTCCGCCGGGGGCGCCATGTTCTTTTCCCATAAAATCCCTCCTATACCGTTATACAGCCGGCTGTGCCGCAAGGATATTATAGATAGATTATCTATATATGTCAAGTATCTAGGTCAAGAGATGCCCGGCTGTCAAAGAGCGGACGGGCAAAGGGGCTGGATTTCGTAAAATCCGGCTCTGGTCAAAGGACGGTATTTCGAGTATAATAAAACCGACAGACAAATCAGCGGACGCAACGGGAGGGAGCGCGATGAGACGGCTGATCTGGACCTGCATCCTGCTTTTGCTGTTGTACCCTGTTCCGGTGGCTATGGCCGCCGGCATTCCCGTGGAAGTGGACGGCTACGCCTTGGTGGTGGACTTCCAGGCGGGGACCATCACCTGCGAGGGGGAGGTCTACCCCTTCGCCATACAGGGGGACTCCATCCGGATCGACTACCCCAACGGGGTGAGTTTCGTCCGGACGGGGAACGCAACTGCCGGGTACGGCCCTATGGATCAACCCTTTTCCACCGCGGGCTACCTCAGCGAGGACACCCTTTTCAAGGCACTGGAGGGCGGCGGCGCGGAGGGCGGCTGGCGGCTTGGAAGCTATGCTCCTCTGGCGGTGATTCTCCTTCCGCTGGGGATTTTTTCCCTGGTAAAGCCGGAGCGGGCCTGGTATGTTTCCTGGGGCTGGCGGTACAAGAACGCCGAGCCCTCCGACGGGGCGCTCCTGGCCCAGCGGCTGGAGGGCGTGGTCCTGACCGCGGCGGGAATCCTTGTGATCGTGTTGTAAAAAAGGAGGGCCTTTATGGCCGAACAGACTCGAACCATTGCCTATATCTGTCCTCACTGCCGGCAGAGCGTGATTGTCCAGCGCAGCATGTTCCAGCTGGCCGCCGCCCCGGTGGAGATCCCCTGCCCATGTGGAAAATCGGCCCTGCGCACCGAGCTCATGGGCCCCCGGACCCGGATTGAGGTGCCCTGCGTGGCCTGCGGCCATACCCACGCCGTGGAGTGCGACACCCACGATTTCCTCCACCGGCGGGCTCTGGCCTTCTCCTGTTCCGCCGTGGGACTGGACTGCTGCTATGTGGGAGAGGAGCAGGCTGTCTACGCCGCCGTGCGCCGCCTGGAGGGGGCGGTAGACAAGCTCAAGGAGGACGCCGGGGAGCGGGGGAGCTTTCTGGACGAGATCGTGATGCATGAGATTCTCTCCGAGCTGCGGGACATCGCCCAGCGGGGCGGGGTGTCCTGCACCTGCGGGAGCCGGGAGTGGCGGCTGAAGGTGAACTACAGCTCGGTGGAGCTCACCTGCGCCCAGTGCGGCGGGACGCTGCGCATCCCCGCCGCCACAGAGGAGGACATCACCGACCTGTGCTGCAAACCCACCCTTCAGATCCACGGGCGGCAGGCATAGGCCCTGCTGGAGCGAGGTGTATTTCAATGACCTACTACGACTACCACTATACCGTCAATACCCGGGACACGGATCCCTTTAACCAGTGCCGCCCCTCGGCCATGCTGGGCCTCTTGCAGGAGGCGGCCACCGAGGCGGCTATCGCCCTGCACGTCTCCCGGGAGGAAACGCTGGAGAAGTACCACAGCTTCTGGATGCTGGCCCGGCTGTGGTACCGGCTGGACCGGCCCCTGCACTGGAACGAGGAGCTCACCGTGCGCACCTGCCACCGGGGAGGCCGTGGGGCCTCTGTCTACCGGGATTTTGACCTCTTTGTGGAGGGAAAGCCTGTGGGGGAGGCTGTGTCCACCTGGGTGTTGGCTGATGTAGACACCCACAAGCTCTTCCGGCTCTCCAATGTGGCGGAATTCGCCGGAAGCGACGGCGGGGCGCTGTGCAAGGACCGCCTGCTGGGCAAGCTCCGCCTGCCGGAGGGGATGACCCTGGCTGAGCGGCGGCGGATGCACTACAGCGACGCGGATGTCAACCGCCATGTGAACAACAGTAAGTACGCCGACTTCGCCTGTGACGCCCTCCGGCTGGAGGAGCTGGGGGTGGGGCATTTCGTCTCCTCCCTCCAGGTTGGATTCCTGGCCGAGTGCCGCCCGGGGGAGACTCTGGACATCTACACCGGGCGGGAAGGGGAGACCTGGTACGCCCACGGCAGCGACGGGGTGGGAAAGAGCCGCTTCGACGCCGCCCTCACCCTTGCGCCCAATCCGGAAACAGCCCCTTGACAAGGAGCCCCGGGGAGAGTAAAATAGGAAAAATTTCACCTCAGATTTTCAGAAAAGCAGAGATAAAGGAGATGCACTATGGTCAATACCGATGCCAGTCAGAAGTTTACCAAGCAGGGGCTCACCTTTGATGATGTGCTCCTGGTCCCCGCCGCCAGCGATGTGCTGCCCGCGGAGGTGGATCTCACTACCCAGCTGACCCGCAAAATCAAGCTGAACATCCCCCTCATGAGCGCGGCCATGGACACAGTCACCGAGTCCCGCATGGCCATCGCCATCGCCCGGGAGGGCGGCATCGGCATTATCCACAAGAACATGACCATCGGCCAGCAGGCCGAGCAGGTGGACATGGTCAAGCGCAGCGAGAACGGGGTCATCACCAACCCCTTCTGGCTGGCCCCCGGCCACACCCTGGCCGAGGCGGACGCCCTGATGGCCAAGTACCGGATCTCCGGCGTGCCCATCTGTGACAATGGCAAGCTCATCGGCATCATCACCAACCGGGACATGAAGTTTGAGACCGACATGAGCCAGCTCATTGACAATGTGATGACCAAAGAGAACCTGGTCACCGCCCGGGAGGGGGTCACCCTGGAGGAGGCCAAGGACATCCTGCGCCGCCACAAGGTGGAAAAGCTCCCCATTGTGGACGAGGAGTTCCACCTCAAGGGCCTCATTACCATCAAGGATATTGAAAAAGCCACCGTCTACCCCAACTCCGCCCGGGATGAGAAGGGCCGCCTGCTGGTGGGCGCGGCCATCGGCGCCACCGGCGACGTGCTCGACCGGGTCCGCGCCTTGGTGGAGGCCGGCGCCGATGTGCTGTGCTTGGACTCCGCCCATGGCCATGAGCATAACATCCTGGACTGTGTCAAGCGCATCAAGGCCCTCTACCCCGACGTGCAGCTCATTGCCGGCAACGTGGCTACCGCCGAGGCCACCCGCGCCCTCATCGAGGCGGGCGCCGACTGTGTGAAGGTGGGCATCGGCCCCGGCTCCATCTGCACCACCCGGGTGGTCGCCGGCATCGGCGTGCCCCAGATCACCGCCGTCTATGACGCCGCCTGCGTGGCCGCCGAGTACGGGGTGCCCATCATCGCCGACGGCGGCGTGAAGTACTCCGGCGACATTGTGAAGGCCCTGGCCGCCGGCGCCAACGTGGTCATGCTGGGCTCCCTGCTGGCCGGCTGTGAGGAGTCCCCCGGCGACACCGAGGTTTACCAGGGCCGCCAGTTCAAGGTCTACCGCGGCATGGGCTCCCTGGGCG
>CALXCU010000068.1 GCA_944386885.1 uncultured Oscillospiraceae bacterium | reverse complement strand
AAGGAGGAGCTGGAGAGCTTCCACGGCCTGGAGAACCTCTCCAACCAGCTCCGCACCGAACTTAAGGAGGCCTCCGGTCAGAAGAAGGCCCGCATCGTCAAGCGCCTGGAGGTGGTGGACGCCTTCCGCATCTCCGGCAATAAGCCCGAGTGGATGGTCATCGACGTGCTGCCGGTCATCCCCCCCGAAATCCGGCCCATGGTCCAGCTGGACGGCGGCCGCTTTGCCACCAGCGACCTGAACGACCTCTACCGCCGGGTCATCAACCGCAACAACCGCCTCAAGCGCCTCATCCAGCTCAACGCCCCCGATATCATCGTGCGCAACGAGAAGCGCATGCTCCAGGAGGCGGTGGACGCCCTCATCGACAACGGCCGCCGGGGCCGCGCCGTCACCGGCGCCAACAACCGGGCTCTGAAGTCCCTCTCTGACATGCTCAAGGGCAAGCAGGGCCGCTTCCGCCAGAACCTGCTGGGCAAACGCGTGGACTACTCCGGCCGCTCGGTCATCGTGGTGGGCCCTGAGCTGAAGATCTATCAGTGCGGCCTGCCCAAGGAGATGGCCATCGAGCTCTTCCGGCCCTTCGTGATGAAGAAGCTGGAGGAGGACGGCGTGGCCAACAACATCAAATCGGCCAAGAAGATGGTGGACAAGGGCAAGCCGGAGGTGTGGGACGCCCTGGAGTTCGTCATCAAGGAGCATCCGGTCATGCTCAACCGCGCGCCCACCCTGCACCGCCTGGGCATCCAGGCCTTTGAGCCGGTGCTGGTGGAGGGCCGGGCGATCAAGCTCCACCCCCTGGTTTGTACCGCCTTCAACGCCGACTTCGACGGCGACCAGATGGCCGTCCACGTTCCCCTGTCCGCCGAGGCCCAGACCGAGGCCCGGGTGCTCATGCTCTCGGCCAACAACCTGCTCCGGCCGCAGGACGGCGGCCCCGTTACCGTCCCCACCCAGGACATGGTGCTGGGCTCCTACTACCTGACCTTTGAGCGCTACCCCGAGCACAGCGCCGAGGAGGTCTATGCCGACTGCGCCGCCGTGAAGGCCGACCTGGCCGCGGGAACGCTCACCGCCGCCGACCCGGTTTGGGTGAAGAAGCCGGGCAGCCTGGACGATATCCCCACTGTGGCCGGCATCTGCGCCGAGACGCCCGACGGGGAGCTCCCCCGGGAGTGTCTGCCCTCTTACGGCAGCGATGACGAGGCCCGCCTGGCCTATGACGAGGGGACCCTGGAGCTCCATGTGCCCATCATGGTCCGCCGCAGCGTCACTGTGGACGGAGAGGAGCGGCATAAGATGGTGCGCACCACCGTGGGCCGCCTGATCTTCAACGAGGGCATCCCCCAAGATCTGGGCTTTGTGGACCGCAGCGATCCGGAGCAGATGTTTGAGCCTGAGATCAACTTTATGACCGGCAAGAAGCAGCTGGGCAAGATCATTGACCGCTGCATCACCAAGCACGGCTTCACCGAGTCGGCCCGGGTGCTGGACGTGATCAAGGCCAAGGGCTATAAGTTCTCCACCCGGGGCTCTCTGACCGTCTCCATCTACGATATGACTATCCCGGAGAAAAAGTACGGCCTCATCGCCGACACCGAGAAAGAGGTCGTCAAGATCGAGCGGCAGTACAAGCGCGGCTTCCTCACCAACGAAGAGCGCTACCGCCTGGTGGTGCAGGCCTGGGAGAAGACCACCGCCGACGTCTCCGACGCGCTGATGGCCGGCCTGGACCGGTACAACCCCATCTGGATGATGGCCGACTCGGGCGCCCGTGGTTCCTCCGCCCAGATCCGCCAGCTGGCCGGTATGCGCGGCCTGATGGCCGATACCTCCGGCCGCACCATTGAGATCCCCATCAAGTCCAACTTCCGTGAGGGCCTGTCCGTCCTGGAGTACTTCATCTCCAGCCGAGGCGCCCGGAAGGGCATGGCCGACACCGCCCTGCGCACCGCCGACTCGGGTTACCTGACCCGCCGCCTGGTGGATGTGTCCCAGGAGGTGATCATCCGGGAGGATGACTGCGGCACCGACGACGGCATTGTCGTCAGCGAGATCAGCGAGAACGGCCAGGTCATCGAGACCTTCGGCGAGCGCCTGAAGGGCCGCTATCCCGTGGAAGACATCTGCGATCCCCAGACCGGCGCGGTGCTCATCTCCAAGGACCGCATGATGGTCCCCGCCGATGCCGATATGCTGGAGGAGCACGGCATCCACGCCGTGAAGATCCGCAGCGTGCTTACCTGCCGGGCCCGCAGCGGGGTGTGTTCTAAGTGCTATGGCATCAACCTGGCCATTGGCGAGCGGGTGGGCGCCGGCGAGGCGGTCGGCATTATCGCCGCCCAGTCCATCGGTGAGCCGGGCACTCAGCTGACCATGCGTACCTTCCATACCGGCGGCGTGGCCGGCGGCGACATTACCCAGGGTCTTCCCCGCGTTGAGGAGCTCTTTGAGTCCCGCCGTCCCAAGAAGATGGCCCAGCTGGCCGAGATCGGCGGCCAGGTCACCATTGAGGAGACCAAGCGCAACGCCCTGGCCAATGTCACCATCACCGCTCCCGACGGGGAGGTGGTCACCTACTCCCTGCCCTACAGCGCGGGCCTGCGGGTGAAGAACGGCGACACGGTGGAGAAGGGCTTCGCTCTCACCGAGGGCGCCCTCTATCCCCAGGACGTGCTGCGCATCCGGGGCGTCCATGCGGTGTACGACTACCTCATCCGCGAGGTGCAGAAGCCCTACCGCCAGCAGGGCGTTGACATCAACGACAAGCACATCGAGG
>CALXCU010000067.1 GCA_944386885.1 uncultured Oscillospiraceae bacterium | reverse complement strand
TGGGCACATCCAGGCAGCCCAGCACGTTCATCAGGGTGGATTTGCCCGAGCCCGACTGGCCCACAATGGCCACAAACTCCCCCTTGTCGATCTGGAGGGTCACCCCGTCCAGGGCCCGCACCTCGCTCTCCTTACCCTCATTGTAGATCTTGTAGAGGTTCCTGATATCAATGAGCATAGCGTCACCCCGCTTAATTATAGCTGTAATCGGTGACCATGTAGTTGACAAAGACCTCCTGGTCGGGCTCGATGCCCGATTTGATCTCCACGTTCTCGGTATCCGAAAGGCCGATCTCCACGGGGACGGGGTAGTACCCCTCCTCCTCGCTGGGATAGGTGCGCCGCTCCCCCTCCATGGGCTCGGGCAGGTCCAGCTCCAGGGCGTTGTCCGGCCGACTGTCGGCCTTGACAAAGACCACGGTCTGGGCGTTGCCCTCCTGGTCCATCACGCTCTTGACGGCGCTACCCGGAATGAGCACGCAGTCGGACGATTCGCTGGTGACAAAGGAGTAGTTCAGCCACGCGCCCTCCACCAGGGAGCCGTCAAAGTTGTCCACCGTCAGCACGACCGGATAGTTGGTCATACCGCTGCCCGTCTCCGCCTGGCTCATGTCGATGGAGGTGACCGTGCCCACGAAGACGCCGCCGTTGTAGTCGGTCAGATCCACCAGGTTGCCCGGCTTGATGTAGGAGATGTTCCGGTCATCCACGTTGATGGTGACCAGCATCGTGGTATTGTTGGAGATCATGACCACCGTATCGCCGCTCTTGACCTCCTGACCCTCGGTCAGGTTGCAGGAGGTGACCGTACCGTCAATGGGAGCCACGGCGTTGAAATTCGCCAGGGCGGCCTGGGCCTCATTCAGGGTCGTCACAGCGTCCGAGATCTCGGTGCGCTTGGCCTCAATCTGGTCGTCCAGCTCGTCGGAGCCCAGGGTGAGCAGGGTGTCCCCGGCGTTCACATTGGCGTAGTCCAGCAGGTTGGCCGACACCACCGGTCCGGATGCCTTGGTGGTGATGGTCCGGGTCTCATAGTACTCGGTCTGGGCCGGGGCATAGGGGTAGGCCGTGGTCCCGGCCGCCAGGGCGATGGAGGCCGAGGCGTCCATCCCAGCGGTAAGGGTGCCGGGGTTATCAAAGGAGACCACCACCTCGAAGTGGACGGCCCCCTCAGGGGAGATGTAGCTGACCTTATTGATCTGCTCCACCACGCCGGTGCGGTCCTGCATCACGGCGGGGATGCTCACGCTGACGCTCTGCCCCACAGAGATGCTGTTCTCATAGGCGTAGCTGAAATAGAGGGAGAGCTTGAGCTTTTTGTCGTTGACCAGGGTGGCCACCTCGGCGCCGCTGCTTACAGGTTCCTCCACGGAGAAATCCTGCACGTTGATCAGCTTGCCGGCGAAGGGGGCGGTGACCACCAGGTCGGCCACCTGCTCCTGGAGGTCGGCGAGCTCCTGATTGAGCTGGTTTACCTTCTCCTGGGCGTCGCTGACCGCCTTCTCCGCGGCCTCGCTGTAGATGGTGTAGAGGGGCTGGCCGGCGGTGACTACGTCGCCGGCGGTCACATAGACCTCCCGCACCACGCCGCCCTCAGTCAGGGTAATGGCCGCAGACTCCTTGGCCCGGGCATTTCCGCTGCCCTCCACAGTGCTCTGGATGGAGCCAATGGTGGCGGGCATGGAGTAGATCTCCCCCTGCTCCACCGGCTCAGGTTTCAGGACAAAGTACCACAGCGCATAGCCGCCCCCCGCCAGAATGGCCAGGACCAGCGCCAGCGAGAGGACCCGCTTAAAATACTTCTTCTTCCGCTTCCGCTTTTGGGGCTTGGGCGGCGCGGAAACCTCCGGCGCCTGGGGCGCAGGGGCCGCAGCTGGAGTCTGTTGTTCCGTCATGTCTCTTTCCTCCTCATGCCTGGTTCGGATGATTCCGAATTTATTATAGCACAGGCCCTGAGAAGAGATATTTGCAAAGGGGTGACAAATTCTTAACAAATCCTTAATTTTTTAAAATCACAACTTGCTCCGCGGCCGCAGCCCAGCCAAGGGCACAAGAAACGGCGGTTTTGAGCGCATCAAAACCGCCGCCATGCGAAAAGCGCCTATGCGGCTCGATGGCGCTTCTTATGATACACGGTACAAAGGGCCGCCGCCAAGAGCAGGGATCCGGCCGCCGCTGCCCCGAGCCAGGCCGGCAGGTTTTCTGAGCCCTCCGTCACGCAGAAGGTGATCTCCTCCGTCTGGCTGGCCAGCAGCAGATATTGTCCGTCGATCACAAAATCCGCCTGGGACCAGCCGCTTTCCTCCTGTACCCACAGGGCCCAGCGTTTGCCGGAGTCCGGCAGGCGGCAGTGCACCGTATAGGACACCTGCTCCAGATCCGGGTCGTCCACCGTGACGGTATAGGCGGTGCCAATGTGCGTCTGGCCCTGGCCGTCGGTCCAGGTCACGTCCTCCGCCCTGTGGGAGACCTCCGCCCGGCTGCTGAAGCTGCCGTCCACCAGAATTTCCGGCAGTTCTCCGCCGTCGGTCAGGGCGGAGGTATAGGGTATGTATTCCGCTTCCAAAGTCTGACTGGCAGTCAGATGGGTATAGTCCAGATCCGGCCAGGCGGCGGAGTACCCCTTTTTCGCCGGGATCTCCGGCAGAGATACGATCCCCTCCCCGTACTGGAAGGGGACCACGGCCACCGTGACCCCGCCGGCCGCAAAGGTCAACTCCAGCTGTGAAAACAGCTCCGGCACGCCCTCCGTGCTGCACAGGGTATCGAAATCCACCGGCTCCGCCATCCCGGCGTAGCTGATGCCGTCCAGTGCGCCCAAGCTCTCGCTGGTAAAGGTGTTGCCGGACACGGTGCCGCCGCTGTCCACGTCTCCCGCCACGGCGCCCAGATAGGCGGAGCCCCCGTCGATGGTCACCAGCGTATGGCAGTTTACCAGGGTGGCCCCCAGTCCGGCCACGCCGCCCACATAGTCCCCGCCGGACAGGCGGCACTTGCTCCAGCTCTCCCGGATGCTGCCCCAGGAGGCCCCGGCGATGCCGCCCACATAGTCGCCGTTGCTGCTGGAGACAGCGCCGTAATTCTCGCAGTTTCCGACCCGCCCCAAATCCATCAGGCCGACGATGCCGCCGGCATAGTCCTGTTTTCCGGTGATCTCGCCCGTATTGATGCAGGAGGCGACCACGGCCTTGGTCTGATACCGGAAGTCCAGAGAGCGGTCTCCCTCCTGGATCAGGTCGTCCTCCGGGTCAAAGTCGTACTCGATGGCCATGGAGCCCACGATCCCGGCCACATTGATATCTCCCTCCACCGTCCCGTCATTCCGGGCGTCGGACAGATACCCCGTATCTGTGGTTTCCGGCGCTTCGTCCGACACATCTTCAAACCGGTCCTCAACCTCCTCGCCAGTACCATCCAGAATCTCCCGCAGCAGGCCGGTGATGATGCCGAGCTGGTCGTTGATGGCGTCCAGATCGTCCAGCAGGATGTCCGTGCTGCTGGACATGGACTCCCGCAAGGCGTCCCCGTCGTCCAGCAGGCCGGAGAAGATGTCTCTCAGGGCATCTCCCTGCTCCTGCAGGTCACTGCTGATGGGATGGATGGTGATGGTGGGCCTCTCGGACAGCTCGTGCAGTACATCGGAAAGGTCCTCGCTGATGCCCGAGGCCAGAGAGGCCAGCTCCTCCATGGTGTCTCCGGCCTCCCGCAGTTCATCCATGACGTCTCCGGCCTGCTCCAGCAGCTCCCGCAGCTGGCGGACGGCATCTTCCCCGCTGTCCACACCGCGCTTCAGCGCCCGCAGCGCGGCGGACAGGCGATCCCCGGCGGCCTGGGCCTCCTGGCGGGCGGCCTCCAACTCCCCGGTATCCACAGAGGGCAGCGCCAGCTTCGCCGCGGCCGCTCCGAGTTTCTGCGCGGCTGTCTTAGCGTCTCCCAGGCTGGCATAGATGGCGGTCAATTCGACCCGGAGCGCCTCGGCGGCGGTCTGGGCCGCCTCCGTGCCGGCCAGCGCCGCAAGGGCGTCCTCCACCTCTGCGGCGGCCTGCTCTGCGGCGGCGATGGCCTCATTCAGCTCGTCCAGCTCCGTCTGCAAATTCTGCCCAGCCACGGATGTGCCCAAATTCCCCAGAATGTTGTCCACTTCCGCCTGTGCGGCCGCAAGCTGCTGGGATGCGGCCTGCAATCTTTCATAAGCGCCGGTCAGATCCGGCTCCTGCCCGGGGGCGGCATTCGCCAGAGCCTCAGCCAGTTCCGCGCCCGCCTGTCCAAACGTCTGTCCGGCGGCCAGCAGATTTTCGGCGGCGGTTTGCAGGCGTCCCAGTGTGTCCGGATCATCCGCGCCGGTCCGGATCACCTGGGCAAGGGCGCCGCTGACCTCCCGCAGGCAGCCCGGCAGCGCGCCGCAGGCAGCCTGAAATGCCGCCAGCTTTTCCTGAAGCACGTCCCACTCCGGCGTCCTCTGGAGCTCGCTCTCCGCCTCCCGCAGGATCTGCCGCATCCGCCCAAAGCAGTCGGCAATGTCTGAGAGCGCCGTGGACAGTTCAGAGACTGCCGTCTGAATCTCCGACAGGGCGGTTTCCACGTCCGGTTTTCCCAGCACATTCCGCAGGTGGGTCAGGGCTGTTTTGAGGTGCTCCACAGAATCCCGGCCGCGCTGAGCGGCGGAGCCCAAATCTCCCATGGCCTCCTCAAACCGGCCCGCCGCATCGGGGGCCAAATCGCCGGCCTCCCGCGCCTCGTCCATCACATCGTTCATCTGGCCGGCCAATTTTTCCATTAGATCCATCGCATCGGTGGCGTCATCCAAAACGGGGGCCAGTTCATCCGTGAGCCAAGAGAGCCGGGCGGACAGGCTGTTGATCGCGTCAATATTTTCATTGGCCCAGTCTGTGGTGGAGTCCATCAAACTGCTCATGGCCTCCTGAGCCTCCCCCGCCCGGTCGGAGATGGCCTGCATCCGCTCTGAGAGCTCATCGGAGGAGCCGCGGACGTCGTCCCCCGTCTGGCCGATCAGGCCCCGCAGCACATCCAATTCGTCCAGCAGATCGCCCACCTGTCCCTCGTTGTAGAGCAGCCGCACCTCCGGCACCAGCTGTCCGGCGATGCCGCCCACATCTTTCCGTCCCAGAATCGTCCCGGAATTGGTGCAGCCGTTCAGATAGCCGGACTGCCGCCCCACGATGCCGCCGATGTTGTATCCCACATGGGCATACCCCACCGCTCCGGTGTTGACGCAGCTTTGCAGGATGCCGGAGGAAAACCCGGTGATGCCGCCGATGTCGGTACACACGGGCACATTCTCCGCAGCGTTGAGCTGCTCCTGGTTCAGATTGTCCAGATCCAGCTCCGCGTCCACCTCCGTGGTGTTGATGCTGCCGCGGTTCTCACACTGGATGATGGAGCCGTAGTTCTGCCCGGCGATGCCGCCCGCATAGTGCTCCCCGGTGACCGAGCCGGAGAAGGTACAGTTGATGAGCTGTCCCTGGGCCTCGTTGATGCCCACCAGACCGCCGATGCTGTCCGCCCCGCTCACCGTCCCGGAAAACGAGCAGTTTGTGATGGTCCCCTGGTTCTCCCCCGCCAGGCCGCCCAGGGTGTTCTTGCGTCCGGTGGGGGCGATGGCGCCGGAGACATGGAGGTCCCGCACGGTTCCGCTGGGCTGTATGTACCGGAACAGGCCCCGCACGTTGCCGCTGCCCGTGAGAGACAGCCCGGAGATGGTGTGGCCCTGCCCCTCAAAGGTGCCGCCGAAGGTGGGAATGGGGGTGAAGTCCACGCCGGTCAGGTCGATGTCTGCCTCCAGATAGACGGTCTTCCCTTGGGACCAACTATCCAGAGCACAGTTTTGGGAGAACTGTGCCAGATCCTCCGCTGTGCGGAGATAAACGGTATCAGCACTCCCTGCCGCCAAAGCGGCGGGGGCCATGAGGGAGAGGAGCAGAACCGCCGCTAAAAGGAGGCTCAGGAATTTACGGATGTTCCGTTTCATCTGCTTTTGCAACCTCCTTGGTCTGGTAGCTTCCGGTCTCCAGCATGCCGGAGACGTCGCCGTAGATCACGCCCTGAATATGGGCGTCCACCACGCCGGACACCCGGCCCCGGACCCGGCCGTTTACATAGACGGCGCCGCTGGCGCTGTGGCTGACCTCCGGGACCTTGATGTTGAACCGGGTCCTTTCCACGATCTTGTCTCCCAGGTACAGGATTTGAGGCAGGATGAACATGACCAGGAACATGGAGATGAGCGTCCCCCGGCACAGGCACTCGCCGATGCCCACGATGGCGGGCTCCGTGGTGATCCGGCCGATCAGGAACCCGGCGGCGGACAGGATGCTCCCCGAGGTGAGCACCGTGGGGAAGGACAGGTTCAGCGCCTGGATGATGGCCTCCCGCCGGGACATGCTCCCCTTCAGCTCGCTGTACCAGGAGGAGATCACGATGGCGTAGTCGATGTTGGCGCCCATCTGGATGGAGGTCACCACCAGATAGCTCATAAAGAAAATGGGCTGCAGGGTGATGCCGGGGAAGGAAAAATTGATCCAGATGCTGCCCTGGATCACCAGGATCAGCAGGATGGGCAGGCCCACCGACTGGAAGGTAAAGAGCAGGACGAGGATGACAAAGACCACCGACAGCACGCTGATCATCACGTTGTCCCTGGCAAAGGACACGGAGAGTTCATAGTCGCTGGTGGAGTCCCCCACCAGATAGACGCTGCCGGCGTCATAGTACCGCTCCGCCTCTTGGTGGATGGTCTGGAGGAACGTAAAAGTCTCCTCCCCCTCCTCCGGCAGGTCCAGGCTGACCAGCATCCGGGTGTAGTGGTCGCCCAGCAGCTGCGCCTGGGCGTCGGACAGCTGCTCATAGAGGCCGTCCAGATCCGCCTGGTCCTCCTCGTCCAGATCCACATAGCCCTCCTCCACCTTGTCATAGGCAAAAAAGAACATATCCATCAGGGGGACCGTATAGTCGTCGATGCCGCCCACGATCCTGCCGTACTCCTCCTGTTCCGCCGCATAGGCGGCATAGACCAGGCACACCAGCTCGTAGTCCAGATCGGTCGCCTCGGCAAACTGCCGGGGCGTCAGGGCATCGGTGAGCATATAGCCGTCCATGACCTCCACATTGGACAGCCCCATGGCGTAGTCCACCTGGTCGTAGGTCTCCAGCCGGTCCAGCAGGGCCTTCTCGCTGGCATAGTCCTCTTTCGGCACGATCAGCGCCATGACGTTCTGGGTGCCGAAGGTCTCGTTCACCCGCCGCTCCGCGATCTGGGTCTCGTTCTGCCGGGCGGTCTCAATCTGGCTGTAGCCGTAGACATAGGGGCACTGATTGGACAACAGAAACCCCGCCACAACGGCCACCACGAACAGGGGCACCCCCACGTAGCGCAGCTTCAGGGTGAATTTGCCCCAGCGGTCGATCTTGGGGATAAAGCTGCGGTGCCGGGTCTTTTCCATGGCTTTGGAAAAGAGCATCAGGAGACCCGGCATCAGGGTAAAGACCGAGAGCATGCTGAACAAAATGGCCTTGATGAGCACGATGCCCATGTCAAAGCCGATGCGGAACTGCATAAACATCATGGCCGCCAGCCCTGAGATGGTGGTGAGGCTGCTGGCGGAGATGGAGGGGATGGCGGCGCTCACCGCCGCAATGCAGGCCTCCCGGTCCCCGGCGTGCTCCCGCTCCTCCAGGAA
>CALXCU010000066.1 GCA_944386885.1 uncultured Oscillospiraceae bacterium | reverse complement strand
ATGCGGACAAAGCGCTCATTGTCCATGAAGTGGGAGCAGGAGCAGGTGGCCAGGTAACCGCCCCGGGGGAGGAGCTTCATGGCCCGGTAGTTGATCTCCTTATAGCCCCGGGCCGCCGCGTCCACTGTCTTCCGGCTCTTGGTAAAGGCGGGCGGGTCCAGGATGATGAAGTCGTAGGGGCGGCCCCCCTGGGCCTCCAGCTGGGGAAGCAGGTCAAAGACATTGGCCGCCACGCAGTCCACCACCCCCTCCAGGCCGTTTCGGCGGACGTTCTCCCGGGCCAGGGCCACTGCCGCCTCCGACACGTCCACGGCGGTCACATGCTCCGCGCCTCCCTTGGCGGCGTTGAGGGCGAAGGACCCGGTGTGGGTGAAGCAGTCCAGCACCCGGCGGCCCCGGGCCAGCTGGGCTACCGCCCGGCGGTTATACTTCTGGTCCAGGAAAAAGCCGGTCTTCTGGCCGTTCTCCACATCCACGGCGTACTCCACGCCGTTTTCCACCAGGGTGGTCACCGGTGCCCCCGGGTCGGGCGCCCCCTCCAGGGGGTACCAGCCCTTATTCTCCTCCAGTCCCTCGTGCAGGCGCAGGGCCACGTCGTTGCGCTCGTAGATGCCCCGGATGGTCTGGCCGTCCTCGGTGAGCACCCGGTAGAGGATCGGAAAGAGCACCGGCTTGAGCCGCTCCATCCCCAGGGAGAGGGTCTGCGTCACCAACAGGTCGTGGAACCGGTCCACCGTCAGGCCGGGGAAAGAGTCGGCCTCCCCAAAGATGATGCGGCAGCCCTCCACGTCCGGCCCCATCACCGTCTTGCGGTAGGCCCAGGCGTAGCGGATACGCCGCTCCCAGAAGGCGGCGTCAAACTTGTCGTTGGCGTTGCGGGAGAGGAGGCGCACCCGGATTTTGGAGCGCTCACTGATCAGGCCGGTGCCCAGGTAGCGGCCCTTGCCGCTGACCACGTCTACCAGGCCGCCGTTTTCATAGGCCCCCTCTACCGAGACCACTTCTCCCTCGTATACCCATGGGTGCCCCCCCACCAGGGCGCGCTCCCCCTTGGGCGTGATGGTGACCTTGGCAAAACCCCGTTCCTGCTTCATGGCGCTCTCCTCTTTCTCTCATTGGTCTGAACGATTTAGTATACCGCAGTTGGACAAAAAACTCAACCAGGAGCGTAGGATTTCCCGATTCAAGATAAATCGTGACGGCCCAAACCCCGGCCGTCTCACCAGACATCTGACCCAAGCCGAAAAAGCCGGACCGGGATGTAAAAAGGATTTGACATCTTACCGCTCTTATGGTATATTGATCTTGTCAAAATCTTTGGACATTTTAGAAAGGAGTCCCCCTATGGATCAACGAACGCTCACCCTGATCGCCGTCCTGTTTTGGGTCGTGCTGGCCCTCTCCCTGGCCTGCATCCTGTGGATGTTTTTCTCCCTGGCCCGCCAGGGGGATGAGCGCCGGAAGGCCATCCTTACCCGGGCCTGCTGCCACACCTTTTATACTGTCGTGGCCCTGCTGGTCCTGGGCGTGGCGGAGTCCCTGGTCCGCTCCCTCACCGGCGCGGACTACCCCGCCGTGGAATTCAACGCCCTCTCCCTGCTGGCCATCGTGGCGGTGCTCTACACCGTCAACCTCTTCCTGTGCCGGCGCAGGCTGGGGGGCTGAGATGGAAAACACCATCCGCGCGCTCCGCCGGACCCTGGGCCTCTCCCAAGACGCCCTGGCCAGACGCTGCGGCGTCTCCCGCCAGACCATCAACGCCATTGAGAACAACAAGTACGACCCCACCCTCTCCCTGGCCTTCCGGCTGGCCGCCGAGCTGGGGACCACCGTGGACGCCCTCTTCTCCCCCCGGCCCTGAGGCGGACAAAAGACCAGGAGGCAGACGCCCCCTGGTCTTCTTCTCGCTCAGCGGTTGGCCGCCGCCTGGTCAAAATGGTTGTCGATCTGTTTGGTGAACTCCAGCGCGGAGTTGTAGCCCATCTTCTTGTTGCGGTTGTTCATGGCCGCCACCTCGATGATGACCGCCAGGTTCCGCCCGGGCTTGACGGGTACGGTGGTGACGGGTATTTTCACATCCAGGATGTCCATAAAATTCTCATCCACGCCCAGGCGGTCGTATACCGCGTCCTCCTGCCAGGGCTCCAGATTGATGGCCATGTCGATGTCGCACTCGTCCTTGACGGCGCTCATGCCGAACAGGCGGCGCACGTCCACCACGCCGATGCCCCGCAGCTCCATATAGTGGCGGATGAGCTCGGGGGCGGTGCCCACCAGGTCGTGGGTGTTGATGCGCCGGATCTCCACCGCGTCGTCGGCGATGAGGCGGTGGCCCCGCTTGACCAGCTCGATGGCCGTCTCGCTCTTGCCCACGCCCGAGTCCCCCAGGAGGAGCACCCCCTCGCCGTAGACCTCTACCAGCACCCCGTGGCGGGTGATGCGGGGGGCCAGGTGGTTGTGGAGGGAGGTGACCACCGCGCTGATGAAGTCGGTGGTAGTGGCGTTGCAGCGCAGGATGGTGCGGTCGTATTTTTCCGCCAGCTCCATGCACTCGGGGAAGGGCTCGATGCTCCGGGCAATGATGAAGGCGGGCAGGTCGTACTGGAAGAGGGCCTCAAACCGCTCCCGCCGCTCCTGGGCGCTCAGGCCGGAGAGATAGGTGGTCTCCACCAGGCCCACCACCTGGAGCCGCTCCGGGTCGAAGTAGTCGAAGAAGCCCGTCAACTGCAGGCCCGGCCGGTTCACATCCTCGGTGCCGATGGCCCGGTCCTGGTAGCCCTTCGCCCCCCGCAGGACCTCCAGCTGGAATTCGTCGATGAGTTTTCCCAGTTTGACGCTGTAATTGGTGGCCATAGCCCCCACGCTCCTTTTTGATCAGATCAAGCCGCCGGCGCGGCGAAACGTTCCGGCTTTAGTATACACCGCACCGCCGGTCTTTGGCAACCGTTCCGGACAGGCGCAGAATTTTTTTCATTTTACTCTTGCAATTTGGCGGAAAATCTGTTATTCTATTAGCCGATGCTTTTAAGCGTGATATTGACAAGCGAGGAGGTTCAAGCGAATGGCCAAATGCGAGTTTTGCGATAAGGGCGTTGTTTTCGGCATCAAGGTTTCCCACTCCCACCGCCGCAGCAACCGCCCCTGGAAGCCCAATGTGAAGCGTGTCAAGGCGATTGTCAACGGTACGCCCAAGCATGTCTATGTGTGCACCAGATGCCTCCGTTCGGGTAAGGTCACCCGCGCTGTGTAATTGATTCTCAGAGTCACACAGGGTTCCGAAACGCTCTCATGCCAGCCGGCATGGGAGCGTTTTTTTGTCTCTCCGGTGGCAATCCCCCTTTTATTCAATTTGATGATGGGCCCGGAAAGCCCTATTGAAAAAACCGATTTGACCTTCCTCGCCAAGCGCCGCTATAATAGGGTAGAATGATACAAAGTTCAGACTAACTCGTCCATGTCTGGTAGAGGAGCGTGGTCCTGGGTGGACTCTTTGTCAAACATCTTCAGCGTCTCTTATTTTCTGGAGGCCCTGCCCAGGCTGGCGCGCACGCTGGGGCTGACGCTCCAGCTCTCCGCCGTCTCCGCTGTGTTCGCCCTGATCCTGGGCTGTGCCACCGCGATCATCCGCTTCTACCGCGTCCCCGTACTGCGGCAGATCACCGGCGTCTATCTCTCTATCTTCCGCAGCACCCCCCTCATGCCCCAGCTCTTCCTCTTTTACTTCGGCCTGGCCACGGTGAGCACCTTTATCCGCGACATGGACGCCATCACCGCCGCCTGCATCATCATGAGCCTCCACCAGGGCTCCTATATGGCGGAAAACATCCGCGGCGCCCTTCTGTCGGTGGATGATGGACAAAAAGAAGCCGCCGCATCTCTGGGTTTTTCGAGCCTTCAGACGATGTTCCGGGTCATCCTCCCCCAGGCCACCCGCGTGGCTCTGCCCCCCCTCTTCAATGACTTCGTGAGCATCCTGAAGATGAGCTCCGTGGTCTTCGTGGTGGGCGTCACCGACCTGATGGGACAGGCCCGGATCATCTCCGGCAACTCCGGGCGCTATTTTGAGGTCTATGTGGCTGTCATGGTCCTCTACTGGGTCATCGTCAACCTGATGAACGTGTTCCAGCGCTGGCTGGAGCGCCGCTGTGCCGAGGCCTATTAAGCCCCATCCAGCGCCCCGGCGCTGTTTGGCGGGAATACCATCCCGAATCTATCCGGAAAAAGGAGAACTGACATGAGACGAATTGCTGCACTTGCCCTGTCCCTGGGCCTGACGCTGGGCCTGGCCGCCTGCTCCGGCGGCGGAGACGCCGCTTCCACCCCCGCGCCCGACGCCGAAACCACCCCCTCCCAGGCTGCGGAGACCAGTGAGAGCACGGAAAAGGACACCCTCGTGGTGGTCACCGGCGGCGGCACCTTCAACCCCTACAGCTATACCGACGAGGAGACCGGCGAGCTCAAGGGCTTTGAGGCCGACATGTGGAACGAGCTGAGCAGCCGCCTGAGCGACAGGTACGACGTGACCATCGAGTCCACCACCTTTGACGCCATCTGGGGCATGCTGGACTCCGGCCGGGCCGACGTGGCCGCCTGCTTCTTCGGCGTCAACGACGAGCGCCTGGAAAAATACAACGCCTCCATCCCCTACGCCGGCGACCCCATCGCCGTGGGCGTGCTGGCCGACTCGGGCATCACTGCCCTGGCCGACCTGAGCGGCAAAACCGTGGGCGTGGCCGCCGGCTCCGCCGCCCTGGACGAGCTGGAGTCCCGCGCGGAGGAGCTGGGCTGCACCGTCCAGCCCTACGAGACCTTCACCGAGGTCATGCAGGACCTTTCCCTGGGCCGCATCGACGCCTGCGCCAACGACATCATCGCCATCCACACCTACAATACCACCGGCGCTGACATCAGCATCCTGGACGAGCGCCTGACCCAGAGCCAGACCGCCTACTTCGTACGCAAGGACGACGCCTCCGCCGCCAAGCTGGAGGACATCAACGAGGCCCTCCAGTCCATGCTGGACGACGGCACTGTGGCCGAGTACTGTGTGACCTGGTTTGGCGACGACCTGACCGTCAACCGCTGAAGCCCTCAAATAACAGGAATCAGGAAACGCCCCCGCCGTACGGCGGGGGCGTTTCTTTCATCTTCTGCTCTCGGAGCGCTCTGGCATATTAGGCCTTGCCGTCGCAGCCCAGGACGTTGATGAGCTTGTGCTTCACCAGCTCCTTGATGTTGGCGCGGGCGGGCTTCAGATACTCGCGGGGGTCGAACTTGTCGGGATGCTCATTGAAGAACTGGCGGATGGTGCCGGTCATGGCCAGGCGCAGGTCAGAGTCGATGTTGATCTTGCACACAGCCATGCGGGCGGCTTGGCGCAGCTGCTCCTCGGGGATGCCTACGGCGTCGGGCATCTTGCCGCCGTTGGCGTTGATCATCTTCACATACTCCTGGGGCACGCTGGAGGAGCCGTGGAGCACGATGGGGAACCCGGGCAGGCGCTTGGAGACCTCCTCCAGGATGTCGAAGCGCAGCGGAGGGGGAACCAGCTCACCCTTCTCATTGCGGGTGCACTGGGCGGCGGTGAACTTGTAAGCGCCGTGGCTGGTGCCGATGGCGATGGCCAGGGAGTCACAGCCGGTCTTGGAGACAAACTCCTCCACCTCTTCGGGCTTGGTGTAATGGGACTCCTCGGCGGAGACCTTCACGTCGTCCTCGATGCCGGCCAGGGCGCCCAGCTCAGCCTCCACCACCACGCCGTGGTCGTGGGCATACTCCACGACCTTCTTGGTGATCTCGATGTTCTCAGCGAAGGGCTTGCTGGAGGCATCGATCATGACGGAGGTGAAGCCGCCGTCGATGCAGGACTTGCAGGTCTCGAAGTCGGGGCCGTGGTCCAGGTGCAGGGCGATGGGGATATTGGGGCACTCGATCACAGCGGCCTCCACCAGCTTGACCAGGTAGGTGTGGTTGGCATAGGCGCGGGCGCCCTTGGAAACCTGGAGAATCAGGGGGGCGTTGACTTCCCGGGCGGCCTCGGTGATGCCCTGGACGATCTCCATGTTGTTGACGTTGAACGCGCCGATGGCGTATCCGCCGTCATAAGCCTTCTTGAACATTTCGGTAGTGGTAACGAGAGGCATAAGGATCAACTCCTTCTTTAAATTACGTATAGATTTTACCATTTGGAATTGATAAATACAAGAGGGCATGATATAATAATGGAAAATTTAGATAAGTGACTCAAGTATCTAAATTTGAGAGCCGAATTCAAAAAAAGCTGCACAAATGAACCGGCTAAACAGTTTAAGTGGAGGTTTAAACCATGAATCAACTCAAAGGCGCATGCATTATCGGCCAGTCCGGCGGTCCTACCGCGGTCATTAACGCCAGCGCGTACGGCGTTATCCGCACCGCTCTGGACAATGAGAGCGTTACCCGCGTGCTGGGCGCCGCCAACGGCATCAAGGGTGTGCTGGATGACAAGCTCTATGACATGGGCCAGGAGGACGCCGCCGAACTGGAGTTGTTGAAATATACCCCCTCCTCCGCGCTGGGCTCCTGCCGCTACAAGCTGGCCGACCCCGACGTGGACGACACCGATTACAAGCGCATCCTGGAAATCTTCAAGAAGTACGATGTGCGCTATTTCTTCTACAACGGCGGCAACGACTCCATGGACACCTGCAACAAGATCTCCAAGTATATGCAGAAGGTGGGCTATGAGTGCCGCATCATGGGCGTGCCCAAGACCATCGACAACGACC
>CALXCU010000065.1 GCA_944386885.1 uncultured Oscillospiraceae bacterium | reverse complement strand
TGGTGGGGGACACTACCGCGGTGGACATGGATAAGATCTCCATCGATCCCCATGTGGAGCGGGTCATGCGGGTGCAGGAGCCCTATAAGAAGGCCAACCGCAAGTTCCATCCGGAGGACACCGTGGTAGATGTGCAGGGCGTGAAGGTGGGCGGCGGCCATTTTGCCGTCATTGCCGGTCCCTGCTCGGTGGAGAGCGCCGAACAGGTGACTGCCATCGCCCGGGATGTGAAGGCCTCCGGGGCTCAGATGCTCCGGGGGGGCGCCTTCAAGCCCCGTACCTCCCCCTACTCCTTCCAGGGCATGGGGGAGAGCGGCCTGGATCTGCTGGTGGAGGCCAAGAGGGCGACCGGCCTGCCCATCGTCTCCGAGATCATGGCCCCCCGCTATGCCGGGCTCTTTGAGGAGAAGGTGGACCTGGTGCAGATCGGCGCCCGAAATATGCAGAACTTTGACCTGCTCAAGGAAGTGGGCAAGATGAGCAAGCCCATCCTGCTCAAGCGGGGTCTGGCCAACACCTATGAGGAGTGGATTATGTCCGCCGAGTATATCATGGCCGCCGGCAACGAGAATGTGATCCTCTGCGAGCGGGGGGTGCGCACTTTTGAGACGTACACCCGCAACACCCTGGACCTCTCGGCCATCCCGGCCATCCGGCAGATGAGCCACCTGCCCATCATCGTGGACCCCTCCCACGCGGCGGGGATGTACTGGATGGTGGAGCCTCTGGCCCTGGCCGCCACGGCCATCGGAGCCGACGGCCTGATCATCGAGGTCCACAATGATCCCCCCCACGCCAAGTGCGACGGGCAGCAGTCCCTGACGCCGGAGCGCTTCGACAATCTCATGAAGAAAGTGAACAGCCTGCGGGCCTGGCGGTCGGAGCAGGCCATCTGAGCCATAGAAATGAGGAACAAGCATGGAGACCTTGACAGTGGACCTGCCCGGGCGGTCCTACGACATCCTGATTGAGAAGGGGCTGCTCTCCCGGGCGGGAGAGCTGTGCCGGCACGCCCTCCCGCAGGCGAAGAAGCTCTTTGTGGTGACCGACACCAATGTGGCGCCCCTCTACCTGGAACGGGTGACGGCGCAGCTGGAGGCGGCGGGTTTCCAGACGGCCTCCTACGCCGTCCCCGCCGGGGAGGGCGCCAAGTGCGTGGAGCAGCTCAACGAGCTCTGGGAGCGGATGATGGCCTTCGGCCTCACCCGGACCGACGCAGTGGCTGCCCTGGGCGGAGGCGTGGTGGGCGACCTGGCCGGTTTTGCCGCCGCCACTGTGCTGCGGGGGGTGGACTTTGTCCAGCTCCCCACCACCCTCCTGGCCCAGGTGGACTCCTCTGTGGGGGGGAAAGTGGCCATTGACCTGAAGGCGGGCAAGAACCTGGCCGGCTGCTTCTGGCAGCCAAGGCTGGTGCTCATGGACCCGAACACCCTGGACACTCTGCCCCTGTCCACCTTTATGGAGGGCATGGCCGAGGTGGTCAAGTACGGCTGCATCAAAGATGGGGAATTTTTCGCTTATCTGGAGGAGCGGCCAAGCCGGGAGGCCCTGATGGAGGGCATTGAGTATATCCTGTATATCTGTTGCAACATCAAGCGTATGGTGGTGGAGCTGGACGAGCGGGACACCGGAGAGCGGATGCTCCTCAACTTCGGCCACACCCTGGGCCACGCCTACGAGCTGGCGGGGCACTATACCCAGTGGAGCCACGGAGACGCGGTGGCGGCGGGCATGTGCGCCGCCGCCCACCTGGGAGAGCGGCTGGGGATCACCCCCGCCGGGACGGCGGAGCGGTTGGAGAAGGTCCTCTCCGCCCTGGGGCTGCCCACCCGCATCCTCTGCTCCCCGGAGCAGTATGGGGCCGCCATCGGCCTGGATAAAAAGGGGAGCGGCAGCACGATCTCGGTCATTCTCCTGGAAGAGCTGGGCCGGGCGGTGCGCCATCCCATGGACAAACAGGTGCTTTTGGAGGAACTGCGATGAGAGTGACCATCACCCCTGCCCGCCTGCGCGGGATCATCACCCCACCTCCCAGTAAGTCTCAGGCCCACCGGCTTATCATCGCCGCCGCCCTCTCGGACGGGGTGTGCCGCCTGTCCAACCTGGCCCTCTCGGAGGACATCCAGGCCACCCTCCGGTGCATGCGCACCCTGGGGGCCGACGCCTCCAGCGACGGAAGGGTCATCCGGGGCTGCGATCTGGTGGACGGCTTCGAGGTCCCGCCGCCGGAGGTGATGGACTGCGGCGAGTCGGGTTCCACCCTGCGCTTCCTCATCCCGGTGGCCCTGGCGCTGCGGGGAAAGGGGGCCTTTACCGGCCGCGGACGGCTCATGGAGCGGCCCCAGGAGCCCTATTTCGCCCTTTTCCGGGAGAAAGGCATTGCCTGTGAGCAGAGAGATGGGGCCCTCACTGTGGAGGGAGTCCTCCGGCCGGGAACCTATGCCCTGCCTGGGGATGTGTCCAGCCAGTTCGTCACCGGGCTTCTCTACGCCCTGCCCCTGTTGGAGGGAGACTCAGAGATTGTGCTCACCACTCCCCTGGAGAGCCGGGGCTATGTGGACATGACCCTGGACGCCCTGGAGCAGTTCGGGGTGGAGGCACACTGGGCGGGTCAGGCCGCCCTCCGGGTGCCGGGGAACCAGGTCTACCGCCACCGGGACCTGGCCATCGAGGCGGACTACTCCCAGGCGGCCTTCTGGTATGCCGCCACCGGTGCAGGCAATGAGGTAGAGGTGGAGGGACTCAACCCGGCCTCCGTCCAGGGGGACATGCGCATCGTGCCCTACTACCACCGCCTGCGGGAGGTGGAGGAGGTATCCCTGGACATGAGCCAGTGCCCCGACCTGCTGCCGCCCCTGGCCGCCCAGGCCGCCCTGCGTCCGGGCGGGGTGACCCATCTGGTGAACGCCGGACGGCTGCGCTTGAAAGAGAGTGACCGCCTCTCCGCGGTGGCCCAGGTGCTCAACGCCCTGGGGGCCCAGGTGGAGGAGGGGAGCGATTTTCTCGCGATCTGCGGCCGAGACGGCCTGGCGGGAGGTGTGACGGTGAGCGCCCACAACGACCACCGCATCGCCATGATGGCCGCCGTTGCCGCCACCCGCTGCGCCCGGCCAGTGACCATCACCGGTGCCGAGTGCGTGAAAAAATCCTATCCAAACTTTTGGGAGGACTATGTGGCCCTGGGGGGCTCCATCGTCCGGGAGGAGGAGGCATGAGATATACCATCTTTGGCGAGTCCCATGGCAGTGCCATCGGCGTGGTGCTGGAGGGGGTGCCCTCCGGCGTGGCGCTGGACTGGGACTTTATCCGCGCCGAGCTCCAACGCCGGGCCCCCGGGCAGAACGCCACCTCCACTGCCCGGCGGGAGGCCGACGAACCCCAGGTGCTCTCGGGCGTCTTTGAGGGCCGGACCACCGGCACCCCCCTGTGCGCCGTCATTCCCAATACCGACACCCGCAGCCGGGACTACAGCAAGCTCCGGGACCTGCCCCGGCCGGGCCACGCCGACTACACCGGGCAGGTGCGGTATGGAGGGTACAATGATTACCGGGGCGGGGGGCATTTCTCTGGGCGGCTCACCGCGCCCCTGGTTTTTGCCGGGGCGGTGGCCAAGCTGGTCCTGAAGGAGCGGGGAGTGTCCGTCTCGGCCCAGGTGTCCAACCTTGCCGGCATCCCCAACCCCACTCAGGAGCAGGTCCAAGAGGCCATCTTGGCGGCTAAGGCCGAGGGGGACTCGGTGGGGGGGTGTGTCCGCTGCCGGGTGGAGGGGCTCCCCGCCGGACTGGGAGAGCCTGATTTCGGCGGCAATGTGGAGGGCGTCTTCGCACAGTATCTCTTTGCCGTCCCCGCCGTGAAGGGAATCGCCTTTGGCGCAGGCTTCGGCTTTGCCGCCATGCGCGGGAGCGAGGCCAACGACCCATTCTGCCTGAAGGACGGGCAAATCTGCACCGAGACCAACCACACCGGCGGGATTAACGGGGGCATCACCAACGGGATGCCGGTGGAGTTTGAGGTGGTCTTCCGGCCCACGCCCTCGATCTCCAGGCCCCAGCACACCGTGAGCCTCTCCCGTATGGAGGAGGCTGAGCTTGTGGTGGAGGGCCGCCACGACCCCTGCGTGGTGCTGCGGGCGGTGCCGGTGGTGGAGGCCGCCGCCGCTCTGGCCGCCTGTGAGGTGCTGGAGATCTAATACCCAGAGCAGTTCGGGTGAGAAGGGAAGGATCAAAAATATGACCCAACTGGAAATATACCGAGAGCAGATCGACGCCATCGACCGGCAGCTGGTGGAGTTGTTTTTGCAGCGCATGGAGGTCACCGGACAGGTGGGCGCCTGGAAGCAGGCCCGCGGCGTACCTGTGCTGGACGCGGACCGGGAGCGGCGGGTCATTGCGGCCAAGACCGCCCTCACGGAGGACCCGGCCCGCCGGGCCGACCTGGCCGAGCTCTACGAGACCATCATGGCCATCTCCCGCCGGCAGCAGCGCGCCCTGGTGCGGGAGGGGGCGGAAGATCCGGGCTACGCCGCCTGTGCCGCCGCCATGGCCAGGGCGCGGCAGCCGGTGGACAGCCCGCGGGTGGTGTACCAGGGGGAGCCCGGCTGCTACAGCGAGGAGGCCGCCGTGGGCTTTTTTGGTCCCCAGGTGAAGAGCCGCGGGATGGCCTGGTTCCCCGATGTCTTCGCCGCCATTGAACGGGGAGAGGCCGACTACGCCGTAGTCCCGGTGGAGAACAGCTCGACCGGCTCGATCCGGCAAGTCTACGATCTGATGGCCCAGTACAACTACTATATCGTGGGAGAGTGGCAGGTGAAGGTGGAGCACTGCCTCATGGCCCTCCCCGGCGTGAAGGAGGGGGACATTCGGACCGTCTATTCCCACGAGCAGGGGCTGATGCAGTGCGAGTCCTTCCTGGACGCCCACCGGAGCTGGAAGCGGGTGCCCGCCCTGGACACCGCCGGCTCGGCCAAGCAGGTGGCCCAGAGCGGGGATCGTACTGCCGCCGCCATCGGCTCCCGCCGGGCGGCAGAGATCTATGGATTAAACATCCTGGCCAAGGGGATCAACTCCAACCGGGAGAACCACACCCGCTTCGTGGTGGTCTCCCCGAACATGGAACTGCGCCCCGGCCGGAACAAGATCAGCGCCGTCTTCCGCCTGCCCCACCAGAGCGGCTCCCTCCACGAGATCCTCACGGTCTTTGCCGTTCAGGGGCTGAACCGGCTGAAGATCGAATCCCGCCCCATTCCCGGCCGGGGATGGGAGTACCTCTTCTTCCTGGACTTCACCGGAGATCTGGCCGCTCCTGAGATGGACGGCGTTCTCCACGAGCTCTCACAGCTGGCCGCCCAGTTCCGAATCCTGGGTAATTTCCGGGGGTACGAGGGGTGAAAAACATC
>CALXCU010000064.1 GCA_944386885.1 uncultured Oscillospiraceae bacterium | reverse complement strand
CAATAGCGTTGACACTGAAGCGGCTTTGCGGTAAAATACCATATGCCATTTCCTGCTGTTATCGAACGAAGGCCGGAAATGGCCCATGCGCCAGTAGCTCAATTGGATAGAGCGCACCCCTCCTAAGGGTGAGGCTGGGGGTTCGATCCCCTTCTGGCGTGCCAAGCCGGAGCAAGCGATATGTCGCTTGCTCCGGCTTTTTTCAACGTTACAGCAGTCTACGGACTGAGAGAGGGCGGGCCTGCGGATGGAGGTCAATCCTCCGCCGGGATCTGGAGGGATTCCCCCAGCAGAGCGATGAAGCGCCGGAGCAGGGAGGAGCGCCGCCCGGCGGGACAGGCCACGCCGAACGATTGGGGAGCAAATCCGGCCACCGGAATATAGCGCAGCCCAGGCGCCCGGGCGCTGGAGAAGTCGGGCAAAATGGCGAAGACCAGCCCCGCCTCCACCAGCGTATGGACCACTTCCAAGTTGTCGCAGAAAAAGAGCTGGCTTGGGTCACAGTTGGGGGCAATCTGATTTTGAAGCGCGAAGAGGGCGGGCGGGCAGGCCGGGGGCCGGCAGACAGCCATCCGTCCCCCGCGCTGGAGCTGCTCCACGGTGAGCGCACGGTGCCGGGCCAGGGGGTGGTCCTGACGGCAGACACAGGCGATGGGAACGAGAGCTAGTTCCTGATAGACCGTCTGCTTGAGCTGGTTCTCACGGAAGGAGAGCATGACCTGAATGTCCCCTACTTCCAGAAGGTTTTCCATGGCGCTAAAGGGGATCAGACGCGGGATGGGCACCAGGGTGGGAGATTCCTGGCAGAGCTGCTCCAGAACGGGCTTGAGCAGGCGCAGTTCTAGCCCGTTGTGGCAGCCGATGCCCAGGCGCAGGATCTGGGCGTCCCGGGATTTTTTCAGCCGGGCCTGGGACTGCCCAGCCAAATGGAGGATCTCTCGGGCGTATTGTGTAAAGAGGTATCCCTCATGGGTCAGGCGGACGGTCTTACTGGTGCGGTGGAAAAGCTTCACGCCCAGTTCATCCTCCAGCGTGGCAATCTGGTGGCTGACGGCGGGCTGCGTGATATTGAGGCGCTCTGCCGCCCGGGAAAAATTCAAAATGTCGGCCACGGCCATGAAACACTCCAGCTGTGTGGTATTCAAACAAAAGCCCTCCTCCTGGCAGCGCAAATTTTGTGTTATATGCGGAAACAATAAAATCTTTTTATAGAGTATAACCGATTTGAATTTCACATGCAAGATGGTTTGTGCTATAACCAATTTGCTCCAAACCAAATTGGTTCAAACCGTCGGAAAGGAGGCGGCCGCATGGGGGAGCCAAATTACTGGGGCATGTCCCTGGCCGCACGGCAGATTGGCATTCAGCTGGAACTGCGGGCCAACGAGGCCCTGTCAGAGGAGGAGCTTACCGCACCGCAGGCCCAGGTGCTCCTGTACATCCTGGACCGGGGGGAGCTGGGAACCTCGCTCACGGAGCTGCAGGGCGTCATCGGCTACTCCAAGGGAACCCTGTCCGCCGTGGTCAAGCGCCTGCGGCAGATGGGATATGTGCGCTGTGAGCCCTGCGCTGAGGACGACCGGCGCAAGCGGCTTTTTGCCACAGAGAAGAGCTGGCGGGCCGGACCCGGCCTGCGGGAGGCATTCCGCCGGGCGGAAGAGCGTTGCTACCGGGGGCTGTCCCCGGAGGAACTGCTGGCCCTGGAACAGCTGCAGCAGAAAGTGCTGCGAAATTTGAACAAGAACGCCCCAAATGGGGGCAAGGAGGGAACCCAACCGTGAAACAAGTGTTACATCAACTGGGACGCTACCGGAAGGACAGCTTTGCCTGCATCGCCTTGACCGCCCTGGAGGTGCTCATGGAGATCCTGCTGCCCTTCATCACGGCCAGAATCATTGACGACGGGCTCCAGGCCCAGAATATGCCCATCGTATACCGTTACGGCGCAATAATGGTGGTCATGGCCTGCTTCAGCCTGCTTTTCGGCGCGCTGGCCGGCAAATACGCGGCCAGCGCCTCCACCGGCCTGGCGGCCAACCTGCGGGAGGCTATTTATAACAATATCCAGACCTTCTCGTTTTCCAATATCGATAAGTTCAGCGTGCCCGGCCTGGTGACCCGGATGACCACGGATATCACGAACGTACAAAACGCCTTTATGATGGTCATCCGCGTGGCGGTGCGGGCCCCCATGAACCTGATCTTCAGCTTCCTTATGTGTCTGTCCATCAGCCCGTCCATGAGCGGTATGTTCCTCATCGCGGTGGTTTTCCTGGTGGTGGTGCTGGGGAGCATTATGGCCGTGACCCTGAAGATCTTCAACGAGGTCTTCCGGAAGTATGACGATCTGAACGCCAGCGTCCAGGAGAATATCTCCGCCATCCGGGTGGTGAAGGCGTTTGTCCGGGAGGACTATGAGGATCAGAAGTTCTCCAGGGCCTCCGCCAACCTCTACCGCCTCTTTGTCAAGGCCGAGGGCCTGCTGGCCTTCAACAACCCGGCCATGATGCTGGCCGTCTACTTCTGCATCATCACGGTGTCCTGGCTGGGCGCCCAGCAGATCGTGGGCGGGAGCCTGACTACGGGCGACCTGACCAGCCTGTTCAGCTACATCATGTCTCTGCTCATGAGCCTGATGATGCTCTCCATGGTGGTGGTCATGATCAGCATGTCCATGGCCAGTATCCGCCGGATCAGCGAGGTCCTCACTGAGACCCCCGACCTCCACGACCCGGAGAACCCGGTCATGGTGGTCAAGGACGGCTCCATCGACTTCAACCACGTGAACTTCTCCTACAAGCACGGCAGCGGCAAAAACGCCCTGAGCGGCATCGACCTGCATATCAAATCGGGCGAGACCATCGGCGTCATCGGCGGTACCGGCTCGGGCAAGAGCAGCCTGGTCAACCTGATCTGCCGCCTCTACGACGTGGACCAGGGCAGTGTGGAAGTGGGCGGCGTGGACGTACGGCAGTACGACATGGAGGCCCTGCGCAATCAGGTCTCGGTGGTTTTGCAGAAAAATACCCTCTTCTCAGGCACTATCCTGGAGAACCTGCGCTGGGGCAACCCCAACGCCACACGGGAAGAGTGCGTGGAGGCCTGCCAGGCGGCCTGTGCCGACGAGTTCATCGACCGCTTCCCGGACGGGTACGACACCTGCATTGAGCGGGGCGGCAACAACGTCTCCGGCGGCCAGAAGCAGCGCCTGTGTATCGCCCGGGCCCTGCTCAAAAAGCCGAAGGTGCTCATCCTGGACGACTCTACCTCCGCCGTGGACACCGCTACCGACGCCAAGATCCGCGCTGCCTTCGCCCAAAAGATACCCGGCACCACCAAGATCATCATCGCCCAGCGCATCTCCAGCGTGGAGGGGGCCGACCGGATCCTGGTGTTGGAAAACGGCCGGATCAACGGCTTTGACACCCATGAAAATCTCTTGAAGACCAACGCCATCTACCAGGAGATTTATGAGTCGCAGGTCAAGGGCGGCGGCGACTTCGACCAGCCCGCATGATAAGGAGGGACCAAACGATGCGTGCGACAAATTCCAAACAGCGCGACCCAGTCAAGGTACTGGGCCGCACCATCCGATACATGCTCCAGAACTACGGGGGACTCTTTGCCCTGGTGGTGGTATGCATCCTCATCTCCGCCGTGGCCACGGTGCTGGGAGCCACTTTTCCCCAGACCCTGGTGGATGACTTCATTGAGCCCATGATCGCCAGCGGCTCCACCGATTTCAGCGGCCTGGCCGTCCGGCTGGCCCAGCTGGCCTGTGTCATGGCGGTGGGCATCCTGGCCTCCTACCTGTATAACCGCCTGATGGTCACCGTCAGCCAGGGCACCCTGCGCAACCTGCGGGACGACTTGTTCCACAAGATGGAGTCCCTGCCCATCCAGTACTTTGACACCCACTCCCACGGCGACATCATGAGCGTGTACACCAACGACGTGGACACCCTGCGCCAGCTCATCAGCCAGAGCATCCCCCAGGTCATCAACTCCTCCATCACCATGGTGGCAACCCTGGTGACCATGCTGGTGCTCAGCCCAGCCCTCACGGTGATCTCCCTCGTCACCGCCGTGATTATGCTCCTGGTAACCTCCAATTTCTCCCGCCTGTCGGGCAAGTACTACGTCCGGCAGCAGCGGGATCTGGGCGCCGTGGACGGCTTCATCGAGGAGATGCTGGACGGGCAAAAGGTGGTCAAAGTCTTCTGCCACGAGGAGGAGGCCAAGGCCGATTTCCGTCAGGTGAACGACGCCCTGCGGGAGAGCTCCAATAAAGCCAACCGGTATGCCAATCTGCTCATGCCCATCAACGCCAACATCGGCTGGCTCAGCTATGCTATGGTGGCGATCGTGGGAGCCATCCTGGGCATCAACGGCCTGGCCGGAGTGACGGTGGGCACGGTAGTCACATTTGTGGGCCTGAACCGGAGCTTCACCAACCCCATCACACAGGTCAGCCAGCAGGTCAACTTCGTGGTCACCGCCGCCGCCGGCGCCCAGCGGGTGTTTGACCTGATGGATCAGGAGCCGGAGAAGGACGAGGGGTATGTGGAACTGGTCAACGCCAAGGAGGACGCGGAGGGGAATCTCTCCGAGGCCCCCGAGCGCACCAATGTCTGGGCCTGGAAGCACCCGCACAAGGCCGATGGGACCGTGACCTACACCCGCCTCACCGGCGACGTACGGCTCTACAACGTGGACTTTGGCTATGTGCCCGGGAAGCTGGTCCTCCACGACGTGAGCCTCTGGGCCAAGCCTGGTCAGAAAATCGCCTTTGTCGGGGCGACCGGCGCGGGCAAGACCACCATCACCAACCTCATCAACCGCTTCTATGACATTGCCGACGGCAAGATCCGCTACGACGGCATTAACATCAACAAGATCAAGAAAGACGACCTGCGCCGCTCCATGGGCATGGTTCTCCAGGACACCCACCTCTTTACCGGAACCGTAATGGAGAACATCCGCTATGGCAATCAGGACGCCGCCGACGAGGAGTGCATTGCCGCGGCCAAGCTGGCCAACGCCGACGGTTTTATTCGCCGCCTGCCCGACGGGTACAATACCATGCTCACCGGGGACGGGGCCAACCTCTCCCAGGGCCAGCGGCAGCTGCTGGCCATCGCCCGGGCTGCCGTGGCCGACCCGCCGGTGCTCATCCTGGACGAGGCCACCTCTTCCATCGATACCCGCACGGAGAAATTGGTCCAGGATGGCATGGACGCCCTCATGTATGGCCGCACCACCTTTGTGATTGCCCACCGGCTCTCCACGGTGCGCAACGCCGACTGCATCATGGTCCTGGAGCAGGGCCGCATCATCGAGCGGGGCACCCACGACGAGCTCATCGCCCAGAAGGGGAAGTACTACCAGCTCTATACCGGCAATTTTGCCGAGGAGCCGGCGTAAATCTCCTCTGCGCTGCTATAAAAAGTACGCCTCTCTCCCATTTGGGAGAGAGGCGTACTGGTGTTTTCGCTCAGCAGCCGGGATAGACGGTGCTCTTCTTGGGCAGCAGGATGGCCGCCAGCAGGTAGAGCCAGAGAGAGACCCCCTTGAACCAGACCAGGGCCACCAGGATCACCCGGACAAGGGTGGGGTCAATGCGGAAGTATTCCGCCAGGCCGCCGCACACACCAAAGAGCATGGCGTCCTTGCCTTCCGTACGGTACAATTTGCGTTCCATAAAACATCCTCCTTTTGGATGGAGCGGGGCCGGCGCCCGGCCGCCGCAGTTCCTCTGTCGTTGAGGATAGCATACCAGAGGGGAGTTAAAACAGGCTTCGCACAAGCTTAAAATTCCGTTAAATTTGGCGCTCCTCCGGGGGCCTGCGAACCCCAAAAGCGGTTATTTGCCTCCTGCTGGTCGGGGGGACAGACCACATAGCCCACTGGGACGCGGCCGCCGGCAGCTTCGTACATCCGGCGGGCCAGCTCTTCCCCAAAGGCCCCGCAGACCTCGATGGCCCCAAAGCCGGCGTTGGCCAGCTCCGCAGCCTTGGCTACGGCCTCCTCTGGGGTGCGGACGGTCAAAATATGGGTCTCGGTATCGGAAGAGGGGAAGCAGGCCCGGTCCCGGTCGGGATCATAGTGAGCTCCCATCAGGAGCATGGCATATTTTTTCACAGAAAAGACCTCCTTTGGAACCGCTCAATAGCGGTTGACCCAATTGGAAATGAGGACGGTGGGCACCAGCCACATCACCAAAAAGAAGAGCAGGTTCAGAGTGGTCAGCGAGGAATAGGCGGCCATAAAGGCCAAGTAGAAGGCCAGCACCGCCCCCGCGCAGGAGCCCAGGCAGGTCAGCCAAACCGAGGCGCGTACGGCGGTGCGCAGGCGCTTGGCCCCCACGGCGGCCTCAGTAAAGGGGCCGATGCCCTCCCGGCAGAGGACGGCGGTGAGCACGTCGCTGTGGCTCTGCTCCCGGGAGGAGAGCTCCACCCGCCGCTCCACCGCCGGGAACTCCATCCGGTCGGCGGGGAGCTTGAAGCGCTGCTGGAGCATGGCGGGGATGATATTGAAATCCCGGGTGGCCAGCACCGGGGCGATGTGGTTCTGAATGAGGGCGTAGAGAGCGGGCTCCACCGTGCCGTGAAGGGTGTATTTCAGGGCGAAGAGTCCGGCCAGCTCCCCGTCGATGGCGCAGAACACCGCGTTTTTCACATTCAGCCCCTGGGGCAGGGGGACGTCCATCAGGTGCATGAAGGACGCCGAGCCCACCAGTACGACCTCGTTGCGGATGAGGGCGGACACGCCGCCACCCTCGTAGCAGCAGAAATCCCGCGTGCGGCGGTAGGTGGCCCCCTGGCTGCGGAGCAGGTCGTGGAAGAGCTTGTCCAGGCCGCAGCCCGTGTCCCGGATGAGGGTGGCTGTCACCCCCACGACCTTCTCCACCGGGAAATCGCCAAAAATCTTGATGCCGTTGAGGGACACGGTGCCGGGGGGAAAGAGATCGTGGTCGGTGAGCAGGATGCTGCTGCGCCCGCTGGTGCCAACGGCCCCGTCCCACCCGGCCAGGGCGGCGCCGCTCTTGGCCAGGCGCAGGGACAGGGCGCGCCAGGGGATGGCATAGCACAGGGTGGCCGACAGGGAGGACGCGGCGCTCAGAGTGGCCGAGAGGCACCAGAGCAGGTCCTCCGGCCGCTGCCGGCCCAGGGAGGCAAGCACCGAGAACAGGAAACAGGCTACCAAAATCAGAGGGGCCATCACATGAAAGACCCGCTCGGCCCCGTCGCTGGCCTGAAGCTGGCGGCCAAACCCGACCGGTTCTCCGGACCACTTGGCATAGGCGTCCTGGCCGTTCCACTTGCCCTCGTCCAGGGTGATCAGATAGGGCTCCCCCACCGAGGCGGCCGTGCGGCAGGCCACCCGCAGGCCGTTGCGCTTCATGTAATTGCCCATCATGGTAAAGGCCAGGGCCAGCGCGGCAATGGCGCAGAAATTTTCCCGCTCCCCGCTCACCCCTTCCAGGCGCAGGAGGGTCAGCGCGTCGGCGATGGCGGCGGCACAGGAGAGCACCACCAGGCTGTCCATCCCCAGCCGGAGGGTGCACAGCCGGAACAGGCCCCAGAGCACCGTATCCAGCCCCAGGAGCATGGCCAGGGCCAGCAGCCCCGCCTGGCAAGAGAGGAGCAGGCACCGCTCCTGGGCGAGCACCCCGGGCAGGGGAGCGCCGAAGAGGGGCCCCAGGGAGAGATAGAGCTGTAGCCCGGCCAGCAGAAAGGCCAGCACCGTGCGCAGCTTTAAGAGCCCCAATCCCCGGCTGTACCGGCGAAAGAGCTCCTGGGGCGGCAGATCAGGTGCGGGGAGCGGCTGGCGGCGTTTGCGCCGGAGAGGGCGCTCCTCTTCGGGCTCCTCCTCGTCCACGCCGGGAATATACCGCTCGGCCTTGCGGACCTCGGGTGAATCCTCCTGTCCCTCCTCCTCAAACATGTGCTCGGCATACTGGTCGGCCTTCCGTTGAAGGCGGCGCAGCCCGGCCTTCAGAGGGTTGCCGCTCTCCTCCTCACCGGGAAAAGAGACCACTTTGCTCCGGGGGGGCGCGGGAGGCGGCGGGAGACGCTTGCCCCCATCCCGGTTGCGGGGCGGTTTGGGGGGCGGAGGCACATCTTCCTCCGGCGGGGGAGCTTCTTCAACGGTATCCTCCTCCGGCTGCCGGGAGCCAAAGAGCCGGTGGAACAGGCCCCGCCGGGGGACGGGCTCCACCTCCCCCTCAGGGGTCCCCTCTTCCGGGCGCTCCGGCTCCTCTGGCGTCTCCTCCATCTCCTCGGGCTCCGGCGGAGGCGTGTGGAGCAGCCGCCGCCCGCCGCCCCGGCGGACCGGACGGGGCGGCGGAACCTCCCGGGCGGACTCCGCCTCCACCGGTTCCTCGGTGTCTCCGCCGGGGAAGGGGAGGACCTTGCTGGTAGGGGCGGGCTCCGGCTCCATGGGAATGGGAATGCGCCCCTCCGGCTCCCGCTCCTCCTGTACCGAGTACTCAGCCAGGATCTCCTCCAGGGTGAAATCCGGGCCGTCCTGATTCAGTTTCTCGTCGTCCTTGGACATAGCATTCTCCTGAAGGGCGGGAAGATTTCTTCCGCGCCCGGTTTACCCCATGCGCTGGCGCACGGCCTCATAGAGCAGAATAGCGGCGGCGGCGCTGGCGTTGAGGGAGTTGAGCTTCCCCTTCATGGGGATGCGGACCTTGAAGTCGCACGTCTCGGCCACTAGGCGGCCCATGCCGTCCCCCTCGCTGCCGATGACGATGGCGGCAGGACCTTTCAGATCGGCGTCGTAGAGCAGCCGCTCGCCGTCGGCGGCGGTGCCAAAGACCCAGACGCCCTCTTTCTTCAGGTCCTTGAGCAGGGAGGGCAGGTTGGGCACCCGGGCCACGGGCACATGGCTCACTGCCCCGGCGGAGGTCTTGGCCACCACGGCGGTCAGGCCGGCGGAGCGGCGCTTGGGGATAATGACCCCGTGGGCCCCGGCGCACTCGGCGGTGCGGATGACCGCCCCCAGGTTGTGGGGGTCGGAGAGCTCGTCACAGACCACGATGAGGGGGGGCTCCCCTTTCTCACGGGCGGCGTTCAGGATATCCTCCACGCTGGCGTACTCCCGCACGGCGGCCAGGGCGATCACCCCCTGATGGGCGTGGGTGCGGCTCATGCCGTCCAGCTTGCGCCGGTCGGCTTCCACTACGACGACGCCTCTGCTCCGGGCGGTGGAGGCGATATGCCCCAGGGCGGCGTCGGTCTCGCCTTTTGCAATATAGATCTTGTCGATGGCGGTCCCCACGCGCAGCGCTTCGATGACCGCATTGCGCCCCTCGATGAGGCCGTCGGCCTCCGCCTCGGGGGCGTCCTCCCGGCGTTTGCCGGTCTTGTAATCCTTCATGGATGCCTCTCCTTGTAAAATTTCAATTCATAGACCAGTATAGCACATCCCGCGCCCCGGAAAAAGGGGGTGTTGGGGGAAAAATGCACGCTGCCGGCGGCCGGCCTTCCTCCCGCGGAAAGAGAAGGGTATTTTGCCATCCGAACGTTCCTTTCACAGAAAGTTTACAGGTTTCGAGGGCGGTGTTTCTTGTATTTGTCCCGTACTTGTGTTATAAATATAGGGAATGGCGGCTGAAGAGACGCCGTTTCGACCTATCTTACAACAAAGAGGGCAGGGATTTGAAGCCCGGTAGACCGCGAAAATCCGGAAATAACAGCAAGCGCAATTTGATGGCCATCGCCTCCATCGTCCTCTGGGCGCTGGTCATCACCATTCTGGTGAACTATTTTACCGGCATGGCGGCCCAGGCCAATTCCACCGAGATCCGGTACAGCGAATTCAAGCAGCTGGTCCGGGAGGACAAGGTCTATTCGGTCACCACCACCAACAATAAATTCACCATCTACTTGAAAGAGGACGCGGCGGCGGTTGGGATCGATGTGGACGCCCCGCTGGATGTGACCGCGGAAAACGGCGGGCAGCTGGACACCAGCCAGACCTGGGGCCAGCTGGTCTCGGGCGCGGGGAGCACCTTGACGGTGGATCAGCGCCTGTCCCAGGCCCGGAGCTATTACTGCGCCCCCATCAGCGACCCGGACATTATCCAGCTCATGGACGAGCACGGCGTGCGCTACGGCTATCCCTACGAGTCCGAGCTCAATCCCCTGGTGAGCATCCTCATCTCCTATGTGGTGCCCATGGTGCTCATGGTGGCGGTGTTCTCCTTTCTCTTCCGCAGCATGGCGGGTAAGATGGGGGGCGGCCTGGGCGGCGTGGGCAAGTCCAACGCCAAGGTCTATGTGGAGAAAAAGACCGGCGTCACCTTCAAGGATGTGGCCGGCCAGGATGAGGCCAAGGAGTCCCTGGTGGAGATCATCGACTTCCTCCACAATCCACAGAAATACACCGAGATTGGCGCAAAGCTCCCCAAGGGCGCCCTGCTGGTGGGCCCGCCGGGCACCGGCAAAACGCTGCTGGCCAAGGCCGTGGCCGGCGAGGCCAACGTGCCCTTCTTCTCCATCAGCGGTTCCGACTTTGTGGAGATGTTTGTGGGCGTGGGCGCCTCCCGTGTCCGCGACCTCTTCAAAGAGGCCAGCAAGATGGCCCCCTGTATCGTCTTCATCGACGAGATCGACACCATCGGCAAATCCCGCGACAACCGCATGGGCGGCAACGATGAGCGGGAGCAGACCCTGAACCAGCTCCTGGCCGAGATGGACGGCTTTGACCCCACCAAGGGCGTCATTCTGCTGGCCGCCACCAACCGGCCGGAAGTGCTGGACCAGGCCCTGCTGCGTCCCGGCCGCTTTGACCGGCGCATCACCGTGGACCGGCCCAACCTGGCCGGGCGCCTGGCCACCCTCCAGGTCCATACCCGCAACATCCGCCTGGCCGAGGATGTGGACCTGAACAAAATCGCCTTGGCCACCGCCGGCGCGGTGGGCGCGGATCTGGCCAACCTGGTCAACGAGGCCGCCCTCCGGGCGGTGCGCATGGGCCGCCGGGCAGTGAATCAGAACGACCTGCTGGCCGCCTTTGAGCTGGTCATCGCCGGCGCGGAGAAGAAGAACTCCGTCCTCTCTGAGTTTGAGAAGAAGCTGGTGGCCTACCACGAGGTGGGCCATGCCATGGTATCCTTCAAACAGAAGAACACCACCCCGGTACAGAAGATCACCATTGTTCCTCACACCCAGGGGGCCTTGGGTTACACCCTGCACCTACCGGAGGAGGACAAAAACCTCCAGACCCGGGACGAGCTGCTGGCGGAGATCGCCACCCTCATGGGCGGCCGGGCCGCTGAGCAGGTGGTCCTCAACACCATGACCAATGGCGCGGCCCAGGACATCCAGGAGGCCACCAACCTGGCCCGCAATATGGTGGCCCTCTACGGCATGAGCGACAAGTTTGGCATGATGGCGCTGGCCTCCCGCCGCAACCAGTACCTGGACGGCGGCTACGGCATCGACTGCGCGCAGGACACCGCCGCCGACATCGACAAGGACGTGATGGAGATTCTCCACCACTCCTATGATAAGGCGGTGGAGATCATCCGCAGCAACCGGGAGGACATGGACAAAGTGGTGGCCTACCTGCTGCAAAAGGAGACGATTACCGGCGAGGAGATGATAGCCATTCTGGAGGGCCGGGACCCGGCCACCGCCGACAATTACGGCGCCCGGCCTGAGGAGGGGCGGGACCGCTCCATCGAGCCCCCGGCCCGGAACATCCACATGACCAGCGAGCCGGTGGTTCCGCCTCGCTCTGATCCGGATGGGAGCGGCGGGGAGGCAGGCGGCTCCGGAGAGATCCCCCCCGAGGGGAAGCCCCGGGATTAACCCGATCCTCTGCGCACCCCGGCGGGCGGCGGCTCAGCCGCCGCCCGCCTTTTCCATGAACTTACATATCTAAAACAGGAGGGATCCCGATGATTCTGACGACGACCAACGCCGTGGAAGGGCGCACTATCCGGACTTACCACGGCATCGTCTTTGGAGAGGTCATTACCGGCATCAATATGTTCAAAGACATTGGCGCGGGCCTGCGCAATATCTTTGGTGGGCGCAGCCAGGGCTATGAGGAGGAACTCCAGCGGGCCCGGGAAGAGGCCCTGGATGAGATGAGCCGCCGGGCTGAGGCACTGGGCGCCGAGGCTGTGGTGGGCGTGGACGTGGACTACGAGATCCTGGGCGCCGACAATGGGATGCTGATGGTCAGCGTCTCGGGCACCGCAGTGACCCTGAATTGAGCCGGAAGGCGCGGGGGAGAGCTCCCGCGCCTTTTCCCCATTCCAAGGAGAGTGTGAACATGATGCCCTATGCCCTGCTGGCCGCCGCCCTGGTGGCCGTGGACCAGATCGTGAAGTACTTGGTGCGTACCTATATCCCCCTGGGGGAGAGCATACCCTTTCTGCCCCATATCATGGACCTGACCTATGTGCAGAACACCGGCGCGGCCTTCTCCCT
>CALXCU010000063.1 GCA_944386885.1 uncultured Oscillospiraceae bacterium | reverse complement strand
CGTTTCCATGGTCGATGGAAACGCTGGTGCCCATCAGATCGTCCGCCACCACCGAGCGGACCGTTCCATCCCCGGCAGCCATGACCTGCGCCCCTGCCTGGGCGGCCAGGTCCAGGCCGTCATGGGTACGCCAGTCCCCCATGGTTGGGTCATAGGCCAGGGCCTCCATGCTGTAGGGGTGGAGCACTTCCCCCTGGAGCGGCCAGACGTAGAACTCCGCCGTGGGGGCCTCCGGCTCCTCCGGGGCGGCGGAGGGCTCCGGGGTCGGGGCGGCGCTGGCGCGGGGCCGGACGGCAACCGCCGGCTGCGTGGGCTGGACCGCCTGGAGCGGCTGCGTGGGTGCAACGCTGTGCTCCGGCTGGGTGGGCGTAACGGTGATGTGCACGGGACCGGAGACCGTCTGGCTCTCGCCAGGGTCGCTGAGGGTACTGAGCAGGTAATAGCCCGAGATTCCTATGGCGGCGACGCACAGGAACAGGACTATGTAGAAGCCCTTTCCCGCCAGGAAGTCGCCGATCCGCTTCTTCCGCGATTCGTTCATGTGTTGAACACCTCCGAGGCTATTGTGGACAACCCGCCGGAAGCTTATACTTGTTTCCTCCAGATTTTCCCGTTCTTTTTCTTGGCATGTCCCGGATCGCCCGGTTCCTCCCGCCCGGACGGCGATTCCCTCCGCATGGCAAATTTAATGAAATCTTAATCCATTCTTTGGGCTCTCTTTTGTCTTTCTGCGCTATTATAGTTTCAGCGCTGTTCCGCCCCATCGGTAGAAATGTAAAAAATTTTTGAATCTTCTTTCCACGGAATTGACATATGACAGACTGTCATATTAAGATAGGGCCAGCCTATCGCTAAGGAGGCGGTCTGATTGCCCAGCCAGACATTTTTTAATCTGCCGGAGGAAAAGCGAGAGACACTCCTTCAGGCGGCCCGGCGGGAATTTGCCCAAAAGCCCTATGCCGACGCCTCTATTAATCAGATCATTCGGGATGCAGGCATCCCCCGGGGCAGTTTTTACATGTACTTTTCGGATAAGGAGGACTTGTTCCGCTATCTGATGGACCGTCATGTTGAAAAATTGCTGGACCGGCTGATCTGGCTGCTCCGTGAGGAAGAGGGCGACCTCTTCGCCGCCCTGACCCGGATGGTAGAGGAGTCCGGGGACACCTCCCGCCTTCAGGCCCAGAGAGAACTCCTCCAAGTGGTGCGCAACAACCTGGGCGTTCACCAGATTTACTTCCTCCATTCCCTGCGGCCCCACTGCTTGGTGGAACGGCTGGCAGGGTATATTGACCTTTCCCGCCTCAATCTGAGGCGGGAGGAGGAGCTGGGAGAGCTCCTCCACATTCTCTTCGGCATCACCGCCCCGGCGCTGTGCGCTGCGGCTGTGGGCAACGATCTGGGGCAGGTGCTCGCCCGCTACCGGGTCCAGCTGGATATCTTAAAGCGGGGCATGGCCGCCCCAAGCTCCCCCCATGCGTGGGAGACAAACCTAAAGGAGTAGGAGTAATCGTATGGAAACGATGCAAGTCAAACCCGGCTCCCAAAAGACTCCCGTCCAGGAGCCCCAGAAGAAGCCGGCTTTCCAAGCCCCCAAGAAAAAACGCAAATGGCCCAAGCGGCTGCTGGCTCTGGTCATTGTAGCTGCCGTTGTGGTTTTTCTTTTCCGCAGCTGCTCTGGCGGCGGCACTATTGCCAGCGGTACGGCCTATGTGGCCACACAGGTTTCCTATCAGGATATGAGCGTCCGGGTCTCCGGCTCGGGCACCATTGAACCCGCGGCCTCCTACCGCCTGACCACCTTAGTCAGCGGCGAGATCCTGGAGGCCCCCTTTGAGGAAGGGCAGGAGGTCCATCAAGGCGACGTACTCTTCCGCATCGACTCCACCGACGTGGAGACCAGTGTGGAGCAGGCTCAGATCGCGGTACGCAACGCCCAGCTCTCCCTGGAAAGCGCCCAGCTGAGCTACCGGGACCTGCTGGACAGCCAGAGTGACCAGCGCGAGAACGTCCAGATCAAGACTAACGCCACCGGCGTGATCGCTCATCTGTATGTGGACCAGGGGGACGACGTGACCCTGGGCGCGCCCATCGCGGACATCTTGGACCGGGAGCATATGAAGCTCACCGTTTCCTTCCACACCGCCAACGCCGCCTCCTTCTATGTGGGGCAGAGCGCCTCCGTCCGGGTAGACGGCACGGGCGAGACCATCTCCGGCGTCATCGACTCCATTGCCGCCACCGATACCGTGGGCGCCGGCGGCACTCTGGTGCGGGAAGTCACGATCCTGGTGGACAATCCCGGGGCGCTCAGCGATACCTCCACCGGCACCGCCTCGGTGGGCGGGATTGACTGTGCCGCCGGCGGCAGCTTCGCCTACGCCGACAGCGCCCAGCTCACCGCCCAGAGCAGCGGCGAACTGGTAAGCCTCACCGTCCGGGAGGGCGACTGGGTCACCGAGGACCAGGTCATCGGCGCCTTTGAAGAGACGGATATGGCTACTCAGATTGAAAACGCCCGCATCGCTGTGGCCAATGCGGAAAACGCCGTGGCCAACGCCCAGCTCTCTCTGGAGAGCGCCCAGCAGCGCCTGGAGGACTACACCATCACCTCCCCTATCGACGGCACCGTCATTGAGAAAAACCTGGATGTGGGGGATAACATCGACGGCACCAACATGACCGCCAGCGCTTCCGGCGGCGTGACCTATCCGGCGGTCATCTATGATCTGTCCTCCCTCACCTTTGATTTGAATATCAACGAGCTGGATATCAACCAGATCCAGGTCGGCCAGACGGTGGAGATCACCTCCACCGCCGTGGACGGGCGGACCTTTACCGGCCATGTGACCACGGTCAATATCAACGGCGCCACCGCCAACGGCACCACCAACTACCCGGTCACCGTGGAGGTGGACGACCCGGACGGCCTGCTCCCCGGCATGAATGTCTCGGCGGAAATCCTGGTGGAAGAGGGCGGGAGCGCCCTGTGCGTACCGATTGATGCGGTGGACCGCGGCGCCGACGGCGCGGTGGTTCTGGTGCCCGGTGAAGGCGCTCTGGCCGAGGACGGCATTACCGTGGCCGATCCCTCCAAGCTGGAGCAGCGGCAGGTCACCCTGGGCCGCAGCAACGAGGAGTATGTGGAGATCCTCAGCGGCCTCTCCGAGGGAGAAACCATCATCCGGGAGATCACCGCCAGCTCCTCTCTGATGGACATGATGGTCTCGGGGACTGAGGGGTAACGCCATGGCACATCTCATCGAACTGCGCGATGTCTATAAGATCTACCAGATGGGCGACGAGACCGTTCACGCATTGGACGGCATCAATCTGACCATCGACGAAGGAGAATTCGTGGCCATCGTCGGTCAGTCGGGCTCAGGCAAATCCACCGCTATGAATATCATCGGCTGCCTGGATGTGCCCACCTCCGGGACCTACCACCTGGGGGGCGTGGACGTGTCCACCATGCAGGACGACCAGCAGGCCGAGATCCGCAACAAAATGCTGGGCTTCATCTTTCAGCAGTATAACCTCATCCCCAAGCTCAATGTTTTGGAAAACGTGGAGCTCCCCCTCCTCTACGCCGGAATTCCCTCCGGCGAGCGCCGGGAACGCGCCTTGCGCTCCCTGGAGCGGGTCGGCTTGGCCGCCAAATGCAAGAACCTGCCCAGCCAGCTCTCCGGCGGCCAGCAGCAGCGGGTGTCCATCGCCCGGGCCCTGGCGGGGAACCCGTCGGTCATCCTGGCCGACGAGCCCACCGGCGCGCTGGACTCCCACACCGGGCGTGAGGTGCTGGCCTTTCTCAAAAAGCTCAATCAGGAAGGGGACACCGTGGTCCTCATCACCCACGACAACTCCATCGCCGTCCAGGCCAAACGGATCGTCCGCCTCCAAGACGGAAAAATCATCTACGACGGGGACGCCAGCGACCCCCGGGCAGTGGTCCAGCCTATGGAGAGCGGGGACCCTGTGGCCCCTGACGGCACCTTCTCCGACGGGGAGGTGGTCGTATGAATCTCAGCCAATCCTTCCGCCTGGCCCTCAAATCCCTGGCCACCAGCAAGATGCGTGCGCTGCTGACCATGCTGGGCATCATCATCGGCGTGGCCGCCGTCATTGTGATCACCAGCCTGGGCAACGGGATGCAGCAGATGATGAACCAGCAGTTTGAGAGCCTGGGCGCGAACATCATCCAGGTTCAGGTCTACGGAATGGGCATGGGCAGCTCCCGCAGCGTAGAGCCCGAGGATATGTACGCCCTAGCCGCTGAGTACCCCTCCTATCTCTCCGGCATCACCCCGTCGGTAAACCTCCAGACCGTGGTCCGCGTGGGCGGGGAGGAGTACGAACAGACCAGCGTCAGCGGCATCAGCGAGGACTACATCGAGATGAGCGGCGACACCATCACCCAGGGGCGCTTCCTCCGCTATGTGGATGTGGACCGGGCGCGCAACGTGTGCGTCATCGGTGCCTACCTGAGCCAGGAGGCCTTCGGCGGCGGCGGCGTGGGGGAGACGGTGTACCTCTCCGGCGTGCCCTACACCGTGGTGGGCGTGCTCAACGCCTCGTCCAGTGATGTGAGCGAAGGCAGCGGCGACGACTGCCTCTACATCCCCTACACCAGCGCCATGCGCCTTTCCGGCACCGCCTATGTCAGCGGCTATGTCTTTACCTGCCCCGGCCGGGACAGCGCCGCCACGGCGAAAGCGATCATCGAGGACTCTCTCTACCAGATTTTTCAGTCCTCGGACTACTACTTTGTGCTCACATCCGCTGAGATGATGGACGCGATGAATACCATGATGAACACCATGATGGTGGTCCTGGTGGCGATCGCCGCCATCTCCCTGCTCGTGGGCGGCATCGGCATTATGAACATCATGCTGGTTTCGGTCACCGAACGCACCCGGGAGATCGGCATCCGCAAATCTCTGGGGGCCAAACGGGCCAATATCCGCAGCCAATTCATCATCGAGGCCGGCACCACCTCGGCCATCGGCGGCGTCATCGGTATCCTGCTGGGGGTGGCCCTGGCGGGCGTGGTGGGCAGCCTGATCAGCAGTACCATGACGGGCACCAATGCCACCTTTACCGCGGTACCCGCCGCCAATTCGGTGCTGACTGCCTTCGGCGTATCGGTGGGGATTGGCGTGCTCTTCGGCTACCTGCCCGCCAACAAGGCCGCCAAGCTCAACCCCATCGACGCCCTGCGGTATGATTAAAGGAGAGACGATATGAAAAAACGACTGATTTCCGGCCTGACGGCCCTGGTCCTGGCCCTGAGCCTGGTCCCTGCCGCCCTGGCCGCCGAGTATTCCCAGGAGGAGGCCGCCCAAGTCCTCGCCGCCCTGGAAATTATGGTGGGCGATGAGAACGGCGATTTGAACCTGGAGCGCACGGTCACCCGGGCCGAGTTTACCAAGATGGTCATCGCCGCCTCCCCCCAGCGGGAGAGCGCCGGCAGCGCCGCCAGCGTGGCCCCCTACCCCGACGTGCCCCGCACCCATTGGGCCGCCGCTTACATCCAGGCGGCGGTGGAGGCCGGGTATGTCTCCGGCTACCTGGACGGCACCTTCCGCCCCGACCACTCCATCACTCTGGCCGAGGGGGTGACCATGGTCCTCCCCCTGCTGGGCTACCAGAAGAGCGATTTCACCGGCGCCTACCCCGCCGGGCAGATGGCGGCCTACCGCAACCTGGGTCTGGACGAGAACATCACCGCCGGACAGGACAGCGCCATGACCCGCCGGGACGCCCTCTACCTCTTCTACAATCTGATGACCACCAAGAACACCTCCGGGGTGTACTACCTCAATGTGCTGGAGCCCACCTTGAACCTGGTGGACAGCCAGGGCAATCTGGACCGGGTGGCCCTGGTGAACTCCGCCATGGAGGGCCCTCTGGTGGCCGGGAGCGGCTGGCAGAGCCAAGTGCCCTTTGACCTGTCCGGCGCCCAGGTCTACCGGGATGGCCGCGCCTCCTCCCTGAGCGCCATCCAGAACCTGGATGTGATCTACTATTCCAAGCCCATGAATGCCATCTGGGCCTACTCCAAGCAGGTCACCGGCACCCTGGAGCAGGTCTCCCCCGGCGTCAGCGCTCCCTCCTCGGTGACCGTGGCCGGGAGCAGCTATACCCTGGAGACCAATGAGGCGGTCTACGCCTTCTCCGACCTGGGGACCTACCGGGTGGGGGACCTGGTGACCCTGCTGCTGGGCCGCAGCGGCGGCGTGGCCGCCGTGCGGAGCCCGGCCGAGAGCGCCGCTTCTGACCTGGTTTACGGCATGGTCACCCAGGCGGGCACCCGCACCTACACAGACGAGCAGGGCAATGCGTACCTGTCCAACTCGGTGACGGTCATCACCACCACCGGCTCCACCGTCACCTATCCCACCGAGAGCGACCAGTTCGAGGCCGGCGACTTGGTCCGGGTCACCCGTGAGAACGGCTCGGTCCAGGTCCGGCGCCTGAGTTCCACCGCGCTGGAGGGCACCGTCAGCCGGGACGCCACCCGGCTGGGCAGCTATCCCCTGGCGGAGGATGCGGCCATTTTGGACACCTATGGGGATGCCTCCGCTCTGCGGGTCTACCCCTCCCGCCTGGCCGGAGTGCGGCTGAGCGGCAATATGGTCCGCTTCTACTCCCTCAACGAGCAGGGGGAGATCGACAACCTGATCCTCCGGGACGTGACCGGCGACGGGTACACCTACGGCGTGCTCACCGGCGTGGAAGAGATCAACGCCGGCATGACCGCCATGGCCACCTATACGGTGGACGTGGGCGGCGTGGAGAGCACCATTGCCTCCAGCAATGTGCTTTACAATGTGGAGCGGGGCCCCTGCCAGATTGAGGGCGTCCTCCAGGCCCCCGATCATATCTCCAACCTGACCGAGGTGCCGCTGGACGCGGCGGGCGGCACCACCGCCGTCTCCACCTCCAACCAGAGCTGGCGCATCAGCGAGCGTGCCGCCGTCTACGAGGTGCGGGGCACCAGCTTCTACCTGACCAGCCTGGAGCGGGTCTCCGGCGGGGACTACGACCTGACCGGCTACTACGACAAGGCGCAGAATGAGGGCGGCTGTATCCGGGTTATTCTGGCCCGGGCCAACTGAGCGGTTCCGCAAAACCGCCGGGCGCCGGAGGACCAAATGGTCCTCCGGCGCTCTCTGCTCTTGAAATCCTACTATTTCTATCGTATAATAATGCCCAACCGGCCCGCCGGACGGGCCGGGAACCTGAGCGGCAGAAGGTGAATTCATTTTGAAAATTTCCACCAAGGGGCGTTATGCCCTGCGGGTGATGATCGACCTGGCCATGCACCGGGACGAGGGCCTTGTCCCCCTCCACGCCATTGCCAAGCGGCAGGACATCACCGTCAAATATCTGGAGCAGATCGTCTCCCTGCTCAGCCGGGCCGGCTTCCTCCAGAGCGTCCGGGGCAAGAGCGGCGGCTACCGCCTGGTCCGGGAGCCGGGCGAGTACACCGTGGGGGAGATCCTCCGGGCTACCGAGGGCAAGCTGGCCCCCACCGTCTGCCTGGAGCTGGGCCCCGAGCTGTGCAAGCGCCGCCAGCTCCACGGGGAGGACTGCCCCGCCCGGGCCTTCTGGAGCGAGTTCTACGACCTCATCAACGACTTCTTGGACCACAAGACCCTCCAGGACCTGCTCCCACCCCCGAAGGAGCCCTGAAGAGACAGGCATCTTTCCCCTCTTCCGCGCATAGACTGGTCTGTCGGCCCGCCAAGCGCCGGGCACATGTCCAGGAAGGAGGGAACCCCATGCCGGAAGAGCGCCCCCAAGACCCCAGGCCCATCGCCGCACCGCGAGAGGACGTGGACGACCTGATCTTCCACGCCGAGCCGGAATGGACCGCCAGCCAGCGCTGAACAGCGGCCCAGATTACGGTTTTTCTTTACATCTTCCCAGGGATTGTATATAATATGGAGAGCGAAATTACCGAAGTGAGAGTGTGAAAGATGCTTCAATTTGACGAGTATAAAGTAAAACTGAACAATCTTCTCCCCGAGCTGGAGGACCTGGGTCAGGCCCTTGGCCTGAACGCCGCCGCCCGGGAGGCCGAGATGCTGGAGTCGGAGAGCGCCTCCGAGGGCTTCTGGAACAATTTGGAGAAGGCCCAAAAGGTCCAGCAGCGCCTCTCCCAGCTCAAGAACAAGCTGGAGGGCCAGGAGCACCGGAAAAACGCCTGGTCCGACCTGATGACCCTGTGCGAGATGGGCAACGAGGAGGAGGACGACTCCCTCCTGCCCGAGCTGGAGGAGGGCTACGCCAAGCTGGAAGCGGACATCGAGGAGGCCCGCCTCTCCTCCCTGCTCACCGGCGAATACGACAATTCCAACGCCATCCTCACCATCCACGCCGGCGCCGGCGGCACCGAGGCCCAGGACTGGGCCCAGATGCTCTACCGCATGTACACCCGCTGGGCCGAGCGCCACGGCTACGCCTGCAAGACCATGGACT
>CALXCU010000062.1 GCA_944386885.1 uncultured Oscillospiraceae bacterium | reverse complement strand
GTGGTTCCGCAGAATTGCCACCAGATATGACAAACTGGATGCCTCATTCCTGGCCTTCGTTTACCTTGCCGCTATCGCTATCTTGTTGATTTAACACAATTCTCTCGATTTTTCAAACAAGGTCTAGGCGCGGTCAGACTGTGGCGCAGCAAAAGAAAGACGACATATATCTTAGTTCCTCTGTATATCACGGGCCTAATCCTTGCACAGATGCTGGTAGAAGTGGCAGGACGGTACCACTATTCCATCATACCGATGCTGATTTTGCTTGGACAAGCCGCTTTGCAGGATACAAGGCCGATTTTTAGCAAGGCAGAGATGTCTCTGCTTACAAGGAGCTGAGCGATTGAAAGCTGGGGCGTCCAGTCGGCTGCCGTTTGCCTGGATGGAAAAAGGAAGCAACATGAGACGATCAATCCATGTTAGAGAGGGAAGGAGACAGCATGGCACAGATCATTGAAGTGACCGGTCTGGACGCACCGGAACTGGAAGTATTTTCTCATCTCACGGAGGCCCAGCTGCGCAACCGCCTGGAGCCGGAGAAGGGGATTTTTATTGCCGAGAGCCCCAAGGTGATCGACCGGGCCCTGGATGCCGGATGCCAGCCGGTGTCCCTCCTGATGGAGCGCAGGAAGATCCCAGGGGCGGCGTCCCTGCTGGAGCGGTGCGGGAATGTGCCGGTGTACACCGCCGGCCGGGAAACGCTGGAGGCACTGGCGGGCTATCCTCTCACCCGAGGGGTGCTGTGCGCCATGCGCCGCCCCCAGCTGCCCACGGTGGAGGAGCTCTGCGCCGGGGCCAGCCGGTTGGCTGTGCTGGAGGGAATCGTGGATGCAACCAACGTGGGGGCCATCTTCCGCTCGGCGGCCGCTCTGGGGGTGGACGGGGTGCTGGTCACCCCGACCTGCTGCGATCCCCTCTACCGCCGTGCGGTGCGGGTGAGCATGGGCACCGTCTTCCAAGTGCCCTGGACCCGGATCGGCGAGGGGCCGGGGGACTGGCCTGAAGCGGGGCTGGAGCGGCTGCGGCGGCTGGGCTTTCCCACGGCGGCTATGGCCCTGAGCGAGCGGGCGGTCAGCATTGAGGACCCCGTCCTCCAAGGCCTGGGAAAGCTGGCCATTGTCCTGGGAGCCGAGGGGGACGGCCTGGCCCGGGAGACCATCGCCGCGTGCGATTACACCGTGCGCATCCCCATGGCCCACGGGGTGGACTCCCTAAATGTGGCGGCAGCCAGCGCGGTGGCCTTCTGGGCCCTTCGGAGGCGGTGATATCATTTTACTTGCGTCCCGGGTCCCGGCATAGTACAATAGGCTGGATCCGGGGTTCTGGGTCAAAAAATGCCGCACTGTGAAACTATTTTGGGCTGTGCTTCGTCTTATCCCAAGAGGATGACCGGCCCGGATGGGCGAAAGGAATCTGTATGGAATATTCCCTCAACGAACTGGTCTGGTTTTTCCTCTTTTACTCCCTGGCCGGCTGGTGTGCCGGGGTGGCGGTGGCCGCTCTGCGCAAGCATACCTTTGTCAACACCGGCTTCCTCAATCTGCCCCTGTGCCCCATTTACGGCGTGGCGGCGGTGCTTTTCACTGTTTTTCTCTCCGAGCTGCGGGATCATCTGTTTTTCCTCTTCCTGGGCGGCGCGGTGATTTCAGCGGGACTCGTATACTTTACCGGGTTCCTGTTGGAGCGTATTTTCCACCGGAAGTGGTGGGATTACTCCCGCCGCCGCTTCCAGTTTGAGGGCTATGTGACGCTGCCTCTGCTGGCGGTCTGGGGCCTGCTGGCGGTGCTTTGCGTAAGGGTGTCCAATCCCCTTCTGGCCAGCCTGCTGGAGCTGATCCCCGTGCGGACGCAGCAGACTGTGCTGGCGATCGTGCTGCTCCTGATGGCCGTCGACCTGGTCCTTTCCCTGGTGTCGGTGCTCCAGCTGCGCTTCCGGCTGCAGCGGCTCCAGACCCTGCGGAAGGATTTTCGCAACATCTCCGCCCAGTTCGGCAGCGCCATCACCGGCCGGGTTCAGCGCCGGGTCATGCGGGCCTATCCGAACCTGAAGGCCGGAGAGCTGCTGGAGGAGAAGAAACAGGCCCCCGCAGTCTTTGCCCCGGGCTGGGGCTTCCACAAGATGGTGTGGCTCTTTGTTATCGCCTCCTTTTTAGGGGATGTGATTGAGACCATCTTCTGCCGCTTCTCCATGGGCTATTGGATGAGCCGCAGCGGCGTGGTCTGGGGGCCGTTCAGCATCGTGTGGGGCCTGGGGGCGGTGCTCCTTACCGCCGTCCTCCATAAGTTTAAAGACAAGAGCGACCGCTACCTCTTCCTGGCCGGCACCGTGCTGGGGGGCGTGTACGAGTATGTGTGCAGCGTCTTCTTTGAGCTGGCCTTCGGCACGATTTTCTGGGACTACAGCCACCTGCCCTTCAACCTTGGGGGCCGGGTGAACCTGCTCTACTGTTTCTTCTGGGGCATTGCCGCCCTGGTGTGGATCAAAGGGATCTACCCCCGCCTCTCCAGCCTCATCGAACGCATCCCCATCCGGATCGGGAAGATTGGCACCTGGGTGCTGGTGATCTTCATGGCGGTCAACCTGCTCGTCACCGCCATGGCCATGGGGCGGTACACCCAGCGCATTTCCGGTGAGACGGGAACGCCCAATGTGGTCACCGAATTCCTGGATGAGCATTTCCCGGACGAGCGGATGGAGCGGCTCTATCCCAGCGCCAAACAGGTGGATTGAGAGGAAGGAGGCTGTATTATGCCAGCACTGCGCGGAATGGTGCTCTACTACAACGCCGGAACACCGCAGGAGGGGAGCCGGGCCAAAGCGGTCTTTGCCGCCCACGGCCTGCGCATCAAGAATATTGCCCCGGAAGAGCTGGGGCGGAGCGTAGGCTCCTTCACCGGGCTCCTTCCCGCCGGGGAAGGGAGGAACGAAACACCGATCCCAGAGAGTATTATGGTCTTTTCCGGCGTGCGGGGCCGGGATCTGGACCGGGTCCTCTCCGCTTTGTTAAAGGCCGGTGTGCCCCGGGCGGTCTACAAGGCGGTCGTTACCCCCGGCAACGCTGCCTGGAATTTCTATCAGCTCTATGAGGAGTTGAAACAGGAACGAGAGGCGATAGAGGGAGCCGCTGTGCCGGAGGAAAGAGCATGACTGCGAAGGACTCGGATCCCAACCAGGGGAACAGACCGGCGGAGGAGCCTGACGGGCAGCTCTTGGATCTGGCGGCGGAGCTGGGGTTCCGGCTGTCCCTGGCGGGTGCGGAGGTGGACCGGGTGGAGGAGTCCATGCAGCGCTTTCTGCGGGCCTACGGTGTGGAGAGCGGGGAGGTTTTTGCCATCACCAACTGCGTCATGGTCAGCCTCACGGACAAAGAAGGGCGTTCCAGCACGCGCATCCGCCAGGTGCCTAACCACGGGACAGATCTGACCCGCTTAATGGCCTATAACGCTCTGAGCCGGGAGGTGGCCCATACCGCCCCTTCCTTGGAAGAGGTGCAGGCGCGTATGGAAGAGCTGGCTCAGCTGCCCAAGGGGTATCCAGTGCCGGTACAGCTCCTGGGCAGCGCCGTAGGAGCGGGTGCCTATGCGCTCTTTTTCGGGGGAGGCATCCGGGATGCTGTGGCCGCTGGACTGTGCGGTGTGGCCGTGGGGCTGTGTAACCTGATCCTGGACTTTTTGGAGACAAACCAGTTCATCCGCACCATTGTGGGGGGCGCCGTGTTGACTTTGTGCGCCCTTGCTCTGGTGAACCTGGGGGTGGGGGAGAGCTTGGATGCCGTTATTATCGGAGCGCTGATGCTGCTGGTGCCTGGCCTGATCTTCACCAATGCCATGCGGAATATCCTGACAGGAAACCTGATTTCAGGCCCTAATTTGGTGATCCAGGCCCTGCTCATTGCCACGGCCATCGCTTTGGGCACTGGCTTCGTGCTCAGCTTGGCTGGAAGCTTCTGAGGGAGGTGCGCACTGTGTTTCCTGCGTCTGAATTTCTCCCTTGCCTGTACGCCTTTGTGGGTGGAATCGGGTTTTGCGTGCTCTTTCACCTGCGGGGGAAGGAGATCATTTTTACGTCTCTGGGGGGTGCTGCTGGCTGGCTGGCCTATCTGCTGGCCCTGCCCGTGGTAGGGAGCGAGGTTATGGCCTATTTCGTGGCCGCCGTGGCCCTGTCGGTCTACTCGGAGATCATGGCCCGGGTGCGCAAATGCCCGGTCACAGTCTATCTGCTCATCGCCATTTTCCCCCTGGTCCCCGGCGCAGGCATCTACTTTACCATGCAGCACGCCATTCGGGGGGAGAATACCCTCTTCCTTACCCAGATGATGCACACTCTGAGCCTGTCGGGGGCCCTGGCCCTGGGCATTCTGCTGGTTTCCAGCGCCATCCGCATGTGGCAGGTCTTCCGCCGCCGCACCCATTCCAATTCCGGGAGATGAGCTTTTTGCGCTACGACTATCTGCTCTTTGACGCGGACAACACCCTCTTCGACTTTGACAGAGCCGAGGAGAAGGCCCTCCTGCGCACCCTGGAGGCCTTTGGTTATCCCGTGGATGGGGATACCCAGGCCCTCTACCGCGCTGTCAACCGCATCCTCTGGCGGCGCCTGGACTTCGGGGAGATCCGCCGGGAGGAGCTGGTGGTGGAGCGCTTTGCCGTCTTCGACCGGGTGATGGGGGGCGGGAAGGACCCGAAGGCCCTCAACCGTTTTTATCTGGACCGTTTGGCGGAGGGAGACGACCTGCTTCCCGGTGCGGAGGAGCTCTGCCGCTTTTTGGCGACCGGGTTCACCATGGCCCTGGTCACCAACGGCGTGGCACAGGCACAGAGGGGCCGGCTGAGCCGCTCCCCGCTGAAGGAGCTCTTTCCCTATGTGTTCATCTCCGAGGAGGTGGGCTGGCAGAAGCCCCAGCGGGAGTTCTTCCAGGCGGTGAGCTGCGCCATGGACATCCGGGACCCCCGGCGGGCTGTGGTTATCGGAGACAATCTGGTCTCGGATATACAGGGAGGATTGAATGCTGGCTTTGACGCCATATGGTATAATCCCAGCGGCCTTCCCAACCCCACTTCCATAATTCCCACTTGGATAGCGCCCTCGTTTTCTGCCCTAAAGGCGTATTTGATGGGTTAAAGCGTTTATTTCAGATACATAGAAAGGTCATTTCCTATGAGAACATCAAAATATCCGCACAGACGTGGACTGAGTCTTCCTCTGCTGCTGGCGGGGGTTGTGGTGTGCGCTGGCCTACTGCTGGCCCCCACGCTGACCCGGGCGCGGAATGCGCCCGCCGTAGCTGCTACCCCAAGCCAGAGTCCGGCAGCGCCCACTATGGCGACGCCTCCTGCCCATGCCGTCTCGGAGGCCCCTGCCGCTTCCGCGCCGCCAGAGGCGGAAGCTACCCCCAATTCTTCCGCAACTCCGGAACCGTCCCCTTCCCCGGCGGAACGCGCCGCCTATGACTACAGCCAGAGTGCCCCGGAGAGCCCGGCGGTAGATATGAGTTATTTCTCCGACGCCCTCTTCATCGGGGACTCCCGGACCGAGGGACTTCAGCTTTACAGCGGCATCCAGGGGGCCACATTCTATTGCTACAAGGGCATTTCTGTCTTTGACGTGATGGAGGACGATCCCAAGAAGCTCATCGAGATTGGCGGCACCTCCTACTCCATCGTGGACGCTTTGGGCGTCCAGAGCGGGCAGTTCGGAAAGGTATATCTCTCCCTGGGTATCAACGAACTGGGATATTACGACGACCAGGGCTTCCATGACAAGTTTGCCGCCCTCATCGACCGGGTGCGGGAGACCCAGCCCGACGCGGTCATCTATCTCCAGACCCTCACCCCGGTCAATCCAGAGCTGTGCGCGGAGAACTGGCCCTCCTATGTAAACAACGATAAGGTGGCGGTCTACAACGCCATCTTTGAGCAGCTGGCGGAAGAAAAGCAGGTGGTGCTTCTGGATGTGGGAGCCGCGCTGAGCAATTCCGACGGGATCCTGGCCAAGGAGAATACTGTGGACGGCGTCCACTTTACCCGGGCCTGGTACCAGGAGTGGTTGGCCTACTTGCAGACCCACACGGTGGACTTTTGAGTGTGAATTGGAGTTTGAGGAGGTTTTATTGCAATGAGTCATGATTTTCCCTGGGCGTTGGGGATACTGGCCGCTCTGTTGGCCCTGACACTGACTGCCTGCGGGGGCGGCGCTTCCAACGCCGCGCCGTTTGATCCGGAGAGCACTGCCCAGGCACTGCTGGACTCGGGGGCCTTCTCCGAGCCCCTAGAGGAGATGAGCGTGGACCTGGCCTGCGGCACGCTTTATGACATTGACGCCGAAGCTGTGACCGGCTGCGCTGTGTACACCTCCCTTACCGCCGGCGCGGAGGAGATCGCCGTACTCACTTTCAATAGCGAAGACGCCGCCTCCAGCGCCCTGGAGGCTCTGGAACAGCGGGTGGCCGACCAGCGCGCCGCGCTGGAGAACTATCAGCCCCAGGAGGTGTCCAAGCTGGACGGGGCCATCCTGGAGCAGAGGGGGAACTCGGTGCTCCTGGCGGTGGCGGAAGACGCCTCTGCCGCTCAGGCCGTCCTGGACGGCCTGGCGGAATAGAAATATTTTTCCTTGGCCTACGGAAGTTCCGGATCGCGGCAGCGGTCCGGAACTTTGTGCTTTTTATGAAAAAATGGGATAAATATCTCGTAAAAATCACCCGTTTTGCCGGGGGGTCAAAAAAATAAATTCATTTTTTACACATTTATGCGGTGTGCTCTTGCATTTTTTTTGACAAATGGTATAATTCCTTCTGTCAAAGCTTTTAGGAGGGATATTACATGGCCCAAGACTGTATGAATAACAAAGCAGGACACAAGTATGTCTACCAGTTCAGCGAAGGCAACGGAGCGATGCGTGAGCTGCTGGGCGGCAAGGGCGCCAACCTGGCCGAGATGACCAATCTGGGCATGCCTGTGCCCCAGGGATTTACCGTGACCACCGAGGCGTGCACCCGCTACTACGAGGATGGGCGCGCCATCGCCCCCGAAATCCAGGAGGAGATCCTCACCTACCTGGGCAAGCTGGAAGAGATCACCGGCAAGAAGTTTGGCGACGCCTCCAACCCCCTGCTGGTGTCGGTGCGCTCGGGCGCCCGCGCCTCCATGCCCGGCATGATGGACACCATCCTGAACCTGGGCCTCAACGATGTGGTAGTGGAGGGCTTGGCTGAGAAATCCCAGAATCCCCGCTTCGCTTACGACTCCTACCGCCGCTTCATCCAGATGTTCTCCGATGTAGTCATGGAGCTCTCCAAGAAGCGCTTTGAGGAGATCATCGACGGCCTGAAGAAGAAGAAGGGCGTTACGCAGGACGTGGAGCTGGACACCGACGATATGAAGGAGCTGGTGGTCCGCTTTAAGGAGTTCTATAAGGCCGAAAAGGGCGAGGACTTCCCCCAGGAGCCCAAGGAGCAGCTGATGGAGGCCGTCAAGGCCGTGTTCCGCTCCTGGGACAACCCTCGGGCCAACGTCTACCGCCGCATGAATGAGATCCCCTACGACTGGGGCACCGCCGTCAACGTGCAGTCCATGGTGTTCGGCAACTTCGGCCCCACCTCCGGCACCGGCGTGGCCTTCACCCGCAACCCTGCCACCGGCGAGAAGGCCCTGTTTGGCGAATACCTCATCAATGCCCAGGGCGAGGACGTGGTGGCCGGCGTGCGCACGCCCTCTCCCATCTCCAAACTCCACGAGGAGATGCCCGAGGTGTACGACCAGTTTGCCGCCATCGCCAACAAGCTGGAGCAACACTATAAAGACATGCAGGACATGGAGTTCACCATTGAGAACGGTAAGCTCTACATGCTCCAGACCCGCAATGGCAAGCGCACCGCCGCCGCCGCCCTGAAGGTGGCCGTGGACCTGGTGGACGAGGGCATGATCGACGAGAAGGAGGCTGTGTGCCGGGTAGAGCCCAAGCAGCTGGACTCTCTGCTCCATCCTCAGTTTGACGCCGAGGCCCTGAAGAAGGCCGCCGTCATCGGCAAAGGCCTGGCTGCCTCCCCCGGCGCCGCCTGCGGCCGGGTGGTCTTTACCGCTGAGGAGGCCAAGGAGTGGCATGAGCGGGGCGAGAAGGTGGTCCTGGTCCGCCTGGAGACCTCTCCCGAGGACATTGAGGGCATGCAGGTCGCCCAGGGCATCCTCACCGTCCGGGGCGGCATGACCTCCCACGCCGCCGTGGTGGCCCGCGGCATGGGCACCTGCTGTGTCTCCGGCTGCGGCGACATCGTGGTGGACTATGAGAACAAGAAGTTCACCCTGGCCGGCAAGGAGTACCACGAGGGCGACTGGATCAGCCTGGACGGCTCCACGGGCAACATCTACGGCGAGGCCATTCCCACGGTGCCCGCCGATCCCGGCTCCGGCTACTTCGGCCGCCTGATGGGCTGGGCGGACCAGTACCGGGTGCTCAAGGTTTATACCAACGCCGACACCCCCCGGGACGCCAAGCAGGGCCGCGCCTTCGGCGCTCAGGGCATCGGCCTGTGCCGCACGGAGCACATGTTCTTCGAGGAGAGCCGTATCAAGGCGATGCGGGAGATGATCGTGGCCGACAATACCGCCGACCGCAAGAAGGCGCTGGCCAAGATCATGCCCTACCAGCAGGGCGACTTCGAGGGCCTGTATGAGGCCATGGAGGGCTGCCCGGTGGTCATCCGCTTCCTGGACCCCCCGCTGCATGAGTTCCTGCCGACCAAGGAGGAGGACATTCAGGAGATCGCCACCGACCTGGGCGTCAGTGTAGAAAAGCTCCACAATGTCATCGCCGGCCTGCACGAGTTCAACCCCATGATGGGCCACCGCGGCTGCCGCCTGGCCGTCTCTTACCCGGAGATTGCCGAGATGCAGACGACCGCGGTCATTAACGCCGCCCTGAATGTGCAGAAGAAGCACCCCGACTGGAAGATCGTCCCGGAGATCATGATTCCCCTGGTGGGCGAGGTCAAGGAGCTCAAGTTTGTCAAGACGGTGGTGGTCAAGACCGCCGACGCCATCATCGCCGCCTCCGGCGTGGATATGAAGTATGAGGTCGGCACCATGATCGAAATCCCCCGCGCCGCCCTCACTGCCGACGAGATCGCCACCGAGGCCGAGTTCTTCTCCTTCGGCACCAACGACCTGACCCAGATGACCTTCGGTTTCAGCCGCGACGATGCCAGCAAGTTCCTCAGCTATTACTATGACCAGAAGATCTATGAGTCCGACCCCTTCGCCCATCTGGACCAGAAGGGCGTGGGCAAGCTGGTACAGATGGCCGCTGAGCTGGGCCGCAAGACCCGCCCCGACATCCATATGGGCATCTGCGGCGAGCATGGCGGCGATCCTTCCAGCGTGGAGTTCTGCCACAAGGTGGGTCTGGACTATGTCTCCTGCTCTCCCTACCGTGTGCCCATCGCCCGCCTGGCCGCCGCCCAGGCCGCTATTAAAGCACCCCGTGCGATGGACAAGTAATCGCAGTACAGCGGCAAAAAGGTTGTTTTAATGAACAGGCGCCATCAGGTGAACGCCAATAAGGAAGCAGCAGAAACAGATTACTTTAACGGCTGATAAATAGGACTGCATATCATAAAGATCCATATTATCTTGCAAGAACGAATGACCGTACCATTGATAAAATTCATTGGTGCGGTCATTCGTGTCCATTCTGCTAAGACTAATTGAACTTGCCGGGATTCTTCCAAGATCTTTGAGAGATAGTTTTTAGGAATTAGCTCTACATAACCATACAGACAGTTTGTTTTTACATCAATTCACGGAAAAGCAAAAAAAGGAGCGACATCAGTGCGGCTGTCAATGCCGCAAAAAGGGCTTTATTTTCAGCCCCAGACAAATAATTAAGAATCGAAGCTGCTGTGTAAGCCGCCGCCTCCAACAGTGCATACGGAAAAAGATGTTTGAGGCTTCGATTGGCCGGTATTTTCATGGCCTACCTTAGCCCGCTGCTCCACTTATTATATTCCATGCGGCGGGTGGCTGGGAAAACCATTAGAAAGGCGAGAAAAATAAAATGAGGAATTTATAGGAAATGTTAGATAAAATGTCGGATTAATTATCAAAATATTAAATAATCTGGCGCTCCGGTTGACTTTAGCGCAATAGGGGGGTAAGATTTTTCCGATTCGATCACGGCCAGGCCTTTGAAGAGCAGCCCAAAGCCTGGGCCAGCCGCGTTGCAGCGAAGGGAAGGAGAACTGGTTATGGAAAAGACCGCCATCAAATTGCCCCCGAATTTTGAAAGCTACGACCAGGCCCGCCAGGCGGGGTTCCTGCGCATGAAAGAACTCAAGGAGAAGGGCGCCCGGGTCGTGGGCTCGTTCTGCACGTTTATCCCCCTGGAGCTGGTGTACGCCGCAGGAGCCCTGCCGGTGGGGCTGTGCGCCTTCACGGAGGAGCCCATCCCCGCCGCTGAGACCAACCTGCCCCGGAATCTATGCCCCCTCATCAAGGCCAGCTACGGCTTTGCTCTCACCGACACCTGTCCCTATTTCTATTTCTCGGACCTGGTGGTGGGCGAAACCACCTGCGACGGCAAGAAAAAGATGTTTGAGCTCCTCAATGAGATCAAGGAGACTTACGTCATGCAGCTTCCCTTCCGGCGGACCGAACAGGACGTGGCCTTCTGGCGGGAGGAGATCATCGCCTTTCAGAAGAAGCTGGAGAGCGTCTTCGGCGTGACGATCACGGAGGACGACATCCGCAAGGCGATTCACCTGAAGAACCACGAGCGGCAGGTCATGCTCCGCTACCTGGAGCTGGGCAAGCTGGATCCTGCGCCCCTGAGCGGCTATGAGATGGGCACCCGGGTGGACGCGGGCAGCTTCTCCTTCGACCTGGAGCAGCGCTGCGCCGCGGTGGAGCAGCGCACGGAGGAGATCCTGGCCGACTGGGAGGCCAATTATAAGGGCAAGAGCAGCGAACGCCCCCGCCTGCTGGTCACCGGATGCCCCAATGCCGGTGTACGGGAGAAGATTATCCGCACGGTCGAGGAGCTGGGGGCCGACGTGGTGGCCATCGATACCTGCAGCGGCGTGCGGGAGAAGATCGAGCTGGTGGACGAAAATGACCCCGACGTCTACCACGCCCTGGCGAAAAAATATCTGAACATCAACTGCTCGGTCATGAGCCCCAATGAGAGCCGCCGGGAGTATATGAGCAAGATGATTGACGAGTACCATGTGGACGGCGTCATCGAGATTGTCCTTCAATCCTGCCACACGTTCGACGTGGAAGCCTATTACATCAAGAAGATGGTGACGGAGGAGAAGGGCCTGCCCTACCTGAACATCGAGACCGACTATTCCCAGGCGGACAAGGGACAGATCAACACCCGCCTGGCCGCCTTCCTGGAGACTATCGACAAATAGGCGGAAGTCCGCCGGTCGACCCCGCCGCCCCTGGGCGCTCCGCCCCGGGGGCGGCGTTTCTCTACTCTGCGGCGGGGAAACTGACGGTTGTAAAAAGAGGGCGCATGGGGTATCATGAGCATGGGAAACGGTGTCCCGGCCGGGAGGGAACAACAGCCGGTTACAACAGAAAAAGGAGGCGGCACATATGAAAACGCTTAAGCTGCGCGAGGGATTCTATTGGACTGGAATCCAAGACTATGACCTGAGGGTCTTCGATATCATCATGGAGACCGAATTCGGCACCACTTACAACTCCTATGTGCTCCAGGCGGGGGACAAGGTGGTCCTCTTTGACACGGCCAAGGCCAAATTCTGGGACGACTATCTGCTCAAGCTCCAGGAGCTGGTGGACGTGCACAAGATCGACTACCTGGTGGTCAGCCACACCGAGCCCGACCACGCCGGCAGCATTGAGAAGCTGCTGGACCTGAGCCCCCAGATGAAAGTGCTCTCCACCGGCTGCGCCGCCGGTTTTTTGAAGGAGATCGTCAACCGGGACTTTGTCAGCATCCCCATTAAGGACGGCCAGCGGATGACCATCGGCAGCAGGACGCTGCGCTTCCTGGTGGTGCCCAACCTCCACTGGCCGGACACGATGTATACGTTCATTGAGGAGGAGCAGATTTTGGTGACCTGCGACTCCTTCGGCTCTCACTATGCCCATGAGGGGGTTCTCCTGAGCAAAGTAACCCAGCGGGAGGACTATGAGAAAGCCCTGCGCTACTATTACGACGCGATCATCGGACCCTTCAAGCCCTTCATGCTCAAGGCCCTGGCCCGGGTGCGGCAGCTGGACCTGTCCATGATCTGCCCCGGCCACGGCCCCGTGCTGGACCGGGACATCCCCTGGATGCTGGATACCTATGAGCGCTGGTCCACCGTCATCAACCCCAACCCCCGCAAGACGGTCATCATCCCCTATGTGAGCGCCTACGGCTACACCGGAGCCCTGGCGGAGAAGATCGCCCAGGGCGTGGCCGACAGCGGCGAGGTGGATGTGCGCGCCTACGACCTGGTGACCGCCGACCCGGCCAAGGTGCAGGAGGAAGTCCTCTTCGCCGACGGCATCCTCCTGGGCACCCCTACCATTGTGGGCGAGGCCCTCAAGCCCATCTGGGATTTGACCACCTCCATGTTCGCCGGCACCCACGGCGGCAAGCACGCCGGCGCCTTCGGCAGCTACGGCTGGAGCGGCGAGGGCGTGCCCAACATCACCCAGCGCCTCAAGCAGCTGCGCATGAAGGTGGTGGAGGGATACCGGGTGCGCTTTAAGCCCAGCGAGGCCGACCTGGTGGGGGCCTACGAGTGGGGCTATCAATTCGGCTGCCTGGTGCAGAACAAGGAGCCCGTCAAGCCAAAGGCCAAGGGGACCCGGAGCCTGGTCAAGTGCCTGGTGTGTGGGGAGATCTTTGATTCCTCCCTGGAAGTCTGTCCGGTCTGCGGCGTGGGCAAGGAGAACTTCGTCCCCGTGGAGGTGGAGGACACCGGCTACCGCAAGGACAGCGGCGAGTTCTATTTGATCCTGGGCGGCGGCGCGGCCGGTCTCAACGCGGCCAAGGCCATCCGGGAGCGGGACAAGACGGGGACCATCACCATTGTCTCCGACGAGAGCGTCCCCCCCTACAACCGCCCCATGCTCACCAAGTCCATCCTGGCCGGCCTCACCGCCGAGCAGATCGCCGTGGAGCCCCAGAGCTGGTATGAAGAGCAGAACATCTGCCTGGTGCTGGGCCGCCGGGTGACGGCGGTGGACCTGAACGGGAAGCAGGCCGCCCTGGACGACGGCAGCAAACTCCACTTCACCCGCCTCATCTACGCCCTGGGCAGCGAGTGCTTCGTGCCCCCCATCCCGGGCAGCGGCAAGGAGCAGGTGGTAGCCATCCGCCGCCTGGCGGACACCCAGAAGGTGCTCGCCCTCATGGAGGGGGCCAAGAGCGCCGTGGTCATCGGCGGCGGCGTGCTGGGCCTGGAGGCCGCCTGGGAGCTGCGCCGGGGCGGACTGGCCGTCACGGTACTGGAGGCCGCGCCGGTGCTCATGGGCCGGCAGCTGGATGAGAACGCCGCCGCCCTCCTGCGGAGCATCAGCGAGGAGCACGGCGTCGCCATCCGCACGGGCGCCAAGATCGCCGCCATTGAGGGGGAGGAGAAGGTCACCGGCGTACGTCTGGAGGACGGGGAGACGTTCCCCGCCGACCTGGTCATTGTCTCCGCCGGCGTGCGGGCCAACGTGGCCCTGGCCAAGGAGATGGGCCTGGAGGTGGACCGGGCCGTGGTGGTCAACGAGCGCATGGAGACCAATCTGCCCGGGGTGTACGCCTGCGGCGACTGCGCCCAGTACCAGGGGATGAACTACGCCATCTGGCCCCAGGCTCTGGAGGAGGGCAAGGTGGCCGGCGCCTGCGCCGCCGGGGATGACATGGCCTATACCCCGGTGTCGGCCGCCCTCACGTTCCACGGCATGGACACCGCCCTCTTCGCCGCCGGCGACAACGGCAAGAATCCCAACCTGCTCTATAAGACGGTGGAATTCCGGGATGCCGGGAAAAAACAATACAAAAAGTATTATTTCCTCAACAATCGCCTGTGCGGCGTTATTTTGCTGGGGGATCTCTCGGACATGGCCAAGCTGACCCAGGCGCTGGAGAAGCAGGCTACCTTCGCCCAGGTGCTGGGGTAAAGGAATGAAAAATGCGCCGCCCCCTCTCGGCGGGAGGGGGCGGCGCGTTTCTGCCCTGAGGCAGGAAACCGTCAGGGGAGCGGGGCGGCCTCCAGATGAGAACCGTTCCCGGTGACGCCGTAAAACGCATATTCCTCCGGCGGCAGGCCGGAGCCCGCCAGAAGGGAACGGACCTGCTCCAGGTCCCCGGGCTGAAAGCGCACCGAGATGCCGCAGCCCTTGGAGATCTCCCGCAGCACGGGCATGATCTGGAAGGGGACCTGGCCCTTGAGCACCTTCTGGGCCTGGATAGCCCCGCTGGAGGAGACGAAGGTGATGACGCCGTAGTCCATTAGACGGTGATGACCTTGGCGGCGGCCTGCATCTGGGAGACGATATCGTACATGTTGCTCACCGTGCCAACGGCCAGTTTGTCGCTCAGGCCGTAGAAATTCAGGCAGGTGCCGCACACCTGGACCTCCACACCCTTCTCCACCAAAGCCTTCAGGTGCTCGATGACCTGCTCATCCTCGGTGGGCAGCTTCACGCCGGCGTTCATGAACAGAATAGAGCGGGGCAGGTCGTCCGACTGGGCCAGGGTATAGAAGAACATGCGCATCAGGTTGGTGCCCAACTCCCGGTCGCCCGAACCGATGATGTCCCGGCCCACAAACACGGAATAGCCAGCGCCGCAGGCGGCGGGGGCCGCATCCTCCGCCGCAGGGGCGGGAGCGTCGCCGTTTTTCACAAAGGCCAGAGAATATACGCCCTCTCCCTCCGTGACAGCGGCGTCAAAGCCCTGGTTGCCGGCCAGGCGCTGCAGGTTGCCCACGGCGGTGGTGTTGTCCACCAGAATGGTGAACGCAGTCTCACCCTCAGAAATCGCCTGCTTTGCCATGATGACAGGCATGGGGCAGGCCTTGCCCTTGGCGTCAATAATACGCATAGTCAAAACGCTCCTTAATTTTCATTTTGCAGGGCGGAAACAGGGCTCCGCCGGGCATTTCTGCCCATATTATAGAATCGCGCCGGGCCTGTGTCAATGTGGGGGCAAGGGAGCCTGTTCCGGCCTCTAGAAGAGAAAGTAAGAACAGCCGGAACGTCAGACAATATTTTTCACCTTTTTTCGAAGCAAAGGGTAATGTTACAGGATTTTATTATAGTATTCTATATTATAACTATCATAATATTGTAAAAAGCAAGGGAGCAGGGGGTGGAAACTTTTACGTCGCGTACGAATTTCCTTGACACAGGCGCAGTCTGGCTCTAAAATAGACTGGGTGTAATATTTTGAAAAACCTGAGGGGACGTTTTTCAAATTTTTGTGCAGAGTGATCTTTTAAACCCTCTGCCGGACATCATAATTGGCTGATTTTACAGAAATGGAGGTGTGTTCGAACCTTGATAACAATTATCGCGTGTGTGATTACGGCTGTGATCGCACTGGCCATAGGTATCCCCGCCGGCATCCAAATCCGGAAGCAGACGGCGGAGAAGGAGATTGGCAGCGCTGAGGAAGAGGCCAAGCGGATTATCAACGAGGCAATCAAAGGCGGCGAGTCGAAAAAGCGCGAAGCCCTGGTAGAGGCCAAGGAGGAGATCCTACAGGCCCGCAACGAGTATGAGCGCGAGGTAAAGGAGCGCCGGGCCGACCTGCAGAAGCAGGAGCGGCGGCTCCAGCAAAAGGAAGAGAACCTGGACCGAAAGACTGAGAACATGGAGCGGAAAGAGGAGACCCTGCAGAAGAAGCTGGGGGAGCTGGACGCCGCCCGGGAGGAAGTCGAGGAAGTCAAACGCAGCGAGATGGAGGTCCTGGAGCGGATCTCCGGCTTTACCGCCGACGAGGCCAAGGCCTACCTCATCCAGCAGATTGAGGATGATGTGACCCACGAGGCCGCCATGAAGGTCAAGGAGATCGAGACCCGTTACAAAGAAGAAGCAGACACGAAGGCAAAGGAGATCATCTCCCTTGCCATCCAGCGCTGCGCTGCCGACCACGTGGCGGAAGCCACCGTCTCCGTGGTCCCCCTGCCCAACGACGAGATGAAGGGCCGTATTATCGGCCGCGAAGGGCGCAATATCCGCACGCTGGAGACCCTTACGGGGGTGGACCTCATCATTGACGACACCCCGGAGGCCATCACGGTCTCCTGCTTCGATCCGGTTCGCCGGGAGATTGCCCGCATCGCCCTGGAGAAGCTCATTCAGGACGGGCGCATCCACCCATCCCGTATTGAGGAGATGGTGGAGAAGGCCAAGCGGGAGGTGGACGCCACCATTAAGGCTGAGGGCGAGCGCGCCGTGTTCGAAACCAATGTCCACGGCCTGCACCCGGAGCTCATCAAGCTCCTGGGGCGGATGAAGTACCGCACCAGCTATGGGCAAAATGTGCTCAACCACTCGATTGAGGTCTCCCACCTGGCCGGGCTCCTGGCGGCCGAGATTGGCGCCAACGTCAACGAGGCCAAACGGGCGGGCCTGCTTCACGACCTGGGCAAGTCCATCGACCACGAGGTGGAGGGCTCCCATGTGCAGATCGGCGTGGAGTTGGCCCGGAAGTACCGGGAGAACGAGAATGTGGTCCACGCCATTGAAGCCCACCACAACGATGTGGAGCCCCGGACCATTGTGGCCTGTCTGGTGCAGGCTGCTGACGCGATTTCCGCCGCCCGCCCCGGGGCCCGGAGAGAGAACCTGGAGAACTACATCAAGCGCCTGGAGAAGCTGGAGGAGGTCACCTCGTCCTTCCCCGGCGTGGAGAAGTCCTTTGCGATCCAGGCCGGCCGGGAGGTCCGCATTATGGTCAAGCCCGAGCAGGTCTCGGAGGATGAGATGGTGCTCCTGGCGCGGGACATTGCCAAAAAGATCGAGGATGAGCTGGAATATCCCGGCCAGATTAAGGTTAACATGATTCGGGAGACCAAGGTCGTGGCCTACGCGAAGTAAGAAGCGCCCAGCGGGCGAGGCAAACAGACAAGAACCGCCGTTCCAGCGGCGCCACAAGGACAGAAACGGCGAACGCCCCGGCAGAAGCCGGGGCGTTCCCTTCCATAGGAGGAACTTATGGCAGGAAAACAAGAAGAAAAACAGGTCCAGGAGGAGCCCCAGGGCCTGGGACAGATGGTATACGGCTGGCTCCAGGCCGTGGTGCCCGTGGTGGTGGGTATCGTGGTGGTCTTTACCCTGCTGGGCCGGATAACCGTAGTGGACGGCAGCTCCATGCGCCCGACTCTGGAGCACGGGGACCGGATGCTGGTGTGGAGCCTGGGGTATGAGCCCCAGCAGGGGGATATCGTGGTGCTGCACAAGGACTTTGAGGGCGTGAGCGGCCCCATAGTCAAGCGCGTTATTGCGGTAGAGGGCCAGACGGTGGATATTGATTACGAGGAAAATACCGTCTATGTGGATGGAACCCCCCTGGAGGAGGACTACATCCTGGAGCCCATGGAGCGGCAGTACTGGCAGGAAATCGACCACATCACCGTCCCGGAGGGGTGCATCTTCGTCATGGGCGACAACCGGAACGTCTCCAACGACAGCCGGAATCCCGACCTGGGGGTGGTGGATACCCGCTATGTGCTGGGTAAGTGCTGCCTGGTGATTTGGCCTCTGGGGCGATAAGTGTATAAAACGCTGAAAGAGAGGCGGAAGGCCCTTCTTTCAATTGCTTTTCCCCCTGTTGTGGTGTAAAATGTGGGAGAAGCGCGCAGCTCCCGAAGCAGGGAGGCAGCGCGGCCCGGAGGCCCAAAAACAGGCCGGCCGCAGGCCGGCGGCATTTTGGGCGGAGGGGTAAGCAGCCGACCGCGGCGGAGGGTGCGGAGCGTGACAAGAGAAGCGCGCAGCTCCCGGAGCAGGGAGGCAGCGCGGCCCGGAGGCATTCAAACGCGTCCTCCGATCCGGGCGGAGATACCAGAGCATTCACAGGACTTGAGATATGGATTAGGAGGGTTTTTCAGATGGATGATCGTGTGAGGGAATTGCTGGAGCGCGTACGCGCTACGGCGGTGGATCTGGGTGAGGCGGCCGGCACCACCGCACGCTCGGCCGGGAAATACGCCGGACAGATGGTGGACATCGCCAAACTGAACATGAGGATCTTCGACCTGAAAAGCGAGATCGCCGACCTGCTCAAGGATGTGGGCCAGGTGGTCTACGATACCCACCGGGGCCAGGAGGCCAGCGAGGGCGCCCTGGATGGCCTCCTCGCTCAGCTGGATGAGAAAAGCGCCGCTGTGGACGAGGTGAAGGAGCGCATCGCCGTGCTGCGCAATGCCAAAGAGTGCCCCTCCTGCGGGAACATGTGCGGCCGGGACGACCACTTCTGCAAAGAGTGCGGCACCCGGCTGTGAGTCAAGAACATACGAGCGGGGCGCGGGACGCATTCCGTCCGGCGCCCCATTGCCATGAAGAAAAGGAGAAGACTATGCACTATACATTCCAGCAGTACCAAGAGAGCGCAGAGTATATCCGCGCCCAGATCGGGGATTTTCGGCCCAGAGTGGCCATGATCTTGGGCTCCGGCCTGGGCTTCCTGGGGGACGAGGTGGAGAACGCCACTGCCGTCTCCTACCGGGATATCCCCCATTTCAAGGCCTCTACCGCCCCCGGTCACAAGGGACAGCTGGTCTTCGGCACCCTGGAAGGCCAGGCCGTGGCCGTCATGCAGGGCCGGATGCACCACTACGAGGGCTATTCCTATGAGGAAGTCTCCTACGCTGTGCGGGTACTGCGCCTGCTGGGCTGTGACACCCTGGTGGTCACCAATGCCGCCGGGTGTGTCAACACCGCCTGGAAGGCCGGCGACCTGATGCTCATCACCGACCAAATCAAGATCTTTATGGAGTCCCCGCTGCGCGGGGAGAACCTCCCCGAGTTCGGCCCCCGGTTCCCCGACGCCTCCAAGCTCTACACCCCAGCCCTGCGGGAGACGGCCCGGAGCGCGGCCAAGGACCTGGGCATCGACCTGAAAGAGGGGGTCTACATGTACTTCCCAGGTCCCCAGTATGAGACGCCCGCCGAGGTGCGCTTTGCCCGCACCGCCGGGGCCGACGCGGTGGGGATGTCCACCGCCCCCGAGGTCATCACCGCCGGCCACTGCGGCATGCAGGTACTGGGCTTTACCCTCCTCTCCAACATGGCCGCGGGCATTCTGGACCAGCCTCTGAGCGAGCAGGAGGTGCTGGATGCCGCCGCGGCCTGCAAAGATAAGTTCTCCCGCCTGGTGCTGGAGTGTCTGAAGCGGATGTGAGGGGGCGCACAGAGCATGAAGATTCTGATTTCCAATGTCCGCGCCGTCCTGCTGGATGAGGCGGACACCGTCCTCTCCGGCGCGTTTGTGGCAGTGGAGGACGGCAAAATTGCCTCTGTGGGGACGCAGCGCCCGGCGGGCCCCTTTGACCGGGAGATTGACGGAAAGGACAACGTCCTGATGCCCGGCTTTGTCAACGCCCACACCCATGTGCCCATGACCGCTATGCGGGGCTACGGCGATGGGAACAACCTCCAGGACTGGCTGGAAAAATTTATTTTCCCCACGGAGGACCGGTGGGACGACCGGGCGGTGGCCTGCTGCGCTGATTTGGGGCTGGCGGAGATGATTGCCTCGGGCGTGACGTGCATTGCCGACATGTATATGCGCACCCATGTGGTCGCCCAGCGGGTGGCGGAGAGCGGAATCAGCGCCAACCTGAGCTGCGGCGGGGTACTCTTCTCCGACGCCTTTGACCCGGAGACCGACCACGACTGCGTTGCCTTGCGGGAGCTGACCCGGGACTGGCACGGCTACAACGGAGGCCAGATCCTGGTGGACGCCTCCATTCACGGCGAGTACACCTCCCGGGCCGAGATGTGGGAGTGGGTGACCGCCTACGCCAAAGAGCACGGCCTGGGGATGCATGTCCACATCTCCGAGACCCGTGCAGAACACGAGGCCTGTAAGGCCCGCCACGGCGGGCTTACCCCCATCCAGACCCTGAATCAATACGGCGTTTGGGATGTGCGGGCCATCGCCGCCCACTGCGTCTGGACGACTCCGGAGGACTGGGCCATCATGGCCGAAAAAGGAGTCTCGGCCATCCACAATCCCATGTCCAACCTGAAGCTGGGCTCCGGCATCGCGCCGGTGTCCGCCATGGCGAAGGCTGGGGTCAACGTGGCCCTGGGCACCGACGGGGTATCCTCCAACAACTGCACCGACCTCTTCGGGGACCTGAAGCTGGCGGCCATCCTGCAAAACGGCGCCAACTGTGACCCCCTGGCCCTGCTGCCCGCCCAGGCGCTGCGCATGGCCACCGAAAACGGCGGGAAGGCCCTGGGCCGGAAGACTGGGCGCATCCAGGCCGGCTATGACGCCGACCTCATTCTGGTGGACTTTCAGGCGCTGAACCTGACGCCCTGCCATGACGTGATCTCCAACCTGGTCTACGCCGCCCACGGCTCCAACGTGGTGATGAATATGGCCCGGGGCAAGGTCATATACCAGAATGGTGAGTTCTTCACCATTGACATTGACCGAGTCAAGCGGGAGGTCCGGGACTATGCCCTGCCCCTGCTGTTCCAGAACTAAGGGGGAGCACCTTTGTCCAGAGAGCAGAAAAAAAATACCTTTTTCGGCGGCGTGGCTATCCTGATGGTGAGCACCGTCATCATCAAAGTCATTGGCGCCATCTACAAGATCCCCCTGGGGATCATCCTCTCCGACGAGGCCTACGGCGACTTCGGAGCGGCCTATAACATCTACAGCTTTTTCCTGACCATCTCCACCGCCGGCCTGCCCGTGGCCCTGTCCAAGACTGTGTCTGAGGCCAACGCCCTGGGCCGCCACAACCAGGTGCGCAAGGTCTTTCGGGTGGCCTTCTTCGCCTTTTTGGCCATGGGCGTGTTCAGTTTCCTGTGCATGTCGGTCTTTGCCCAGCCGGTGGCCACCTATGCCCTGCAAAACGAGAAGGCGGTCTGGTGCGTGGTCGCGCTCTCGCCGGCGGTGCTGTGCACCTGCTGCTGCTCGGCCTTCCGGGGTTATGCCCAGGGCCACCTGAATATGATGCCCACCGCCATCTCCCAGGTGCTGGAGAATGTCTCCAAGCTCCTCATCGGCATGGGCCTGGCCCTGTTTATCGGTTCCCTGGCCCTCCAGCCCGAGGATTTCGGCGACCGGATGATGGCAGTCGGAGCCATTGCCGGCGTGTCAGTGGGGAGCATCCTGTCGGTGATCTACCTCTCCATCAACCACCGGCGCACGGAGCGGCTGCGCCCCGGGCCCTTTACGGACCGGCCCGACCGGGCCAAGACCATTTTGGTCCGCCTGCTCAAGCTGGCTATCCCCATTACCATCAGCTCCTCCACCAGCGCCATCGTCACCCTCATCGACACCAACCTGGTCAACGGCCAGCTTCAAAACGTGTTCCAGTCCATGCTGGACGCGGGAGCGGTCCTCACCGAGGGGACCCGGGGATTCCTGAATATCGGCAACAAGGCCGTGGAGATCTTGCAGCAGAACCTCCAGGCCGCGGCTTCCGACCCGGCGGTGGTGCCGGTGCTGGACTCGGCCCGGGGGCTCTACGGCGCCTATCAGAAGTGCATGAGCATCTACAATCTGCCCTTCAACCTGATGGTGCCCCTGACGGCCAGCATCATCCCGGCGGTCTCGGCTGCCCGGGCCCGGCATAACGACCTGGAGGCCCGAAAGGTCTCTGAGTCCGCCCTGCGCTTCGCCGCCATCATCGCCCTGCCCTGCGGGGTTGGCCTGTTCACCCTGGGCGAGCCCATTATGTGGCTCCTCACCGGCGGCAGCACCGACCACACCATCGCCGGTCCGCTGCTCTCCATCCTGGGCCTGGCCTCCATCTTCGTGTGCATCCAGCTCATCGCCACCTCCATTCTCCAGGCCAACGGCATTGTCAACCTGCCCATCGTGACGGTGGTCATCGGCGGCGTGGTGAAGATCATCGTCAACTACACCCTGGTGGGCAACCCCAACATCATGATCTACGGCGCGCCGGTGGGCACTCTGTGCTGCTTTGCCATCGCGGCCATCCTGAACCTGCTCATCATCAAGGCCCGGGTGCCCTCTGCCCCCGGCTATGCCAAGGCATTTGTCAAGCCCCTGCTGGCCAGCGTGGTCATGGGCGGTGCGGTCTGGGCAGTCTACGGCATGGCCGCGCGTGTCCTGGGCGGAGAGGCAGGGCTGAGTTTCCTGGAGAACGCCCTGTGCACGGCGGCCGCCATCGGTGTAGGCGTGCTGGTTTACTTCGCGCTGGTGCTGGCCCTGCGGGTGATCTCCAGGGAGGATCTGGAGCTCATGCCAAAGGGTGAAAAAATTGCAAAGATCTTGCGTATTAAATAGACAAAATAGGAAAAATACCTTGCAGGAGATCGGAAAGTATGATAGATTTTCAATACAAAGACGCCTATGACGTGGGAGACCTGCGGGAGATTGTCAAAATTCTCCGCGCCCCGGGGGGCTGCCCCTGGGACGCGGAGCAGACCCACACATCCATCCGCCGCAATTTCCTGGAGGAGGCCTATGAGGCTGTAGAGGCCATTGATGAGGACAGCCCCGAGCACCTGAAGGAAGAACTGGGGGACGTGCTGCTCCAGGTGATGATGCACGCGCGCATGGAGGAGGAGGCGGGCCGCTTCGACCTGGACGGCGTGGCCGATGGGATCTGCAAGAAGCTCATTTACCGCCATCCTCATGTCTTTGGGGACGTGCAGGTCTCGGACACCGGTGAAGTGCTCTCCAATTGGGAGGCGCTCAAGCGGAAGGAGAAGGGACAGGCCACCGATACCGATGCGCTCGCGGCCGTCGCCCGGAGCCTGCCCGCCCTTTGGCGGGCGGAAAAGGTCCAGAAGAAGGCGAGGAAGGCCGGCTTCGACTGGCCCGACGTGTCCGGGGCCTTGGACAAGCTCTCCGAGGAGCTGGAGGAGCTCAAGACCGCTGTGGCCGAGGGCTCCAACATTCAGGAGGAGCTGGGCGATCTGCTCTTTGCAGCGGTAAACGTCTCCCGCTTCGTCCATGCCGACCCGGAGGAGGCCCTCACGCAGGCTACTGACAAGTTCATCAGCCGCTTTCGCAAGGTGGAGGCCATGGCCCGGGAAGAGGGCCGCACCCTGGAGGAGATGACCTTGGCGGAACTGGACGCCCTTTGGGACCGGGCCAAGCAGGCGCCGTAATGGAAGAAAGGAAGGGTCCGCAGCGGACCTCCAGGAGGCCGCTGCGGACCGCTTCGACCCAACACACCGTTACAAATACAACACAGGAGGAAAGACATGAACAAAACGGAACTGATCGCCGCCGCAGCTGAGCGGGCCGGCCTGTCAAAAAAGGATATGGAAAGCGCCCTCAACGCCGCGCTGGAGGTGATTACTGCCACCCTGGCGGAGAACGAGAAAGTGCAGCTGGTGGGGTTCGGAGCCTTCGAGGTACGGGAGCGGGCCGCCCGCACCGGCCGCAACCCCCGAGATCCGGAAAAGACCATCGAGATCCCTGCCTCCAAGGTGCCGATGTTCAAGCCGGGCAAGCCCCTGAAGGACGCTGTGTCCCGGTAAAATTGACTGATTTTTGGCCCCGGACCCGTCCGGGGCTGCTTTTTTGGTGGCCAAAGGCTGTCAGAGAAAGGAGAGATACCCGTGCGACTGGACAAATGGCTGAAGGTTTCCCGGCTCATTAAGCGGCGCACCGTGGCCAACGAGGCCTGCGACAACCAGCGGGTCACTGCCAACGGCCGGGCCGTAAAGGCCTCCTATGAGGTCAAGGAGGGGGATGTGCTGGAACTGCGCTTCGGTGAGCGCACTGTGAGGGTGCAGGTCCTCAGCGTGGCCGAACATGTGGGCAAGGCCGATGCCCCCGCCCTCTACAAGGAGCTGTGACGGTCCGATCCGCGCATAACATCTCCCGTGCCCGGGCATACTGGGAGAGAAAGGACGGGATGCAGCGTGGATATGACCAATCGCGAGTACGGCGCGTATATTCAAAAGATGGCAAAGCCCTCCCCCCTGTGGAAAGATCTGGCCTGGGCCTTCCTGGTGGGAGGGCTCATCTGCACCGGCGGGCAGGCTCTGCGCCGGGCTTACCTCTCCCTGGGGCTGGACGAGGACGTGGCCGGGGGAGCGGTGTCAGTGACCCTGATTTTCCTCTCGGCTCTTTTTACCGGCTTGGGCCTCTTTGACAAGCTGGCCAAGCACGCGGGAGCGGGCACTCTGGTGCCCATCACCGGCTTTGCCAACGCTGTGGCCGCCCCTGCCCTGGAGTTCCGCAGCGAGGGATTTGTCACTGGCACCTGCGTCAAGATGTTCTCCATTGCGGGGCCTGTGATCGTCTACGGTGTCACCGCCAGCGCCCTCTACGGCGTGATCCTGTGCCTGCTTCAATGAGAATTGAGAACCGGCGTGCCGGAAAAAACAATTGCCTTTTTTTACGAAAACCCCTTGACATTTTAAAGAACCCGTAGTACAATATAGCCAGAAAGAAAGGAGAGAGTCCAATGTACTAGATGGACGCGAACCCCACTTTCTCAGATGACCCAAAGCCGTGGAGATTTTCAAATAGATCGCAAAGACCTGGAAGAGATCCATCCATTGATTGTTCTCCGATCAAGGGCAAACGAAGGATTGGCGAATGGGCATCTGAACAGCGCAATGGAAGCAGAAAGACCGGGCAGAGAATCAGACGGAACCAGTTCAGCCAAGTTCGTGTGTACGAAGAGATGTGTGAAGGCCCCTCAGACGAAATATCGTAAACAGGATGGCTCAGCACAACAGTGAGGTTTCGAGAACTGACGATGTGAATTCTCCAGAGTCCTATGATTCCAGAAGCGCAAATCTATAGAAAGTATGAGGTTGAGACATGGTAGAGATTCAGAATCAGGCGTAGCCCCCCAGTCGCGTTGGACGGCTGGGGGGTTGTGTTTTGTCTCTGCATGATCCCACCTGAACAAACGAGCCCGGCGGAAACAGTTCCGCCGGGCTCTTCTGCGTTTTATGAGAAAGTTTCCACAAACTTGCCTCATGATGTGGAAGAGGAGTCTGAGAGCCGGTAGAGCCGGCAGGGCCGGCCGCCGGTGTCATAGTTTATGGTGTTTGCCGCCTCGCCCCGCTCCAGGAGGTAATTTACATAGCGGCGCACGGTCACCACAGAGAGCCCCGTCTGACGGGAGAGGGTGTCACTGTTCAAACCGGTGGGGGGTGCGGTGCGCAGGCAGGCGCGTACCCGCTCCAGCGTGTCGGCCTGGAGACCCTTGGGCAGGGCGGCAGGAGAGGGGTGGGCCAGGAGCCGGTCCAGGGCGGCCTGTGTAACTGTGGCGCCGGAGGCCACAGCCTCCCGGTGGCGGTGGAAGGTGTCCAGGGCCCGCTGAAAGCGCTCCTGGGTAAAGGGCTTGACCAGGTAGTCCACCACACCCAGCTTGAGCATGGCGTCCACGGTGGCCGCGTCGTTGGCGGCGGTGACCATGACGGCGTCGGCCTCTACATCCCGGGCACGCAGGGCCCGCAGCAGCTCCGCACCGGTGAGGCGGGGCATATATACGTCCAAAATGAGCAGGTCCGCCGGGTGTTCCTCCAGCCAGGCCAGGGCGCTTTGCCCATCCTGAAAGGACTGCACCACCCGGAAGCGGCTGTCCCGCTCGGTAAAGGTGCGGTTGAGCAAGGCGACCATGGGGTCATCCTCAACGATTACGACTTGGTACATGGGAATTCCTCCTTTGCTGCGGGAGGGGGTTCCCGCTGAAACCGGATAAAAAAGGATGTGCCGACCCCCAGTTCAGACTCCAACCGGATCTCCCCATGGTAGGTGTCCACCACCTCCCGGACCAGGGACAGGCCGGTGCCCCGCTGATCGCCTTTGGTGGAGACGCCCCGCCGGAACAGGGAGGGGCGCAGTTCCTCAGGAATACCCGGGCCGTTGTCCTCTACGCACAGGAGCAGGCCCTGCTCCCGGGCCCGGATGCTGACGGTAATCTCCTTGCCCGGCCGGGCGGACTGATTAAGGCCGTCGATGGCGTTTTCGATGAGATTGCCCAGCACCGTCACATAGGCCTCCGGGGGCAGCCAGGGGTCCCCCTCGGACAGGGCGCTCTCCCGGTCCAGAATCAGACGGATGCCCAGCTCGCTGGCCCTGCTGGTCTTGCCCACCAGCAGGGCGGCCACCGAGGGCTCCCCAATCTGGTTCATGATCCGGCTCACCGCGTCCCGCTGCACCCGGGTCACGTCCATGATGTAGGCTTGGGCCTTTTCGGGTTCCCCAATCTGAAGGAGGCCCAGAATCACATGGAGCTTATTCATAAATTCATGGGTGTAAGCACGCATGGCCTCCACCATGTGGCGTACGCCGGTCAGATCCTCGGCCAGACGGGTCACTTCCGTGCGGTTGCGGAAGATGGCCACCGCCCCCGCCAGACGCCCCTCCTCGTAAACGGGCAGCCGGTCTGAGAGCACCCGCACATCCTTCAGAGAGCGCACGCTCACGTTGTACTCCGCTTTTCCAGTGCGCAGCACCCGGTCCAGGGTGGTGGCGGGATAGACCGCGTGGATCGGCCGGCCCACCACCTCTTTGGGCTCCAAGGAGAGGAGCTGTCCGGCGGCGCGGTTGAGGAAGATAATACTGGCCCCGGCGTCAATGGCCAGCACGCCCTCCTCCAGGGCGTCCAGGATGTCCTCCCGCTGGTGGAAGCGCCGGGCGAAGGCATCGGGCTCATAGCCCAGCAGGGAACGCTTGATCCGCGCCGACAGGCGCAGGGCCAGCAGGGAGGCCAGCACTGCCGCCAGCAGGCCGATGAGGGCGAAACGGAGGATGGTAGAGAAGGTGATGTGGGCCATGCTGCGGGCATAGAGCCCCACGATCACAAAGCCGAGCAGAGCCCCGTCCGGGCCGTACACGGCGGCGTAAGCGGAGTGGCCCGAGCCCATGGGACCGGTCTCATTGGAGGTATAGGGCTTTGCCCCCTGGAGGGCGGCGTTCTGGGCCGTGCCGGGGTACACCGTCCCGATGACCGCCGGGTCGGGGGCGTAGCGGAGCACGCTGTGCAGATCGGCCACCAGGATGAGGTCAATATCAGAGATGGAGGCGGTGGCCTCGTCCAAAAAGGCGGCCAGCTCTGCCTGGGGGACTGTCCCCAGCAGAGCGTTTTCCACAAGAGGCATGTTCGAGAGCATGGTGGCCGAGTTGAGCAGGCTGTTGTCCAGCGTGCGCCGCTCCCCCTGGAGCGCCAGGGACAGAGCCCCCGCCAGCGAGAGCAGGATGGACAGGAGTACAATGGCCTGGCTCAGGCGGGTGAGCTGGCTGCGAATGGAGTGCTGAGGACGCTTCGGCATAGCGGCCGCCCCCTTTCCCTATCAGTATAAAAAATTTCGCCGCCGCTGTCAAACCAGGAGAAGATTTCGGCGCATTCAGGGAAAAGGAGCGGGGAAAACGGAAGAGACCCGGCAAGAAATGCCACAGAATGGACGCGAAGGGGCCTGCTTTGCACCGCACGAGCGTATTTGGCGTCAGAGATCCCTCCTCCCCCGCAGAGCGCCAGCGGGGGAGGCCGCCTGCCCCGGCGTGCGGAGGGCGCACAGCGGGCATGGTCGTTAGTTTTTTTACCTTCAAAAGGGTTTCTTTCCGCCCGCGGGTGGAGTAAGATGGGGCCCGCGAAAAAGAGAGGTGATGCGTTTGGATGCGCTGAAAGAGACGCTGCTGGACGCGCTGTCGAACCAGACCGCCTTCACCATCCCGCTGCTGGGGGGCATCCCGGTGGCGGAATCGGTGGTGGTGAGCTGGATCATTCTGGCGGTGTGGATGGTGCTGGCCCTGGTCCTGACCCGGAACCTCCGGGTGCGCGATCCAGGGAAGGTGCAGATCGCGCTGGAGAGCGCGGTGAGCTTTCTCAACGGCTTTGTCAAGACCAGCATCGGCAGGCACTGGCGGCCCTTCGCCCCCTGGCTGGGCACGGTGGCCCTGTACATCGCCGCGTCCAACCTCATCGGCATCTTCGGGCTGGTGCCCCCCACCAAGGACATCAGCGTCACCGCCGCCCTGGCCCTGATGAGCATGCTGCTCATCTACGGCGCCCAGTTCCGCTATCGGGGGCTGGTGGGCGGACTGCGGCAGTTTGGGGCGCCCATGGCCCTGCTGGCCCCCATCAACCTGATGGAGGTGGCGGTGCGGCCCCTGGCCCTGTGCATGCGGCTGTTCGGGAACATCCTGGGGGCGTTCATCATCATGGAGATGATCAAGTTCGTGGCCCCGGCGGTGGTCCCGGCGGTGTTCAGCATCTATTTCGACCTGTTTGACGGGCTCATCCAGACTGTCGTGTTCGTCTTCCTCACCACGCTTTTCACCGGCGAGGGGATTCAGGAGGCGGACTGAAGCAGAAGAGACCAAACACAGAATTTTGGGAGGAGATCATTATGTCTATCGCGATCATGGCCGCGGCAGTGGCCGTCTTTACGGGAATCGGCGCCGGGATCGGCATCGGCTTTGCCACAGGAAAGGCCAGCGAGGCCATCGCCCGGCAGCCCGAGGCCGCCGGCAAGATCAACAGCGCCCTGTTGCTGGGCTGCGCCCTGGCGGAAGGCACCGCCATCTTCGGTTTTATCACCGCTCTGCTCATCATCTTCATGGGCTAAAAAGGGGGCGGAGTACATGTTGGATTTCCAACCCTCCACCATCTTTTTTACCATTCTGAACCTGCTGATACTCTATTTCTTCCTGCGGAAATTTCTCTTCGGCCGGGTGAACGCCATCCTGGAGCAGCGTGCAGCCCTGGTGCGGGAGGAGCTGGACGCCGCGGAAGAGGGCAGCCGCCAGGCGCAGGCGGCCAAAGACGCCTATGAGGCCCGGCTCTCCGGCGCCCGGGAGGAGGCGGCTCAGATCATCTCGGAGGCCAAGGGGCGGGCCCAGGCGGCCTACGACGCCCGCCTCTCCCAGGCCCAGGCCGACGCCAAGCAGGTCCTCTCTGACGCCCAGGCCCAGGCCGAGGCCCAGCGGGAGGCTGTGCTCTGCTCCGCCCGGGACCAGGTGGCCTCCCTGGCCCTGCTGGCGGCCTCCAAGGCGGCCGGCCGCGCCCTGGACGGGGAAGACGACCGGGCGCTGGTCAGCGCCTTTTTGGCGGAAGTGGGTGAGCAGGCATGAGCGAGCTCTCCTGCCGTTACGCCAAGGCCCTGTGGCCGATTATGCCCGACCGGGCCGTGCTGGAAGAGACTGCCGGGGTGCTGATGGGAACGCAGCCTCTCTGGGAGGCCCTGTGCTCCCCCGCCGTCCAGGCCCGGGAGAAGGCCCGCGTTTTGGAGCGGCTGCCCGCCCTGGACGGGCACGCCGTTTTGAAGCATTTCTACTGCCTGCTGGCAGAGAAGGGCCGCATGGCCCTCCTCCCCCAGATCCTGGAGGATGTCCGGGACCTGGAGCTGGCGGAGCATAATACGGCCCGGTGCGTCCTGACTTCGGCCCGCCCTCTGGGGCAGGAGGAGCTGGAGAAGCTCCGGGCCGCCCTGTGCCGGCTCCACGGCCGGGACAACGTGGTCTTTACGACCCGGGTGAACCCGGCCCTCCTGGGGGGATTTACCCTGGAGATAGAGGGCGTGACCTATGATAAAAGCGCCCAGGGGGCGCTGCGCCGCCTGAAACAGCGGCTGGAAGAGAGGCAGATGGCATGAAGACCAAACCGGAAGAGATGATCTCCATCCTGCGGGAGGAGATCGAGGGATATGATACCCGGGTCCGCCGGGAGGAGACCGGCACCGTGCTGGAGGTGGGCGACGGCATCGCCACCGTCTACGGCCTGGATAAGGCCCTTTACGGTGAGCTGGTGGAGCTGGACACCGGCGTGAAGGGCATGGTCATGGATCTGTCCCTGGACAGCGTGGGCGTGGTGCTCCTGGGCAGTGAGGCCGGCGTCCGGGAGGGCACCGTGGTCCGGCGTACCGGCCGGGCCGCCGGCGTGCCGGTGGGGGAGGCCCTCATCGGCCGGGTGGTGGACGCCCTGGGCGAGCCCATTGACGGGCGGGGGCCCATCGCCGCTGCCGCCCGCCTGCCCATTGAGCGGGAGGCCAGCGGTGTCCTCTCCCGGGAGCCCGTGAACGTGCCCCTTCAGACCGGCATTTTGGCCATCGACGCCATGGTGCCCATCGGCCGGGGACAGCGGGAGCTCATCATCGGCGACCGGGAGACGGGCAAGACGGCCATTGCGGTGGACGCCATTCTCAACCAGAAGGGGGAGAATGTCATCTGCATCTATGTGGCCATCGGCCAGAAGGCCAGCTCGGTGGCCCGCATCCGGGACACCCTCCAGAAGCACGGGGCCATGGACTATTCCATCCTCGTCTCGGCCACCGCCAGCGATCCGGCCCCCCTCCAGTACATCGCCCCCTACGCCGGCGCGGCCATGGGCGAGTACTTCATGAGCCAGGGAAAGGATGTGCTCATCGTCTACGACGACCTCTCCAAGCACGCTGTGGCCTACCGGACGCTCTCCCTGCTCCTTAAGCGCTCGCCTGGGCGTGAGGCCTATCCCGGCGACGTGTTCTATCTCCACTCCCGGCTGCTGGAGCGGGCCTGCCGCCTGACGAAAGAGTACGGCGGGGGTTCCATGACCGCCCTGCCCATCATCGAGACCCAGGCCGGCGACGTGTCGGCCTATATCCCCACCAATGTGATCTCCATTACTGACGGACAGATCTACCTGGAGAGCGACCTCTTTTTTGCGGGCCAGCGGCCGGCGGTCAATGTGGGCCTGTCGGTCTCCCGGGTGGGCGGCGCGGCCCAGACCCGGGCGGTGAAAAAGACCGCCGGCACCCTGCGCATTGACTTGGCCCGTTTCCGGGAGCTGGAGGTGTTCACCCAGTTCGCCTCCGACCTGGACGAGACGACCCAGAAGACGCTGGACCACGGCCGGCGGCTGCTGGAGCTGCTCAAACAGCCCCTCTACCACCCCATGCCAGTCAGCCGCCAGGCGGTCGTTCTCTATGCCGCCACCAACGGCCTGCTGGACGACGTGCCCCTGGACAAGGTGCGCGCCTTCGCCCTGGACTTCGCCCGGGAGATGGAGGAGGCCCATGCCTCCGTTATGGAGGAGATCCAGTCCACCGGTAACCTGAGCGCCCCCGCCGTGGAGGCCATCCGGGAGGCCCTGGAGGAGTATAAGAAGCGGGTGAGCGCCACATGGCAGGGATAAAAGAGATCAGGACCCATATCAAAAGCGTGGAGCAGACCCTGAAGATCACCAACGCCATGTATCTCATCTCCTCCTCCAATCTGCGCAAGGCCCGCAGGCAGCTGACCGATGTGGAGCCCTATTTCCGCAAGATCCACACCACCATCGCCGACATTCTCCACCACTCCGCCACAGAGATCAACCATCCCTACTTCGACCACCGCACGCACATCCCGGCCGGGGAGCGGAAGGTGGGTTACATCGTCATCACCGGGGACAAGGGGCTGGCGGGCGCGTACAACCACAACGTCCTCAAGCTGGCCGAGGCCAAGCTCCGGGAAACCCCCAACGCCGCCCTCTTTGTGGTGGGCCAGGTGGGCCGGGTCTACTTTACCCAGCGCAACATTCCCATCGACGGGGAGTTCCTCTATACCGCTCAGAACCCCAATCTGAAGCGGGCCCGGGACATGACGGACTCCATGCTCCACCTCTTCCGCCACAACCAGCTGGACGAGGTCCATGTGATCTACACCGACATGGTCAGTTCCTTCCGCCTGGAGCCCAAGGATGAGATGCTTCTCCCGCTGGACCCGGCGGCCTTCCCCTACGAGGAGGAGAACGGCAGCACCTACAACCGGGATGTGGTCTACCTGCCCGGGCCCCGGCGGGTCATGGAGCGCCTGGTGCCGGGCTATCTGCGGGGGATGCTCTTCGGGGCCATGGTGGAGTCCTACTGCTCGGAGCAGAACGCCCGCATGACCGCCATGAAGTCCTCCAGCGACAACGCGCGGACCATGCTCCAGCAGCTCAACCTGACCTACAACCGGGCCCGCCAGGCCGCCATCACCCAGGAGATCACCGAGGTGGTGGGCGGCGCCCAGGCGGCCCGGTGACCATTCAACAACCGACGCCCGAAAGGGGATTGCAGATACTATGAGTGAGAATATGGGAACCATCGCACAGGTGAAGGGGCCTGTGGTGGATGTGGCCTTCGCCCCCGGCGCGCTGCCGGAGCTCAGGGAGGCCCTGGAGGTCACCCTGGACGGCAAGCGCCAGGTCATGGAGGTGGCTCAGCATGTGGGCAGCGACATGGTGCGCTGCATTATGCTCTCCCCCAGCGAGGGCCTGGGCCGGGGCATGGCGGTGCGCGCCACCGGTGCGCCCATCTCCGTCCCCGTGGGCGAGGGCGTTCTGGGGCGCATGTTCAACGTCCTGGGGGACGCCATCGATGGGAAGGGGAGCGTACAGGCCGCAGAGAGCTGGTCCATTCACCGCCAGCCCCCCGCCTTTGAGAACCAGCGCCCGGTGGTGGATCTCTTCGAGACGGGCATCAAGGTCATTGACCTGCTGGCCCCCTACGCCAAGGGCGGCAAGATCGGCCTCTTCGGCGGCGCAGGCGTGGGCAAGACGGTGCTCATCCAGGAGCTCATCCACAATATTGCCACCGAGCACGGCGGCTACTCCATCTTTACCGGCGTGGGCGAGCGCACCCGGGAGGGCAACGACCTCTGGCGGGAGATGAGCGAGTCGGGGGTTATCGAGAAGACCGCCCTGGTCTTCGGCCAGATGAACGAGCCCCCCGGAGCCCGGATGCGGGTGGCCCTCACCGGCCTGACCATGGCCGAGTATTTCCGGGACCGGGAAAAGCAGAACGTGCTCCTCTTCATCGACAATATCTTCCGCTACGTCCAGGCCGGCAGCGAGGTCTCCGCCCTCATGGGCCGGATGCCCTCCGCCGTGGGCTATCAGCCCACCCTGGCCAACGAGGTGGGCGCCCTCCAGGAGCGCATTACCTCCACCAAGGACGGCGCCATCACCTCCGTGCAGGCGGTGTATGTCCCCGCCGACGACCTGACGGACCCCGCCCCCGCCACCACCTTCGCCCACTTGGACGCCACCACCGTCCTGAGCCGGAAGATCGTAGAGCAGGGCATCTACCCTGCGGTGGACCCCCTGGAGTCCACCTCCCGCATCCTGGAGCCCGACGTGGTGGGCGAGCGCCACTACAAGATCGCCCGGGGCGTGCAGGAGCTGCTGCAGCGCTACCGGGAGCTGCAGGATATCATCGCCATTCTGGGCATGGAGGAGCTCTCCGGCGAGGACAAACGGACAGTGGAGCGGGCCCGGCGCATCCAGCAGTTCTTCTCCCAGCCCTTCTCAGTGGCCGAGCAGTTCACCGGCCTGGAGGGCCGCTATGTGAAGCTGGAGGACACCCTGCGCTCCTTTGAGGTCATCCTGGGCGGCGAGCTGGATGCCTGCCCCGAGGCCGCCTTCAGCAATGTGGGCGGCGTAGACGAGGTGGCGGCCAAGGCCAAACAGATGGGGGCGGTCTAAATGGCAGAGGCCAAGACCTTCTATCTGGAGATCATCACCCCTGAGCGGCAGTTCTACATCGGCCCCGCCCAGTCCTTGGTCCTCCCCGCCCTGGACGGGGAGCTGGGAGTCCTGCCAGGTCATGAATGCGCCGTCACCACCGTGGAGCCCGGCCAGCTGCGCTTCCAGGTGGACGGCCAATGGCACCCCGCCGCCGTAGGGCCCGGCTTTGCCGAGATCAAACCGGACTATGTCATCCTCCTGGTGGACTTTGCGGAGCGGCCAGAGGAGATCGACTACAAGCGGGCCGAGGCCGCCAAGGCCCGGGCCGAGGAGCGCCTGCGCCAGAAGCAGAGCATTCAGGAGTATTACCACTCCAAGGCGGCCCTGAGCCGGGCCATGGCCCGGCTCAAGACCCGCAGATGACGCCAGAGGGGCGGCCGGAAGGCCGCCCCTTGTGTTTTGCCGTGCAAGACGGTATAATGGCCCCATACAGCCAAAAAGGAGGAATTTCCATGGAGGAGATCCGGCCCGGGCGCTACCGCCACTTCAAGGGCGGGGAGTACCGGGTGCTCTTTACCGCCCGCCACTCCGAGACGGGGGAGCCCATGGTGGTCTATCAGGCCCTGTACGGCGAAAAGGGCCTTTGGGTCCGCCCGGCGGCCATGTGGGGCCAGTGCGTGGAGCGGGGGGACTACGCCGGACCCCGCTTCACCTGGATCGGGGAGGAGGAAGAGGCGTGAACATCCAGATTTTCGGCACCTCGAAGTGCTTTGATACCAAAAAGGCCCAGCGCTATTTCAAAGAGCGCGGGATCAAATTCCAGTGGGTGGACCTGGCCAAATACGGCATCAGCCGGGGAGAGCTCCAGAGCGTCAAGAACGCCGTGGGGCTGGAGGCCCTTATGGACCCCAAGAAGCCGGGCGCAGAGCTGGTGCGCTACCTGGCCTACGACGAGGACAAGCTGGAAAAGCTCCTGGAGGAGCCCAAGCTGCTGCGTACCCCCATTGTCCGCAACGGGCGCCAGGCCACCGTGGGCTACTGCCCCGACGTGTGGAAGACCTGGAGCTGATGCTGGAAAAAGCGCCCCCGGGACGGCTGTCCCGGGGGCGCTTCGGTTTTCGAGTTAGAGAAGCGGAGGATTACACCCGGGAGAGGGCCCGGTCCAGGTCGGAGAGGATATCCTGGATGTCCTCAATGCCCACTGACAGGCGCACCAGGTCGGGGGCGACTCCGGCAGCGGAGAGCTCGGCGTCGTTCATCTGCCGGTGGGTGGAGGAGGCGGGGTGGAGCACGCAGGTCTTGGCATCGGCCACATGGGTGGCGATGGAGGCCAGCTCCAGCCCGGCCATGAAGGCCTCAGCGGCCTTGCGCCCGCCCTTTACGCCGAAGGAGACCACGCCGCAGCTGCCGTGGGGCAGGTACTTCTCCGCCAGGGCGTGATAGGGATCCCCGGGCAGGCCGGGATAGCGCACCCAGGCCACCTTGGGGTGATCCTGGAGGAATTTGGCCGCAGCCATGGCGTTCTCACAGTGGCGGGGGACCCGCAGATGGAGCGTCTCCAGACCGATGTTCAGGTAATAGGCATTCTGCGGGGCGGGGGTGGAGCCCAGGTCCCGCATGAGCTGGGCCGTGGCCTTGGTGATGTAGGCGCCCTCCAGGCCGAAGCGCTCGGTGTAGGTGATGCCGTGGTAGCTCTCATCGGGGGTCGTGAGGCCGGGGAACTTGTCGGCGTGCGCGGTCCAGTCAAACTTTCCCGAGTCCACAATGGCCCCGCCCACCGCGTTGGCGTGGCCGTCCATATACTTGGTGGTGGAGTGGGTGACGATATCAGCCCCAAACGCGAAGGGGCGGCAGTTGATGGGGGTGGCAAAGGTGTTGTCCACGATCAGGGGCACCCCGTGGCGGTGAGCGGCCTGGGCAAATTTCTCGATATCCAGCACTGCCAGGGCGGGGTTGGCAATGGTCTCCCCAAAGACCGCCTTGGTATTGGGCTGGAAGGCGGCCTCCAGCTCTTCCTCCGTACAGTCGGGGGAGACAAAGGTGAAGTCGATGCCCATGCGCTTCATGGTCACGGCAAAGAGGTTATAGGT
>CALXCU010000061.1 GCA_944386885.1 uncultured Oscillospiraceae bacterium | reverse complement strand
GCTGGCATAGACCTGGTCCGGGTCAATGTTGTAGTGTCCCAACAGATACTCCGTCAGGGCGATTGTCTGGAGTGCCGAGGTCTCGCCCCAGTCGTTGAGCTGCGGTGCGGCGGCGATCATCTTTTCGTTGTAATTGAGCGCCTCGAAGGCAAAGTCCTCGCTGTACAGGTTCTCCCCCACACCCTGAAAGTACAGCCCCTCATAGCCAGGGAGGGTGAGATAGAGGGCGTAGGGCTCGCTGCCGTCATAGGGATCGGGGATATAGATGTGATAGTGGATATCTCCCTCTGGTGCGTGAAGTACATGGTCCATTTGGAAGCCGCGGTAGCGCTGGGCGCCCTCGGTCACCGCCAAGTCCGCGGCGGATTCCGCAGGCGCCGCCTGCTCTGGGGCCGGCGGCGTAGTGTCCTCCGGAACCGGCGGGGAGGACATCTCCGGCCCGCAGGCACTAAGGCTCAATCCCATGCTCACGGCCAATAGGAGCGAAAGGAGATTTGGGAGAGAAAACATGTGGCAGGACCTTCTTTCTGGATAGTGCTATTTTAATCCAACCTTATCCGCCACGGAAGTTCCGATCCGTTACCCAGTATAAATGAAAAGGTAAAAACAAACGGCCCAGGGTGTCCGGAAGCCCCAGAGCAGGAGAGACCGGAGATGAGCGATTTGTTTGCGTCATGGCCGGCTGCTGCCTCCAACGGGCAAAGTTCTGGCAGGCCCGGCGGGTCTTGGATGCTGAAAGCGGCCAGGGAGCGCTCCTCTTTTGCACTCTCTGGCCGCTGCACCTTGATTTCCAGAATTTCATCCGGCTTTCGTTTACACAGGTTTGAATCTGCGGTACTTGCTTATTTCCTTATTTCTCGATTTCCTGCTTCCCGGTAGACCACACGTGCTGCTCCTTGGCGGCCGCCGGGGTGTTCTGAGCCATGACCCCCACCAGTTTATGGGGGACATAGGGCTCCTCCAGATAGGCCGTCTCCTCGGCGGTCAGCTTCAGATCCACGGCCTTGGCGGCCCCCTCGATGTGGTGCATCTTTGTGGCGCCCACCACCGGGGCCGTCACCTTGGCCAGCAGCCAGGCCAGGGACACCTCCGTCATGGAGACCCCCCGTTTGTCCGCCAGCTCCGCCACCCGGCCGATGATCACATTGTCCTGGTCCTCGGTGGCATCGTATTTGAACTTGGCATAGCTGTCCTCTTCCAGCCGCTTGGAGGTCTCCCCCGGATGCTTCGAGAGCCGGCCCCCGGCCAGGGAGCTGTAGGGGGTCATGGCGATGTTGTCCTCGGCGCAGAGCTTGGCCATCTCCCGCTCTTCCTCCCGGAAAATCAGGTTGTAGTGGCCCTGGATGGAGACGAACTTCGGGAAGCCCTCCTTCTCCGCCAGGGCGTTGGCCTTGGCCAGCTGGTAGGCGAAGCAGTTTGAGATGCCGATGCAGCGCACCTTCCCCGCCTGCACCACCCGGTTCAGGCCCTCCAGGATGTCGTAGAGGGGCGTTTCATAGTCCCACATGTGGTAGATATACAGGTCGATGTAGTCCAGCCCCAGGTTCCGCAGACTGGTGTTCACCATCGTTTCAATGTGCTGCTGGCCGGAGATCCCCGCGGCGATCTCCTCCTGGGTGCGGGGGAGGAACTTGGTGGCCACCACCACGTCCTCCCGCTTGGCGAAGTCCCGGAGGGCCCGGCCCACATACTGCTCGCTGGTGCCGCTCTGGTAGCCGATGGCGGTGTCGAAAAAGTTCACTCCCAGCTCCAGGCCCCGCTTGATGATCTCCCGGGAGTGCCCCTCGTCCAGGGTCCAGCTGTGCTGGCCGTTTTTGGCGTCGCCGAAGCCCATACACCCCATGCAGATGCGGGAGACGGTCAGGCCGGAATTACCCAGCTTCGTGTACTCCATTTGAATCGCCCCCTTACTCCAGGCCGTTGTAGGCCGCGTCGTCCACCGGCTCCAGCCACTCGTTGGAGGTCTCCTCGCCGGGGACCTCCACGGCGATGTGGCTGAACCAGCTGTCCTTCTTGGCCCCGTGCCAGTGCTTGACCTCGGCGGGGATGGTGATGACGGTGCCGGGGGTGAGGCTCACGGCATCCTTGCCCTCCTCCTGGTACCAGCCCTCGCCGGCGGTGCAGATCAGGAGCTGGCCGCCGCCACTCTTGGCGTGGTGGATGTGCCAGTTGTTCCGGCACCCCGGCTCGAAGGTCACATTGGCCAGGAACACCGGGCACTTGCCCGCCTCGGTCAGCGGGTTCAGGTAGGAGTTGCCGATGAAATACTGGGCGTAGGCGGTGTTGGCTTGGCCCAAACCGAACACATTGGCCTGATCGAAGGCCTCTTTGTCGTGGATACGCATAAAAATCTTCCTTTCTGTTTCAGGTCGCTTGCCGCAGGGGCGCTGTGAGCCCCAGGCGGAGCAGCCACGAATGGATTTGTTCCGCCGCGTCCCCGGTCTCCCGGTCCAGGATGCCCAAAGCCTCCCCCACCTCCGCCCCGGGGCAGAGGGCCTGGATCTCCCGCCGCAGGTCGCAGGGGACGCCGCCGCAGTGGGAATAGAAGGGCAGGATCAGCTTTCCGGACAGGTCGTTCTGATACAGCCAGGAGGCCAAGGGGGGCGCCATGGTCCCGCACCAGTTGGGCGTGCCCACAAAGATCACGGGATAGGGCCGCGGCATATGGGAGACGGGGAGCAGCCGGGGGCGGTAATGTCCCTGGATCTCTTTTTTAACCTGGGCAAGCAGTTCCGGGAAGGCCATGGGGTAGGGCTGCCAGGGGTAGATCTCCTGCCAGCCGCCTTTGATGGCGCGCTGAAGCGTTTCTGCGACCCGGTGCGTGTGTCCAGAGTAGGAATAAGAGACGATCAGGAACCGCCCCCCTGTATCCCTGTCATTTGCAGGGCGCATAAGCTCCGCCTCCCTGTGAAGAATGAAATACGGTTATCCCTGCGGGTCTTTTCCGAAGGACATGCACTTGCCCAGGATCTCCCCGGTCTTCAGGTACTCGTAGGTGGGCATTTCAAAGAGGACCGGCTTGAGGGCGCGGTAGTCGATTTTCCCCTCGGGCGTGAGGACGTCCTCCTCCGCGTAGGTGTTGGCGATGGTGCAGATAAAGTTGTCAAACCCCTTGGTCTCATAGATGTCCTCTACCCGGCACTCCATGACCACCGGGGCGCCGGCGATCATGGGGACGCCGGCGTTGCTCATCACACACGCGAACAGCTCCGACTTGTCCTCCTTGGCCCCGCTGACGCAGCCAGAGCGGTCCGCCCTGGGGAGCAGGGCCTCGTCCACGATGTTGATGGACAGCATCCTGCTCTCCTTGATGCCCTGGTTGGTGTAGTGGGGCTGGGCCAGGCTCACCATCACATGGTCGTGGCCCATGATGCCCAGATGGCCTACCAGCAGCCAGTTGGGTTTGCCGTTCACCATGGCGCCCACCACCACCAGCGGGGTGGGATACAGGGCCAGCGCATTTCCGATGTTCTTTTTCATAGATGATTCCTCCATCATTTAGGATGTTGACAGATGAATTTAATTTGGCCAAACAGCCCATCTTCCCGCGTTACTTCAGCCGGTTCCCCAGTTCATAGGCGCACTGGGTGTAAGCCGAATGCTTTGTCATGGAGGGGGAGCCGCAGCCTTTGCCCAGCACCATGCCCATGTCCTGCAGATTGAGGTAGCGCACCAGCGTCCTGTAGTGGCTCTCGAGCGCCTCAAAGGTCCAGCTGTCGCTGTTCCAGGCCGCGGAGAGCAGAGCGGACTTCATGTGCTTGTGCTGGATGCTGCTGTTGAAAGCGCAGAAACGGTCGATCAGGATCTTCAGCTGGGCGGACATGCCGTAGTAGTACAGCGGGGTCACAAATACCATCATGTCCGCGCCCAGAATCTTGGGACGGATCGCATCCATCTCGTCCTTCTGCGAACAGGGCCCCTCATAGCCGCAGTGGATACAGCCGGTGCAGGGATGGATGCCGGCATGGGCGGCGTCGATGACCTCCACCGAGTGGCCGGCCTCCTCCGCCCCCTGTTTGAAACAGTCGGCCAACAGATTAGAGGAGCCATGCTGATTGGGACTCCCCTCTAAAACGACAATTTTCATATTCCAGCGCCTCCTTAATTTTGATTCTGCCCGATTCGATCGGTTCCAATTGGCTTTATCCAGTTACTCTGCGGGTTCCACGGTGATGGTTCCGGACATCTGGCCGATCCGATCTGCACCGGATACGGCCTGTCCCAGTTCATATAGAGAGGCGTTCGCCCCGAAGCGGTCGTAGAACAGGACCACGTCGCCCCAGGGGGCGTAGTAGGCCAGAGTGCCGGCGCCGCCCTCTGCCAGCGGGGCGTCCGTGGTATCCAGCGCCTGAGGCGGATAGAAGATCTTCTCGTTGGTGCTGTAGTCCTCCACCGCAAGGGTGAGAGGGAGCTGTGCCAGAAGAGAGTCTGCGGCGGCGCTGCCATTGAGCTCATAGACCACCGTACCGCCGTCAAACTGCACCTGGATCTGCCGGGCTGTCTGTCTGTTTTCCATGCTTTCGTCTCCTCCAAAACCCAATTCGTCTTTTTCGGAGAGGTCATTCTGCTCCAGAAAAGACAGCAGCGCCATGGGCACGCCGTACCACCAGTTGGGATAGCCCAGGAATACCGTATCTGCCAGGATCGCGTTGTCCGCCCAGGAGAAATAGGCAACCAGAATATGAGCTCCTTCGGCGGGCTCGGCTACTGGCGGCTCCGTCTCCCCGCTGACACCCGACATTTCAGATTCCTGCTCGGAAACAGTACTGGCAGAGGGGGCGGGGGAGCCGCTGCCCCGGCCGTTCGCCGGCCCGCAGGCAGCAAGAGAAATTGCCATCGCCATAACGCAAAGAAGAGAGAGCCATTGTTTCATCTCTCTGGCCTCCATATGTGACATTGCGCAGGTAGATACGCCTGATGTTCCGCTTAGGCTGCCTTTATTATAGAGGACGATCCGTTCCATGTCTAATACCTATATTTTATATTTATTCATACAAAAAACACATGGATAATACAAAAAACTCCCCCAGTCCACTGGACTGGGGGAGCAGCACGGGGCCTAGGTTGCATCGGCTCGAAGCAGATTGATTTCCTGGATAAAAAGTGAGGCTGCGGGGGTAAACAGATGATTTTTTTTCCAGACCAGCACGCTGCGGGTGGTATGTTCCGGAGAGATGGGGATAAAGCGCAGATTCGGGCTGCTCCGGATCGCCAGCGCGCCGTCCAGGCAGAAGGCGCATCCCAGCCCCTCCTCCACCAGCAGGACGGCGTTGGACAGCAGCGTGTAGCTCAGCGGAATATTCAAATCCGTTTCTTCACAGTTCAGCCAGTTTAAGATTTCCGCACGCACCCTTTCCCGGAGGGGGAGGATGAGCGGGTACGGTATCATTTCCTGCGGCCGGATGGATTCCCGGCCAGCCAGGGGATGATCTTCCCGCATCAGGACTCCCCAGGTTTCCTTTTGGGAGAGCCGGACAAAATCATATTTGACCGTATCCACCGGCTCCAGGAGCAGGCCCACATCGATCAGGCCTTTGTCAATGCGCTCCTTGATGTAATCCGCCATCTCATTGTAAAGGTTGAATTGTACCAGGGGATACTTTTGGGAGAATTGTTTGATCAATTTTGCAAACAGCCGGCTCCCCACCGATTCCGTGGCCCCAATGGAGATGACGCCGCTCACATCCGTATTCCGCTCCACAAAAGCCTGCTCCAGGCGGTCCGCCAGCTCCACGATCTCCTCGGCCCGCTGGCGGAAAAAGAGGCCGTCATCGGTCAGGGTCATGCCCTTCTTCCCGCGGTGCATCAATGTTACGCCCAGCTCCCGCTCCAAATCCATCAGCTGACGGCTCAGGGTCGGCTGCGTCACATGCAAAAGATCTGCAGCCCGTGTGATGTTTGCTTCCCCGGCGGCCGCCAGAAAATAACGCAAGGTACGAAGTTCCATACAGCGGGTACCCCTTATCGAAGTTTTCTGTTCCTCATGGTACCATATCCACACCTTTTTTTCATGTTTTTGTCCATTTATACAGATCAGCCATAGAAAAAGAACCAACCCGCTGTCCCTGAAAGAGGACAGCGGGTCAGTCATTTTTTGCCGCTCAAGCGCGGGATGGGCCGAAGTTGGCCGCACCACGCACCGAGCATCCAGTTGTGTTAAGGGGCAGCAGCTATTTTTAGTACATGCCGCCCATGTCGCCGCCGGCGGGGGCGGGAGCGGGGGCGGGCTCCTTCTTATCGGCCACCAGGGACTCGGTGGTCAGCAGGGTGGAGGCGATGGAAGCGGCGTTCTCCAGCGCGGAACGGGTGACCTTGGTGGGGTCCACGATGCCGGAGGAGATCATGTCCACATAGGTCTCGTTGTAGGCGTCAAAGCCGTAGCCCACCTTGCCGGACTCCTTGATCTTCTCCAGGACCACGGAGCCGTCGATGCCGGCATTGGCGGCGATCTGCTTCACGGGCTCGGTGAGAGCCTTGGCGATGATGCGCACGCCGGTCTTCTCGTCGCCCTCGACCTGGGGAATCAGGGCCTCCACGGCGGCAACGGCGTTGACGTAAGCGGTGCCGCCGCCGGCCACGATGCCCTCTTCCACCGCGGCGCGGGTGGCGTTCAGGGCGTCCTCAATGCGTAGCTTCTTCTCCTTCATCTCTACCTCGGTGGCCGCGCCCACGCGGATGATGGCCACGCCGCCGGCCATCTTGGCCAGACGCTCCTGGAGCTTCTCCTTGTCGTAGTCAGAGGTGGTGGTCTCGATCTGGCTGCGGATCTGGTTGACGCGGGCCTTGATGGCGTCGGAGTCGCCGGCGCCGTCCACGATGATGGTGTTCTCCTTCTGGACCTTCACCTGGCGGGCCTTGCCCAGCATATCCAGGGTGGTGTCCTTGAGCTCATAGCCCAGGTCGGCGGAGATCACGGTGCCGCCGGTGAGCACGGCGATATCCTGGAGCATCTCCTTGCGGCGGTCGCCGAAGCCGGGGGCCTTGACGCACACCACGTTCAGCGTGCCGCGCAGCTTGTTGACAATGAGGGTGGACAGGGCCTCGCCCTCCACGTCCTCGGCAATGATGAGCAGCTTCTTGCCGGACTGGACCACCTGCTCCAGCACAGGCAGCAGCTCCTGGATGTTGGAGATCTTCTTATCGGTGATCAGGATGAGGGCGTCGTCCAGAACGGCCTCCATCTTCTCGGTATCGGTGACCATGTAGGGGGTGATGTAGCCCCGGTCGAACTGCATGCCCTCCACGACCTCGCTGTAGGTCTCGGCGGTCTTGGACTCCTCCACGGTGATAACGCCGTCGTGGGAGACCTTCTCCATGGCCTCGGCAATGAGCTTGCCCACAGTCTCGTCGCCGGAGGAGACGGTGCCGACCCGGGCGATGTCGTCGTTGCCGTTGACGGGCTTGGAGTTGGCCTTGATGGCCTCGATGGCGGCGGCGGTGGCCTTGGCGATGCCCTTCTTCATGACCATGGGGTTGGCGCCGGCGGCCAGGTTCTTCAGGCCCTCGCGAATGATGGCCTGGGCCAGCAGGGTGGCGGTGGTGGTGCCGTCGCCGGCCACGTCGTTGGTCTTGGTGGCCACTTCCTTGACCAGCTGCGCGCCCATATCCTCAAAGGGGTCGTCCAGCTCGATCTCCTTGGCGATGGTCACGCCGTCGTTGGTGATGAGGGGGGCGCCGAACTTCTTGCCCAGCACCACATTGCGGCCCTTGGGGCCCATGGTGATCTTCACAGTGTCGGCCAGCTGGTTGACGCCCCGCTCCAGCGCGTGGCGGGCCTCCTCACCGTAGCAAATAATCTTAGCCATAATAAATTACCTCCAAGAATGAGATGAATGGATACAGCCTGGGTAGCGGCTGCTGCTTACTCGACAATGGCCAGGATGTCGCCCTGACGCACGATGGT
>CALXCU010000060.1 GCA_944386885.1 uncultured Oscillospiraceae bacterium | reverse complement strand
CGGACTGCTCTACAGCGAGGGCGGGGAGACGGACATGGCCCGCTACCGCCGGATGCAGGAGATCGCCCAGGCCCTTCTGGACGGCAGCCACAGCGTCAGCGGCGAACAGGTGCCCACCGAGACCTCTCAGGTCTCCGCCATCGGCGTGGGCCGCCTGCTGTGCACGCTTCCCACCTTTGAACTCAAGGACAAGGCCGCGTATGTCTCGCTTACCGAGGCCAACCTCTATGACTGGTCCGGCATGGGCCTGCGCACGGAGGGCAGCGGCGTGCTGAAGGCCGAGTACTGGGATGAGAGCGGCAAGACCTTTACGACCAGCGAGGACTCGCCCTGGCGCGTGGCCATCATTGCCGACAACCTGAACGACTTTGCCAACAGCGATATGGTCACCAACGTCTCCGATCCCCTGGATGAGTCCCTCTTCGCCGGTGATACCAGTTGGATCCAGCCGGGCCGCTCGGTGTGGACGACCCAGGGCGGCGGCCCTTCCACCATCGCCGGTTATAAGGAGTACAGCGACTACGCCTCGCAGCTGGGCATCGAGTTCAACCTGATCGAGGGCCGGGACGACTTCGGCGCCACTCTGGATGAGCAGTTTGCCGCCATCAAGGAGATCGCCGAATACAGCGCCGCCCTGGAGAATCCAGTGAAGATCTGGCTGTGGGAGGACGCCCCCACCACCCGCTACGAGGGTGGACTCTATGTGGAGGCCAATGCCCGGGACTTCCTCCAGCGCTGTCAGGACGCCGGCGTGGTGGGCGTGAAGATCGACCACATCCACAGCGAGGCCCCCGACAAGGTCAGCTTTTACGAGGACTTCACCCGCCTGGCTGCCGAGTACCACATCATGGTCAGCTACCACAACCCCATGAAGCCAACCGGCCTCTCCCGCACCTACCCCAACGAGATGACCCGGGAGGCCATCCGGGGCATGCAGTACCAGTGTAACCCCAATGAGAACGCCATCCTGCCCTTTACCCGGCTGCTGGCGGGCAGCGCCGACTACACCCCGCTGCACTTTACCAACAGCAGCATGCTGGACTCGGCCAGCTGGATCCATATGTTGACCAATACGGTCATCATGACCTCCAGCTACCTCCAGCTGAGCGAAAACCCCAAGAACATGGTGGGCCAGGTCTACACGGAATTCATCGAGAAGCTGCCCGCCGTGTGGGATGAGACCATTGTACTGGATCAGTCCGAGATCGGCGAGGCGGCCGCCTTCCTGCGCCGCAGCGGGGATGACTGGTACCTGGCCGTCCAGAACAGCGCCCACGGGGAGAAGGAGATGACGTTCGCGCTCAGCTTTTTGGGCGAGGGCGACTGGTACGCCGATATCTACTATGATAACCTGAACTCCGCCGCCCAAATTCGCCGCCGGGTGGAGAAGGTCACCAGCGCCGACGAGCTCACCGCTCAGATCCGCTCGGGCGGCGGCTATGTGGTCCGCCTGACCCAGGAGGAGGTCGTCTATGAGTCCGACGCGGACAAGACCTTCACCATCGACTCGGTCGGCGACCTGGACCTGATCCGGGAACACCCCGACGCCACCTTTAACCTGACGGCCGACTTGGAGCTCACCGGCGAGTTTGAGCCCATCACCATACTCAACGGCACCCTCAACGGAAACGGCCACACCATCTCTGGCTTTACCTTCACCGATATGGACGCCTCTGCCGCGTTCATCCTCCAGAACAACGGCACGATCCGGCAGCTGGGCCTCACCAATGTGTATCTGGAGGGCCCGTATACCTCCGACAATAGCTGGCGGGCCGCCCTGTGTGTGCGCAATTACGGCATCATCGAGGAGTGCTACGCCCTGGGCACCGTTACCGGCGGCCACCGCAACGGCGGCCTGGTGTCCGAGAACTACAATACCATCCGCAACTGCTACTTCATGGGGGACCTGGAGTCCAACTATGAGACCGGCGGCATCACTTCCTGGAACCATAATGCCTCGGCCACCGTGGAGCACTGCTATGCTGCGGGGAACTACGTTTCCCACCACAACAACATCGGCTTCATCAGCGGCTACGCCTATAATGGGACCCGCATGACCGGAAATGTAGCCCTGAGCGGCACCCTGAGCGCCAATCAGAACACTGCCCGCATCTGCGGACGGAACAATGGCGTGGATGAGGCGACGACCTACCAGAACAACCTGGCCTGCGCTGAGATTACCGTCAATGGCTCCACGGTGACCGGCGGCGCGGCCAACAACAAGAACGGCCAGGACAAGACCGCCGACGAGCTCAAGCAGCAGGCGACCTATGAGGCCATTGGCTGGGACTTTGAGAATGTTTGGACCATGAGCGAGGAGGGCCGCCCTGAGCTGAAGAATGTGCCCGAAGTACCCATGGACGAAAACGAGCCGGCCGTGGTGCAGAACAGCATCTCCCTTGCCCCCGGCAGTAATGAGACTGAGATGAACCTGACCTGGTATGCCAATACCGACGGCGCGGGCACCCTCTTGTGGGCGAAGGAGAGCGCGCTCTCCGACGGACAGATGCCGGAGGACGCCCAGAGCGTCCAGGCCGCTGGCCAGAGCGCCAACAAGACCGGATACTGGTCCTACCAGGCCACTATGACCGGCCTGGAGGGGGGCGTGCGCTATGCCTACCAGGTGGTCAACGGGGAGAAGGAGTCCCCCATCTACACCTTTACGACCGATGACACCAGCGATGGCTTTACCTTCCTCTTCATGGGAGATCCCCAGCTGGGCGCGGGCGGCGACCTGAACAGCGATGAGAGCGGCTGGGCGGCCACCCTCAGCGATGCCGCTCAGCGGGTGAGCGACGCGGCCTTCCTCCTCTCCGCCGGCGACCAGGTGAACACCGCCGACAACGAGAGCCAGTACAGCGCCTATCTGGAACACGAGGAGCTCCGGCAGCTGCCGGTGGCCACGGTGGTGGGCAACCACGATTCTTCCAGCAGCTCCTATGACCAGCACTTCAACGTGGCCAATCAGAGTGCGTACGGCGCCACCAACGCCAGCAGCGATTACTGGTTCCGCTACGGCAACGCCCTCTTCCTGGTGCTCAATGTGAACAACATGAGCGCTGCCGAGCATAAGGCGTTTTTGGAAGAGGCCATCCGTCAGAATCCGGATGCGGAGTGGAAGATCGTGGCCATGCACCACTCGGTCTACTCGGTGGCCAACCACGCCGTGGAGGGGGATATCCTCCAGCGCCGGGAGGAGCTGGTGCCCATCTTTGAGGAGCTGGACATTGACGTGGTTCTCCAGGGCCACGACCATGTGTATGTGCGCACCTACATGATGGACGGCTTCAATCCCGTCACTGACCCGGCGGAATATGACAACGCGGAGATGACCAGCGTCACCGACACCGACGACATCCTCTATGTCACCGCGAACTCTGCCTCGGGCAGCAAGTACTACGAGATTCAGAACATGGCGTTCCCCTATGCGGCCGTGAAGAACCAGGAGCATGTACCTACTTACTCCAAAGTGACGGTTACCGGCACGGAGTTCACCATCACGACATACCGGGTGAGCAGTGGCTCGGTGGTGGATACCTTCACGATCCGCCGCACAGCCCAGGAGGAGCCGGCGGAGAAGGACGTATCCGTGGCGGTCCAGGGTGCCGGCGTGGCTGGCCAGGACCAGCGGGTGCCCTATGCCGTTACCTTCTCCGGCGACCAGGAGGGCCTGGCCAATGTAACGGTGATCTTCCGCGTCTCGGGCGACCAGGCCGGCCTCTTTACCACCGACGCCCTGGAGCCCGCGGAGGGCGTGCAGGTGCTGGCTGTGGAAAAGACCGATGTCAGCGATACCGTCCGCCGGGTGGAAGTTACCCTGGCCTACAAGCTGGGCGAGGAGAGCGCCGCCGGCTCGGCAGAGAACGAGCCTCTCTTCACCTATGTGCTCCGTACCGGCGCAGAGGTCCAGGGCCGTATCCAGGTGGAGCTGGAGAAAGCGATCTTCACCTATGATCTGGATCCAAACGACTACAATGCCCAGCTGGGCGGAGCTGCTGCGACTCAGGTGACTGGGGAGCTCTATGATGTCAACGGGGACGGCAGGTTTACCCAGGCGGACATCACAGCGGTGCAGCACTATTATCAGGTGCGCCAGGGCGAGAGCACGTGGGAAGAGGCCCAGCGGGGCGATTTCGACGGCAGCGGCGTCATCGACTTGGAAGACCTGATTATTATTGCCAAGGCCTGGCTGGCAGTTCAGTAAACCAGTTCCAGCTCAGGTTACCCCATCCTTCGCCCGTCAGCCAGAAATGGTTGGCGGGCGAAATTTTTGACAAAGCCCTTGTGCCCAGGGAAAGGAGCAGCCAGAGCGGCCTGTTTTGAGAAGATAATATTGACATATGCCAAAAATAGAACTATACTTAGTTCAAATGGCGGATTAACGCAGCATGATAGGACGGGAGGATATGGCGAGACCCAGAAAAAACCGCATGGTCTGCGACCTCCCCGAGGCCGGAGGCTTCCAGCCCGCGGAGCGGAGCGGCCTGCCCTCCATTGTGCTCACAGTGGACGAGTACGAGACCCTTCGCCTGATCGACCGGGAGGGGCTCTCCCAGGCCCAGTGCGGGACCCATATGGGAGTGGCCCGGACCACTGTGCAGCTGATTTACGCCTCGGCGCGGAAAAAGGTGGCCGACGCCCTGGTGGAGGGGCGTGGGCTGCGGATTCAGGGCGGGGAGTACCAGCTCTGCGACGGGACGGCGCGGGACAGCCGGTGCAGCGGGTGCCTGAAATGCCGGCTGAGCCGGGCATTCGGAAAACCAAAAGGAGAGATGGATATGAGAATTGCAGTGACCTTTGACCACGGCCAGATTTTTCAGCACTTCGGCCATACGGAGCAGTTCAAGCTCTACGATGTGGCGGACGGCAAGGTGGCCTCTGCCCAAGTGGTGGGGACCAACGGCCAGGGACATGGGGCCCTGGCGGGGGTGCTGAAGGCCCTGGGGGTGGATGTGCTGATCTGCGGGGGCATCGGCGGCGGCGCCCGGGCCGCCCTGGACGCCCAGGGCATCCGGCTCTACGGCGGAGTCACGGGAGAGGCCGACCGGGCGGTGGAGGCCCTGCTGGCGGGAAAATTGGACTATGATCCCCAGGCCCACTGCGATCACCACGGCCAGGAACACGGCGGGAGCCACGCCTGCGCGCACCATGAGGGCCATGGGCACGGCCCCTGCGGCCAGGGCTGCCACGGCTGAGGGCAGATGCGGAGGAATATGACCGGATGCAGTATCTGATCTCCTTTCTGGAGGGTATCATCACCTTCATCTCCCCCTGCCTGCTGCCCATGCTGCCCATCTATATCTCCTACTTTGCCGGCGGCGGGGTGCGCAGCACCCGGAAGACGCTGACCGGCGCGGCGGGGTTTGTCGTGGGTTTCACCCTGGTTTTTCTGGCCATGGGGGCCCTGGCGGGGACAGTGGGCAGCTTCCTCAAGAGCCACCAGAGCGCCGTAAATGGGATCTCCGGCGCGGTGGTGATCCTCTTTGGCCTGAACTACCTGGGGGTGTTCCAGCTGAATGTCTTCCGGGGGATCCAGCACGGGCGGACGCCCGCCGGAGGCTTTTTCCCCGCGATGCTCTTCGGGATGATCTTCTCAGTGGGGTGGACGCCCTGCGTGGGGGCCTTTTTGGGCTCGGCGCTGATGCTGGCCTCCCAGCAGGGGAGCGCCCTGCTGGGGGTGTGCCTGCTGCTGGCCTACTCCCTGGGGCTTGGGGTGCCCTTCCTCATCAGCGCGGTGCTCATTGACCAGCTCAAGGGCGCCTTCGACTGGATCAAGCGCAATTATCAGACAATCAACCGGGTATGCGGGGCCTTCCTGGTCCTGGTGGGCGTGTTGATGGCCACCGGGACCCTGGGGCGGCTGCTCCGCCTGCTCAGCTAGGAGGCAGAGATGAAGCATCGGACGGTTCTGATCGCCGCCGCGGTCCTGGTGGCGGTCTTAGTGGGCGCGGGGGCCCTCTATGGGACCCTGAGCGGGCGCGTGGCGCGGGAACAGCTGGCAGTACAGAGCACGCCCCCATCCGCGCCTACCACAGCGGCTGAGGCCGGCGAGGCCGGAGAAGCCTCCGCCCCGCCGCAGCCTGTGACTGCCCCAGACTTCGCGGTCTTTGACGCCGAGGGGAATGAGGTCCACCTGACGGACTACCGGGGGAAGCCGGTGGTGCTCAATTTCTGGGCCAGCTGGTGCGGCCCCTGCCAGAGTGAGATGGCCGACTTCAATGCGGCCCACAGCGAGCTGGGGGAGAATGTGCAGTTTTTGATGATTAATATGACCGACGGGTCCCAGGAGACGGTGGAGACCGCCTCGGCCTTCCTGGAGGAGCATGGCTATACCTTCCCGGTGGTCTACGACACCCAGATGTCGGCGGCCATTGCCTATGGGGCCTACTCTCTGCCCACAACTTATTTCATTGACCCGGAGGGCTACGCCATCGCCCGGGCGGTGGGGCCCCTGGATCGGGAGACCCTCCAGACAGGCATTGACATGATCTGGCCGGAGGGCAGTGAAGAAACGGAGGAAACGGCATGACATTTGTGTATTATCCCACCTGCGGCACCTGCAAGAAGGCCAAAGCCTGGCTGGACGGGCATGGCGTGGACTATCTTTCCAGGGACGTCAAGGGGGAGCGCCCCAGCGAGGCGGAGCTCCGGGACTGGCAGGGCCGAAGCGGAGCGCCCCTCAAGCGCTTTTTCAACACCAGCGGGCAGCTCTACCGCTCCCTGGGCCTGAAAGACCGCCTCCCGGGTATGGGCGAGGCGGAGCAGTTCGCCCTCCTGGCCTCCGACGGGATGCTGGTCAAGCGGCCCATCCTGGTGGGAGAGGACTTTGTGCTGGTGGGCTTCCGGCCGGAGGAATGGGCCAAAGCCCTGGGCGTGGAGCCATAAAATAAGAAAAAACGTGGGGAGAGACAACGGTCTCTCCCCACGCGGCGTTTTCGGGGGCGGTGTTAGTGCAGGGCCGCGTCACAGTAGGCGCAGCAGTCCACTCCGCCGTTCTGTTTGACCAGAGGAGGCAGGTAGTGGTCGGTCTGGGTAATGCAGCGGTGGTTGGAGCACACCGGGGTCGTTCCGATCTCCACGGGTTCGGGCTTCTGCCGGGGCTGATTGGCTAGATCGGTGAGCAGGGCCATGCGGGAGAACATGCCAAAGCGGGCCTGCTCGAAATAGGCGGCCCGGGGGGCGGCGTCCACATCCAGGGCGATCTCATCCACCCGGGGCAGGGGGTGCATGACCAGCATATTTTTCCGGGCCCGCTCAAGCTTGCGCCGGGTGAGAATATAGACGCCCTTGTTGCGCTCGTACTCCAGGGGGTCTACAAAGCGCTCCCGCTGGATGCGGGTCATATAGAGCACGTCCAACTGTGGAATGACGTTTTCCAGGCCGGTGACCTCCACGCTCCAGAGCTTGCGCTCCTTCATAAAGGCGCGGATATACTCGGGCACGGCCAGCTCCCGGGGAGAGATGAGATAGAACTTCACATTCTCGAACTTGGCCAGGGCCTTGATCAGGGAGTGGACCGTGCGGCCGTTCTTCAGGTCGCCGCACAGGCCGATGGAGATGCCGTCCACCCCGCCCAGCAGACGGGTGATGGTGGTCAGGTCCGTGGTGGTCTGGGTGGGGTGCATGTGGCCGCCGTCGCCGGCGTTGATGACGGGCACGTCGGAGTAGAGAGAGGCTGCCTTGGCAGCCCCCTCCCGGGGGTTGCGCATGATGACCACATCGGCATAGCCGGAGACCATTTTGATGGTGTCCTTCAGGCACTCGCCCTTGGCCACCGAGGAGGAGTTGGGGTCGGAGAAACCGAACACCGTGCCGCCGACCCGGAGCATGGCGGTCTGGAAGGAGAAATTCGTCCGGGTAGAGGGCTCAAAAAAGAGCGTAGCGGCCACCCGTCCCCGGCAGGCGTCCATAAAATCGGCGGGGTGGTCGATTATTGCGCTGGTCTTCTGATACAGCGCTTCCCACTCCGCCCGAGAAAGGTCTCCAAAATCGATCAGATGCCGCATACCCATCCGCTCCATTCCCATTTTATTTTTTTCGGTCTATCATATCACACTTTCCTGGGGAAGGCAAGGATGGAGGGCAATTTTTTTCGCTAAATCCGGCGCAGTTCCTCCAGGGCCTCGTCCAGCTTCCGCCGGGGCAGCCAGGCCGACACGACGGAGAGGAGCTGCTCCAGCGTCACCGTGCGCCCGGCTCCGGAGAGGGGATGGCGCAGGGCGGCGGGAAAGCGCCTTTGCAGCACCGCCAGGGAGCGGGGATCGTCCAGCAGCTCCCCCAGGGTGATCTGATTGCGTTTTAAGTCCAAAGCTCATTCCTCCTAAATCCAGGATGGTTCAGTGTATGCGCCCGGGCGGGAAGATTTGACGGCGGCGGCGGAGACGGATATAATAAAACACGCGATAGAATCTATGAGGGAGGCAGAGCCATGATCCGTTCATTTCGCGGGCAAGAGCCCGACCTGCACCCCGCCGCACGGGTGGCGGAGAACGCCACTGTGGTGGGTCGGGTGGCCTTGGGCGAGGGGGCCAGCGTGTGGTATGGCGCGGTGCTCCGGGGGGACTGCGCCACCATCCAGGTGGACGCCGGAGCCAATATCCAGGACAACTGTATTCTCCACAGCGACGAGGGCTATCCCCTCCATGTGGGGGAGGATGTGACAGTGGGCCACGGGGCCATTCTCCACGGCTGCACCGTGGGAGAGCGGACCCTGATCGGTATGGGGGCGGTGCTGCTCAACGGCTGCCAAATCGGCCCCGATTGTCTGGTGGCTGCCGGTGCGCTGGTGACCCAGGGCATGGAGGTCCCGGCGGGCAGCCTGGTGATGGGCTCTCCCGCCAAGGTCAAGCGTCCCCTCCGCCCCGAGGAGTATGAGGAGCTGCGCTCCGCGGCGGCGGAGTACCGGGAGCTGTCTAAGGAACTGCTGCCGCCGGTGGGGAAAGCCTAAAAACTGGAAAAATTTTTTGAAGAGCGGGCGTATCTCTCGGCGGGAACGGGCCATACTAAGGCCATCACCGCAAAGGAGGATTGCGCCATGAATCAGAATGCCAATCACAGTATCCAGTGTTCCGTCTCCAACTGCACCCACCACTGTGCGGAGAACTACTGCACCTTGAATACCATTAAGGTGGGCTGCACCGATGCCAACGCCAAGACCTGCGCCTCCACCGAGTGCGCCTCGTTCCAGCTGTGCGCCGGGGGCTGCAAAAGCCGCTGAGCACGCCGGTTCCCCCAAAAACAGAGCGCGCCGCGGACTTTTGGTCCGCGGCGCGCTTTGCTTTGTCTTACAGGTTGGCGGAGAGGAAAGCCTGCATCCCGGCGGCGGCGGCCTCTTCGTCGCCGCCCTCCACGGTGACGGTGACGGTATCGCCGCCCTTGACGCCCATGCTCATAAGGGCCATCAGCTTGAGGGCGTTGGCGCTCTTCCCAGTGGCCTCCACAGAGAGGGTAATGGCGCTGTCTGCGTATTTCTTAGCCTCTTTGACCAGAAGGCCGGCGGGACGGGCGTGGATGCCCACAGGATCGGTAATCGTGTAAGTGAACTGTTTCATGGTGGTTCGCTCCTTCTTGTGGTTTCCTCAAGTGTGGCCGGCGGTAAAGAGGCTGCCGGCTATGGGGATATTATACATGAAAATACCGCAGGAGACAACCCAAAAAGGATAATATGCACGATTTTCATGTTCCGATCCTGCCCGGCGCTGGAATTACGTGCTGTTGTATCTGGAACCGGCTGTCGACGCCGGGAGAAGAGAAGGGAATGCGGGTGAAATACAGGATTTAGTAGCAGAGTTAGTAATACACACAAGATGTGGATAAGTCGGTGGACAATGTGGAAAAGTGGATGTGGTTCGGGGGAGCAAAGATTGATTACAGACCGTTTTAAGCTTCCCCGGCCAGCCAGAGGGCACGGCAGTTCCGGCGGGCTCGGGTCAGGCGGACGCCGCAGTTGGAGATGGAAATACCCAGCAGGCCTGCGGCCTCCCGGTAAGAGCACTGTCCCTCATAAAAGAGGAGGAGGACCTCACGGTCCTGAGAGGAGAGTCCGGCGGGAAGGGCGTCGGAGAGCGTGAACACCATGTCCTCCAGACAGCCCGGGGCCGGCAGATACTCCGGCAGGGGGAGGGGACCGGGGCAGTCTGACTGAAGCAGATGGGCCACAATATGCAGCAGGGTCACCATCAGCCAGCCGCCTGGATTTGGATGGCGGATCAGCTGGTCAGCCCGGGTCCAGAGCCGCAGAAAGGCCTCTTGCACGGCGTCTTCGGCCAGCTCCCACCGGGGCAGGCGGCGGGCGGCCACGGAGAGCAGATGGGAGTAGCTCGCCCGGTAGAGCGACTCAAACCAGGTCCATTTGTCCGTCATAAAAGGACCTCCTTTCCATATCCTTTCTCCCATGATAGCAGAGATGGAGAGGAGCGACAAGCGGATAAATTAGCAAAAATGAGAGGAAATTTCTGAAATTTTCGAAAGAAAATTCGGAAAAAATTAAAAATTAGAGAGGCGGCAGCAGAAACGGCGCGCCCGCCCGAACTCCCGTTTCGGGCGGGATAAGGAACATTTCATGTTCCTTATCCAAGGACACTGAGGACACGAGAAGAGCCACAGAATCTTTCCCATAAAAGACCGCGAGGGTGTTGTTATGCCAGTCGGCGGGGTCCTGGGTGATGTCCCCCAGAAAGAGCAGAGGCGGGCGGACGGTGAGCAGTGGGAACCGTGGGTCGGTGTTTTCCGGGTCCAGGAGGGCGGGCAGGCGCGCGTCCCGCTGCTGGGCATAGGCCGCAGCGCTGCCGTCGGCAAGGGCCCTCCAGCAGCGCACGGCGGTGAGGCCGGGGAGGTAGTGGGGCAACCAGCCCAGAAACAGGAGGACCAGAGCCAAGGCGGCCGTCCGCCGGAGCCAAGGCCCCGGGGCGGGCAATCTCCCGCCCAGTGCCCGCCGCAGCCAGCCCAGCCAATAGAACTCGTTGAGCAGCACCACCCAGTAGTGGGAGAAGTAGATGATGTTTCGCAGCCGGTCGGGTCCTGCACTGGAGGCGGCATAGAAGTGAGGGGCGTTTTGGGCGGAGAAAAAGAGAAAGGTGGCCAGGGAGAAAAAGACGGGCAGAGGGAAGCGCCAATGCTTCCGCCCAGCAAGTCTCCACAGGAGGGGGATCAGGGTCAGGGCGGCGATCAAGGTCAGCCAGCTGGGCCAGTCCAGCAGGTCGCCCCACCCCTGCTGCAGAGAGGCCAGAATGGCCTCTGGGGCGGACATGGGGGTCTCGCCGCTCTGGCGGACTTGGTTGCCCGGGGCCAGGACGCTCACCGCGAAGGCGGCCAGCAGAGGCAGGACCATAGCCAGGGCGGGGCCGGCCCGGTCCCGCCTCTGCCAGGCCGTCCAGAGCAGGGCGGTAAGGCCCAAAAGGGCGGAGAGCAGGGCGGAGACGTAGTTGCTCCCGCCCAGAAAAAGCCCCAGCAGCAGCCCGGGCAGCCACACCCGGGCGCCGGGCCGCTCCGGGCAGAAGAGTTGCGCCAGCTGGGCCGCGTAGCACAGGGAGAGGCCATAGGTAAAGGTGTAGTACACCGCGCCGTTCCACCAGAAAAAGCTGTGCAGGGGCTCAGCCAGGCAGTGCACTGATGGAAAAAGGAGGGCCAGGGCGACCAGCATTCCGTCTCGCCCCGTTCCACCCAGCACCCGCCGGCACAGGGTGAGGCTCAGGCGGAAGGTGCCGCCCACCAGGGAGGCGAGCATCACCACTGCGGTGAGCCAGTAGGCTCCCTCGGAAAAAATACAGGGAGTGAGGGACATGAGGGCCAGGGCGGAGAAGGTGCCCTGCCAGCTCTGGTAATAGCCCCACATGGTGTGCCATACCGCGCCCAGCAGCCCCGGAATCCCCTCCCCCGCCAGGAGGGCGCGGTGGGTGGCAATGCCATAGCAGTAGTCGTCGGCTGCGGCGCGGGCATACCGGCCCAGGGACACCACCGGCAGCAGGGAGAGCAGAAAGACCGCCAGCAGCAGCCAGGGCCACAGCCGGGAAAATCGCTTGCGCATGGGGAAAACCTCCTTTTCTTTTTTATCCCAGGGGAGGAGAAAAATCTTACAAATTAGAGAGAATATTATCTTGGGAAATTGCATTTTGTTGGAAATGTGCTATGCTAGGTTCCGTAAAACAGAACAGCGCCTGCGGAAAACACGGGCAGAGAGGGAGGAATCTTGCGTGGATTGGAAGAAATGGCGGCGGCGTGCTTTGGCGCTGGGGCTCTGTGCGGCTCTGGCGGCCCCGGCCGGGGCGGCGGCATACCCTGATTTGGACGAGAGCCACTGGGCCTATGAGCAGATGGATCAGGCCCGGGAGCTGGGCATCTTGTCCGGCGGCTCCGGCGGGGCAATGGACCCGAATGGCACCCTGACTTGGGGGCAGTTTCTGACGATGGTGGGGCGGACCTTCTACCGGGAGACCTACGACGCGGCGCCCAAGGGGGAGAACTGGGCCGGTCAGGGCTATCGGGCGGCCCTGGATGCGGGTGTGGTGGAGGAAGGAGATTTCCTGCCCGTGTCGGCGGAGAGCCTGGAGACACCGGTGGACCGGAAAGGGGCGGTAGAGGTGCTCTACCGCCTGGCCCCTGAGGAGGGTCTCACCGAAGGCTGGATGTATGAGATCCGGGATGCCGCCGCGGACTTCCCCGACTGGATGCAGATCCCCGCGGCCTACCGGGAAGGGGTAGACGCACTCTACCGGGCTGGCATTGTAAACGGCACCGGCGGCGGCAACTTTCAGGGGGAGAAGACTTTGACCCGGGCGGAGGGCGCAGTCCTCTTGATGGGGGTGCTGGACCTGGTGGACCAGGAGCACCGCTGGGAGCCCCACACCGTCACGGTCCACTTTGTGGATCAGAGCGGGCAGACCATCGCGCCCGACCAGACAGTCCAGACCAAGGTGTGTTATAACTATGTCACCTTGGCCGCAGATCCGGAGGGCTACCGCTTTGTGGGGCCCAGTTACCAGGTCAGCACACTCTCTCAGGAAATTACCCTCCAGTACCGGACTATGACGGCGGACGAGATCGCGGAGGAGCAGGCCTGGGAGCAGTACCGGAACGGGGAGATTACCTACGACGAGTATTTGCAGCAGGACTTCTGGCTGCGGCAGGAGGGGGAGAACCCCCGCAAGTATACCCAGCTTTTCGGCCGGGGGGACAAGCGCCGCTTTGAGAACCAGACAGAGGCCCAGACAGCCATGACAACGGTCACCGTGCCGGTTTGGAAGCTCTCCAACGGCCAGAAGGTGTCCTCCAGCCTGTCCCTCACCGTCAACGCGGGCTTGGCCGAGGATGTGAAGGCCATCTTTACGGAGATCTACAATGACCCTGAGCAGTTCCCCATCTATGAGGCGGGGGGCTACTCCTGGAGGGGGGACAACGCCAGCGGCGAGCACAACTGCGGCAGCGCCATCGACATCAACTCCAATGAAAACTACCAGGTCCGGAGCGGCCAGGCCCTGGTGGGCAGCCTCTGGGCGCCGGGAAGCAATCCCTATTCCATGGGCCCCGACTGCTCGGTGGTGCGCATTTTCAAGGCCCACGGCTGGAGCTGGGGTGGGGATGCCTGGTCCAGCGGGGCCTACGACGAGTCGGGCTATCACGACTATATGCATTTCTCTTACATGGGCATGTAGGGAACGCCAGAAATGCCGGTCTCCTCGGGGAGACCGGCATTTCTAACAAAAAATATCCATGTTTTTTGGCGGAAACGCCAGCGGAGCACCTGCTTTCTCCAAAGAGCAAGAATGGGGTGCGGGGGGAATTGTGCAGTGCGTCCCTTGCATTCAACGCGCTAAATTGTTATAATATGAAGCATACGCTTCCGCCTTTCTGGCAGAAGCGGTAATGTGGGCGCCTCGCCCAGCTGATGAAAGGGGTATATCCATGGAAAATCACCGCATTTACAATTTTTCCGCAGGCCCCTCCATGCTCCCGCTGGAGGCTCTTACCCGTGCCGGGTCCGAGATCACCAATTACGGCGGTTCCGGTATGTCCGTCATGGAGATGAGTCACCGCTCTAAGGTGTTCGACCAGATCTTCCAGGACACCAAGGCCAAGCTGCGCAGGATGCTCCAGATCCCGGAGACCCACGAGATCCTTTTCCTCCAGGGGGGGGCCAGCACCCAGTTTTCCGCCGTGCCCCTGAATTTGATGAGCCGGAGCGGGAAAGCCGACTACGCTGTCACCGGCCACTTCGCCCAGTCCGCAGCCAAGGAGGCCCGGAAATATGGGGAGGTCTCCCTGGCGGCCGACACCTCGGCGAAGCAGTTCACCGCGATCCCTCCTCAGGAGGCGCTCAAGCTGGATCCCGAGGCATCCTATTTCTATTACTGTGCCAACAACACCATTTACGGCACCGAGTGGAACTATGTCCCCGAGACCGGGGCGGTACCCCTGGTGTGCGATATGTCCTCCAATATCCTCTCCCGGCCGGTGGATGTGAGCAAATATGGCATCATCTTTGCCGGCGCCCAGAAGAACATGGCCCCGGCGGGCCTGACGGTGGTCATCATCCGAAAGGACCTGGCCGGCCATGAGCTGCCCTACACGCCCCTGATGCTCACCTATAAGACCCTCATTGACAAGGACTCCATGTACAACACGCCGCCCTGCTGGTGCATCTATATGCTGGGCCTGGTGCTGGACTGGATCGAGGAACAGGGGGGGCTAGTCGGCATGGAGAAGCTGCGCAATCTGCGCTCCTCCATGCTCTATGAGACCCTGGATAGCTCCAAGCTCTTCCACTGCCACGCTGAGAAGGGCTCCCGTTCGGGAATGAACGTGACCTTCCGCACCGGCGACGCGGACCTGGACGCCCAGTTCGTCTCCGAGGCCGCCGCAGCCGGGTTCTCCAATCTGAAGGGCCATCGGTCGGTGGGGGGTATGCGGGCCTCCATCTACAACGCCATGCCGGTGGAGGGCGTGGAGAAGCTGTGCCAGTTTATCCGGGACTTTGACCGGAAGCATTAAGAGAGGGAGAGAGACGCCATGTATTCCATTAAGACCATGAACCACATCGCCCAGGCGGGCTTGGACGTATTGCCGGGGGACCGCTTCCAGGTGGGGGCGGAAGTCGGCGACCCGGACGGCATCCTGGTCCGCTCGGCCTCCCTCCACGAGATGGAGTTCGGCCCTAACCTGCGGGCCATTGCCCGGGCGGGGGCGGGGACGAACAACATCCCCCTGGACCGTTGCGCCCAGGCGGGGGTAGTGGTCTTCAATACCCCCGGCGCCAACGCCAACGCCGTGAAGGAACTGGCCCTGGCCGCCCTTCTGATGGCCTCCCGCAACCTGGTGGGGGGCGCGGCTTGGGTACGGGAGCAGGCCGAGGCCGGCGTGGATCTGTCCACCGCCGTGGAGAAGGGCAAGTCGGTCTTTGCCGGGCCCGAGATCATGGGCAAGACTCTGGCTGTGGTGGGGCTGGGGGCCATCGGCGTGCTGGTGGCCAACGCCGCCTATGCTTTGGGCATGGAGGTCTACGGCTACGACCCCTATTTGTCGGTGGAGACTGCCCTGCGCCTGGACCGGCACGTCCACTGCGTCAAGGACGAGACGGAGCTCTGGCAGAAGGCCGACTACATCACCCTCCATCTGCCCTATAACGAGAGCACCAAGGACACCATCAACGCCCAGGTGCTCGCCCAGACTAAGCCCGGCGTGCGGATCATTAACCTGGCCCGGGGCGGCCTGGTGAACGAGGCTGCTCTGGTGGAGGCCCTGAATACCGGTCGGGTGGCCCGCTATGTCACCGACTTCCCCAGCGCGGGCATCCTGGCTGCCCCCAATGTAACGGCCCTGCCCCATTTGGGCGCCTCTACGCCGGAGAGCGAACTCAACTGCGCCGTCATGGCCGCCCAGTCTCTGAAGGAGTACCTGCTGGAGGGCAATATTGTCCACTCGGTGAACTTCCCCGACGTGTCCATGGAGCGGGGAGACTGCGCCCGGGTGTGCGCCCTGCACCGGAACGTGCCCAATATGCTTCTGAAGCTGACCACCGTCCTCTCTCAGGGCGGGTTCAACATTGAGCACATGACCAACAAGGCCCGGGGCGAGTACGCCTATACCCTCATCGACGTGAGCGGAACGGTGAGCGAGGCGGACTTGGCCGCCCTCAAGGCGGTGGAGGGAGTCTTCCGCATCCGTCTGATCCAGGATTAAAGACAGCTGAACAGGCAAAAAGGCCGCGCCCAGATGAGATGGGCGCGGCTTTCTGTTTTGGTTCAGCGGGAAAGCCGCCGGGCGGCCTCTTCCAGGTCCTCAAAGTCCCCGAGATCCTGGAGGGAGATATGGGAGGCGTCCACCCCCAGATCTGGGTGCTCCGCCTGCTGGGCCAGGGTGGCGGGATATGCCCCGTCCAACTGTCCCCGGACGCTCTGGGCGCGCAGGCGGCAGACCTCGATCAGGGTGTCCACTGCCAGGAGGTGGTCCTCATAGGTGCAGAAGGCGGTGGGGTCGGCGGCCACATAGGGGGCGATGAGGGCCTGGGTCTCCCGCAGCAGGGCCTCGCAGCGGCCGCTCTCCAGATACTCCGTGAGGAACTGGTCGAAATAGGCGTGGTACTGTGCGAAATAGGCGTTATTCTTCATGAGATTGTGGTAGAGAGGCCGCTCCAGCATAGTCTCCCCCCGGGCGGGGGTGTTGATGGGCCAGTTTATGAGGATGTTGGGGTCCCGGATGGGGTCCGTCATGCCCAGAGCGTAGGTGCCGAAGGCCAGGTTGTAATCCCAGGGCAGGATGGAGAGCACGCCGTCCTCCTCGTAGAGGAAGTAATTGTGCCCTGTGTGGCCCAGGTAGCTGTCCCAGTTCATGACAAAGACCTGGACCGTGAAATAGCGCAGCACCTCGTCCACATTTACGGCCCGCTCCAGGTCTTCCCCGGTGGAGAGCACCCGCAGGGCTTCGATGAGCCGGGCCTGACCGGCCGCGTCTACCTCAAATTTGGCGTTTTCGAACAGATTGGGATAACTCGCCGGGTCGCTGTCCACATACCGAAGGGCCACATCGGCATTTTCCTCCCGCAGGGAGCGATAGTCCGGCTTGTAGAGCAGGCCGTGGTCCGCGCCGAAGTTCCGCCGGGCGAAGGCCTCCTCCGGCTCCTCCACGGCCAGAAAGAGCCCCCAGGGCACCCCGTTCACCGTGACCCAGGCGTAGCTGCACAGGGGCGCGGGCACCTCCATAGAGTCCATCATGTCGTAGACCAGAAAAGACTTGAGGTAACTGTTGTCCTGGAAGGAGGCGTCTAGGGAGAATTTGTCCAGGCCGTGGTAGCTGCCTCCGTCCAAATAGTGGTCGAACTCCAGCTTCAGGCTGTACCGGGACAGGCCGTATTCCTCGGTCAGGCGCAGAGAATTGTTCCCCTTGGCCCGCAGGCCGACCTGGGAAAATGCCTCGCCGTCCACGGTGACGGTACAGGGGACGTACTCCTCCGCCGGTGCGGCGGCCAGGAATCCCTCCCAATCCTCCACCTGGAGGTCCACGGTGTGGACCCGGCTATCATCAAAGAGGCGGAAGGCGTACTCCGGTGCGGCGGAGGCTTTCTGGATGCCCAAAGTCTCCCCGTGGGCCAGCAGGGCGGTCAAGACCAGGGCCAATGCCATGGCCAGGGCGCAGATCCCGTCGATGTAGCGGTGGCGGATCATGGCTCAGCCCATGTAGTCCCCGTTGTAGGAGACCAATACCACATGTTCCACGCCCTCCATAGCGCCCAGCTCGTTGAGAAAGCCAGTGTCCCCCTCCCGCAGGCGCACCTCGTAATTGAGCTCGATCTCCCCGGGAGAGACGCTCTTGCTCTTCAGGTTCAGCCGCCGCACCCGCTCCGCTACCAGAGCCTGGACCTGTGCCTCCTCCCGGGAAGAGGCGCAGCGGACGACCAGGATGTAGGGTGACTCGCCGTTCTTCTGCCGGGAGAAGGCCAGCAGCACCAGGCCCACGAACAGGCTCCCCGCCACCGCCAGGATCAGCAGCCCCGCGGCCAGCACGATGCCCACCGCAATGGCCCAGAAGAGGAAGGCGATGTCCAGGGGTTCTTTGATGGCGGTGCGGAAGCGGACGATGGACAGTGCGCCCACCATGCCCAGGGAGAGGACAATGTTGCTGGTTACCGCCAGAATCAGCAGCGTGGTGATCAGAGTCAGAGCGATGAGTGTCACACCAAAGCTGGGGGAGTACATGACGCCGCTGTAGCTGCGTTTATAGACCAGGAAGATGAACAGGCCCAGCAGGAAGGCCAGGGCCAGGGCGGCGGCGGTGTCCAGCAGGGAGACGCTGTCCATGCGCTCCAAAAAGCTGGATTTGAAAATATCCTGAAAGGTGGTCATGGGTGGGCCTCCTTAGCGTTTTGATTCAGTCGTACCGGCGGCACAGGGCGTATTTGGAGCAGGCGCCGGCCCGGCGGCCGGGCACCTGGACAGCCTGGCGGACCAGGTCGGGCAGGAATGCGTCGTATTTGACCTCCAGTACGGTCAACTTCCCCAGGGGCTTGAGCGGATGGGCCGCCGGGACCAGGAAATTCTGCCAGCTCAGACCCGTGCGCACGTTCCGGTCCAGGGTAATGCGCACATTGCCCGGCGGGTAGAGAAAGGCCTCCCGGTCGTAGCATACCACGGCCCTGGGGGAGAGGGCGCTGCCCCGCAGCTTGCTGTAAAATTCACAGAGCAGAGGGTCCTTCCGCTTCAGCAGGAAGCGGTAGTCCCCGGAGAGCAGGCGCTGGACCTCATCCAGGGTCAGGCGGGCGGAGCGCTTGCCGCACAGGCCGTTGAGCTTGCATTTTTTCTCCAGGCGCAGGAAGGAGAGATCGGTGCCGTAATAGCGCAGGCGGAACTTCTCCCGGCGGTCCACCCCGTTCAGCTTCTCCCGCAGAGCAGCGTCGTAGGGGGTATCAAAATAGAGGCTGTTCACCCGATAGGAACCGTCCCGCCCTGCGTGGGCGTCCCAGGGAAAGAGGCGGCGCAGCCGTCCGGCGAGCACCAGATCCTCCAGGGGAGAGATCTGGTGCTTTTCCTCATGCCGCAGGCGGAGGGGCTTAGTCGTCCCAGCGGTCATCACCGTCGTCATCGTCATTCCAATGGTCTTCGCCGTCCCAGTCGTCGTCATCGTCGTCATCATCGTCCCAGTTCCCGTAGTCGGTGTCGTCATAGTCGGTGACGCCGTCGTTGTTGGGGCCGTAGTCGGTGTCGTCGTAGTCGGTGACGCCGTCGTTGTTGGGGCCGTAGTCGGTGTCGTCGTAGTCGGTGACGCCGTCGTTGTTAGGGCCGTAGTCGGTGTCGTCGTAGTCGGTGACGCCGTCGTTGTTAGGGCCGTAATCGGTGTCGTCGTAGTCGGTGACGCCGTCGTTGTTAGGGCCGTAATCGGTGTCGTCATAGTCGGTGACGCCGTCGCTGTTGGGGCCGTAATCGGTGTCGTCATAGTCGGTGACGCCGTCGCTGTTGGGGCCGTAATCGGTGTCGTCGTAGTCGGTGACGCCGTCGCTGTTGGGGCCGTAATCGGTGTCGTCATAGTTGGGTGCAGGAGTGGCGGTCGTGGTGACAGGGCTGCTGGAAATGGGGCGGGAGCCGTCTATTTCTACTTCGGTCACTTTGCCGGTGACGGCGTTGACCTCATACTCATACTCCACGCCGTCCAGGGTGAATTCTACCTCATAGTCGCCGTCATCCAGATCGTACTCTTTTTCCACAAATTGGAGGTCATCCCGGCCCAGCTGGGTAGAGACGATCCTCTGGGCGGCGGTAGCGTTGATGTAGCCCTGATCGGCGTAGGTATCATCATAGTCATCGTCGTCCAGAGCCACAGTCTGGGAGCCGATCTGCTCGGTCTCCACGGTGACCCGAACCGCGTCGGCCAGGTCGGTGAGGAAGGTCTCGCTGGGGTATTTGGAGCCCCGTTCCAGCTTCAGGACAATGTTTTTCTCATGGCCGCCCACGGTGCCGTCAAAATAGCCGCCGGCGTTGATCTCGTCCACCAGCTCGCCGATGACGGTGGTGCAGGCCCTGCCCTCATAGCCGGTGTAGGAGGCCAGGACAGCCTTCCCGTCGTCGTTGAGGCCGTTGAGGGCCACCACGTTGCCCGCATCGTCATAGTCCATCTCAATCTCGGGGTTGACGCTGAGCAGGACGGTGCCCACAGAGTCGGAACCGGCCTCCTGCGCGGTGGAAGGGGGGGACGTGAGGGCGGCCGAACCGGTGGGGGCCGCTGCGGTGCCGCCCGAACAGGCGGTCAGGTCCGTCAGGGTCAGGGCGGTGGTCAGGCCCAGGCCGAACAGCTTACCATAGAACTTCTTTTTCATCTCGTTCATCTCCTTAAAAACAGTGGGTGTGGTTTGTATTCCAGGTGCTTGTGTTCTGTGTTGGTAGGATACGGGGCGGGGCTTGGAAGACCGGGGCCGCGGGGAGAAAAAATGAAGATTTTTTTCTGGTCCCGCCGCTTCTATCTGTAGCATACGAGAGGCGGCTGAGAAAACCGGGGCTGCGGGAAAAAGATTACCGCTTATCGTCATCTTCTTCCATATCCCCGTCATCTCCGTCATCGTCCCCGCCGTCATCTTCATCCTCATCATCCTCATCGTCCTCGTCCCGGCCGCCATTCAGAATGTTTTCTCGCCTGTCATAGTCGGTATCTCCATCTCGGTAGGGATCATAGGACTCCTGATAGTCGGTGACGCCGTCGTTGTTGGGGCCGTAATCGGTGACGCCGTCGCCGCCGGGGCCGTAGTCCGTGTCACCGCCGGGGGTTGAGGCGGGCACGGGCGTTGGAGTGGGGACCGGCGTAGGAACCGGTGTGGGGAAAGGGGCCGCGGTAGGTCTGGAAGTGGGTTCCGGCATCGGGACAGGGGTGGATGTGGCCGGCCCGGCGGTGGGGGCGGCAGTGGGCGGAGGAGTGGGGGCCGGTGCGGAGGTTTCCACCGGCAGGGGGATGACCACCTCTGTGGCGGGGGCTGACCCGGCCTCCCCAACCTGGATGACAATGGTTTCACCATAGTTCTCCTCCAGCCGGGCCTGGAGTTCCTCCTCCTCCCGGCTCTGCCAGCCAGCGTCGCCGCTGTTGACCGTAATGGAAATGGTGTCGCCGTCGGAGAGGTAGCCCATATCAATGGCCCGTTCTACCAGTTCCTCCGCTGCGGTATCCCGGTCTTTACCCCGGTAGTCGTAGCCGTCTATCAGGATCAGGCCGTCTGCATTGAGGCCTTCCAGCCCCAGGACCCGGTCGGTGCGGCTGAGGGTCATCTCCACATCCGGATTGATCTGGATGCGCAGGGTGCCGTAGGCCACAAAATTGGGCTGATAGTAGCCGAAGAAGGCCAGGCACAGGCAGGCGGCCAGGCCGGCCACCCCCGCCAAAGGCTTGGCGGGATGGACCCGGCGGGGCTGGGGGGGACGCAGCTCCACAATATTCTGCACCGTGTCGCCCACTTGGTAGTGGAGGTTGGCCGCCTTGAGGAAGCGCCCCTCCTCGTCCAACAGGACCGCATAGGCCGGGTGGGTCTCCAGCACGAGATAGTTCATTCCACACTCCCTCCCTTGGCGGGCCCAATCTGACAGAGATGGCCCCGGATGATCTCATAGCCGTTGGTAAATGCCAGCAGAATGGCCACCAGGTATTTCCGGTGTCGCTCCAGAGTCTTTTTCTCTACCCCAGAGCGCTTTGCCAGTTCGGCCATGGGCAGCCGGCCCGTCTCTTCCACCTGGGAGAGCAGCGCCGGGTTGGCCCTGGCACAGGCGAGCACCCGGCGGCAGGCCGCCAAAGTGCGCTCCTGCCGGGGACAGTTGTCCGCCACGTCGGAAAAGGTAATGCCAAAGCCGGAGAGTTTGGCGGAAAATTCCTGGATTTCCGCCTGGCTGGCTGTACGGAGGGCATAGTCCTCCGCGTGATCTGCCGCCCCGTCAGGCAGGGTATCCAGCAGGCTCCGCTCCTCCTCTTCCGCCCCGGCGGGGGCATTGAGGGAGATGACATTCCCGTGGCGCTTCTCTGTGCGGTAGTGGTCGATGAGGCGGTTTCGAATGGCTCTGGCCGCGAAGGAGAGGAAAGCGCCTCGTCCCGGCTGATAGGCGAGGATCGCCTCATAAAAGGCCAGCATAGCGATGCTCAGTTCATCTTCATGGCCGTTTTCCGGCTGGGCGTGGATAAACTTCACCGTCTCGCTGCGGATAAAGCTCATGTACTGACGGATCAGCGCGTCAGCTGCACCGGTATCCGCCTTGGCCGCCCGGACCTGGGAAACGATTTCATGTTCCGCCGTGCGTACCATCTGCATCCCTCCATCTTCTCCTCCAGCAATAGCATACGAAGCTGCAGCCGGATTTTCGGGGTCGCTATGCGAATCATTCAAAAAAAGAGAATACGAAATGCTATTTTCCTATTTTACGGTAAAAAAGGGATGGGCGTATTCTGTACCTGGTCAAATTTTAGTAAAATTTAGGTAAAATTCGAACCAATTAACCCGTAATCAGAAGCTTGGAACAGGAAAAGACCGGCGCGGCCGATCAGGCCGCGCCGGTCTTGGATGGAAGAGAAAACGTTCAGGATTCAAAGGCATGGCGTTCCAGCCAGCGCAGAGTGCAGTGGGCGAACACCGCCGCGCCGTTGGGCATGGCATCCTCGTCGAAACGGACGGCAGGATGGTGGCTGTTGATGCGATAACCCTCCTCCCAGCTGCCCATGCTGAGGCGGAAATATACGCCGGGCACCCGGGTGAGGATTTCGGCAAAATCCTCCGAGCCCATGACCGGGTCCAGATAGGCGGTGCGCTCCGGGCCCAGCACCTCTTTGGCATAGGTGAACATCTCGTTGCCTACAGCTGTGTCGTTGACGGTGGGGGGCATCTCCAGGGAAAATTCCACCTCGGCGCGGCCCCCGAGGGTGGCGGCCACGCCTTCGGCAATCTCCCGAAGGCGGCGCTTGGCCAAAGTACGGGTTTCCGTGTCAAAGCAGCGCAGGCTGCCGCAGAGGAAACCGTCGCCGGGAATCACATTTCCCGCCGCTCCGGCCTGGATCTGACCAACCGAGAGAGCCATGGGCCTCTGGCGCTTTTTTTCGCAGAACTCGATAGTCTGGATGGCCTGATAGATGGAACACAGCAGATGAATGGGGTTCACACCCAACTCGGGGGCTGCGCCGTGGCAGCCCTTGCCGCGGACGGTAATGCGGAAGACATCGCAGCTGGCCATGGTCCCGCCGGGGGTGTAGCACAGGGTGCCTGAGGGGACGTTGTGCCGGGTGACTACTTGGTGCAGGGCCATGGCGGCGTCCACATGGGGGGACTCCAGCACGCCGGCTTTCACCATGGCCTGCGCGCCGCCAGCCCCCTCCTCGCCGGGCTGAAAGACCAGCTTGACCCGGCCGCAGACCTCTTCTCGGTGGGCCATCAACAGCTTGGCGGCTCCCAGGAGCATGGCAGTATGGGTATCGTGGCCGCAGGCGTGGCAGACACCTGGGTTCTGACTGGAAAAGGGCTCACCGCTTTCCTCCTGAATGGGAAGGGCATCCATATCAGCCCGAAGCAGCAGGGTTTTGCCGGGCTTTGACCCCTCCAGCAGAGCCGCTAGGCCGGTGCCGCACAGGGATTGAACGGTGTAGCCCATCTCCTCCAGCTGGGTGCGGACATACGCCGCCGTCCCGGGCAGATCCATGCCCAGTTCCGGGTGGGTATGCAGCCAGCGCCGCCAGCGGACCAGTTCCTCCCGCAGGTTGAGGGCCTCTTGATGGAGATCAGACATGGCGCACGCTCCTTTACTTGGGAATGCCCACATGGTCGGGCACAGGGCACTTATAGGTCTTGCCGGCCATCTGGCGGTCGAATTCCTCCTTGGCCCGCGCCACGATAGAGGGGTCGTTGAGGATGCGCGCACCGTACATAGCCATGATTTTGGCGGCGTAGATCATGCCTTTTTCACCGATGGAGCTGCCCGCGCAGGAAGCGAACTGCCAGCTGTGGGCGGGGGCGCCCATGTTGGTGCAGCCGGTAAAGAAATAGGCGGTAGGGACCAGATGCATCACATCACCGATGTCGGTGGAGCCATAGCTGTTGAAATTGGTGACCTTGCCCGGACCGCAGTAGAGGTGGGTGTCGGGGCTCAGGCCGTACTTGGCCCGGGTAGCGGCAGCGGAATCGGGGCTCTGCTCGTCCAAGGCGGCGGCAAAGGAAATCTCCTCCTCGGTCCAGGGCTCCTGGGGGATCCGGTTCATGCACTCGGCTACCAGCTCAGCCAGAACATGGTTATTCATGGTGTTGTAACACCCGCCCAGGAACTCCACCTCTACCTCGGTCTCGGTCATCATGGCTGCGCCCTGGGCGATTTTCACCAGGCGCTCATAGGCGTTCTCCACTGCCTCCCGGCTGAAGGCCCGGACATAGTACCATACACAGGCCTTGTCAGGGACCACATTGGGCACCACGCCGCCGTCGGTGATGGTATAGTGAATGCGCACGTCGCTGCTCACATGCTCCCGCAGGTAGTTGGCCCCAATGTCAGTGAGTTCTACCGCGTCCAGTGCGCTGCGGCCGTTTTCAGGGGCGTTGGCAGCGTGAGAGGAGCGGCCTTTGAAGTGAAATTTCATGGAATTCACAGCGGTGGAGACCCCCACGGTGGCCTCGCTGATTTTGTTGGGGTGAAAATTCACCGCCACGTCCAGGCCCTCAAAGGCGCCGCCGCGGGCCATAAGGGGCTTGCCGATGAGCAGCTCCTCGGCGGGACAGGCGTAGAAAATGATGGTGCCGGGTAGGTTCTGGCGCCTCATCTCCTCCTTCAGGCCGATGACGGCCCCCACATGGGCAGTACAAAGCAGGTTATGGCCGCAGCCGTGGCCGTAGGCGCCCTCCTCTACGGGATCTTTCACTGTGGAGACTTTCTGGCTCAGGCCGGGCAGGGCATCAAACTCCCCCATAAAGCCGATGACGGGGTGGCCGCTACCGAAGGTAGCCTTGATGGCGGTGGGAACACCGCCGGCGCCCACCTCTACCTGAAAGCCTTCTTTGCGCAGAAGTTCGGAAACATTCTTGCAGGCCTCATATTCGTGAAAGCCGGCCTCGGGATGACTCCAGATAGCCTGGCTGAGGGCGTCCAGGGCGGGACGCTTTGCCTCGATTTCTTGGATGGCAATGCTGCCGATCATAAAGCTGTCAACTCCTTTTTTCCCGCGGGGAGCAGGGCGATTATGCGAAGAGGATGGGGACGATGATGCCGGCGAAGATGACCGAGCAAATGGTCACTGTTACAAATCCGGCGATGATCATCTTGGGGAGGGCATAATCCATGGCCCTCTGGCGCTGCTCAGGGGTACATTCCAGGGACTCCACGCACTCCGTGGTGATGATTTGGGTGGCGGGGTAGGCCAACATACAGGTCGCGCCAATGGCGGCAGAGGTGAAGGGGGAGTAGCCCAGCAGCTTGCCCACCAGGCCGCAGACAAGGATAATGCCGATGGAGCAGAAGAGCAGGATGCCGAAGGTGGGAACGAGCATGGAGAGCAGGTTGCCCGGCTCCACCGAGGCTAGAGAGCCCGGGAGCATGAGCAACAGGCCGAACGTGATGATGCCGGTGGACTGGGCCTTACCAAAGATGTCTTTCTCCAAAAAGCCGATGCGGGCGAAAATCAGGCCGAAGAGCAGGTAGGAGATATTGGGGTTGAGCCAGTAGTTTGCCGGGTCGGAGCCAGGAATGAGGGTGGCTTTGCCCACAAAGTCAGCGATGCAGGCCACAATTGCTACCTTTACTAGGTAAACGGTGCTGCTGCGCAGGTACTTGGGGGTCTCGGGGAAGAGACGCATACTGGGCAGGTGGATCTTGCTGTGGACGTTGGCGTCGCTGTCAAAATAACCGCTGGCCAGCTTGCCCTTCAGATCCCGGCGCAGGCCCCAGGTAGAGATGGGAATGCCGAAGAATTTCTGCACCGAGAGCACCAGCACGGCAAAAGCGGCCAGCTCGGGCCGGCCAGCGGCCTCGGCGGCGGAGGTAACGATGATGCCGGCTACGGTGGAACCGGCCACCGGGGGTGCGGCGATGAGAGCGAAGTCCCGGCCGAAGGCCCAGGAGCCCACAGTAAAGCAGATAATTGCGATGGCTACAATGCTGCAAACGGCGATAACGACAGTTTTCCACTCGCGGATCATGTCCTCCAGGTCAATGAGGGTGCCGATGTTAGTAATCATCAGGGCGGTGCCGAAATTGCTCATCACGGTGGTCAGGCCCGACTGAGTGGTGATGTCAGAGGGCAGCACGCCGCTCCAGAAGCCAGCCAGGAACAGGATGCAGGCAAAGAGCAGGGATGAGATGGTGCCCTTGGTTTTCTTGGACAGGAATTCGCCGATGGCGTAGACCAGGAGACAACCAGTCAGACAGGTTAGGGGGTTCCAAAATGTCACAATAATTCCTCCTTCTTCAAAGCTCGAGTGGTCATAACGGAGGGGCCCCGGTCATCTGGCTTTCCCGTGCGCACAGGAGGAATATTATCTCTAAAAATGTCCTTAAATAGAGGAAATGAAGCTGAGGATGTAAATATAAAGGACATATTTTAGACAATAATAGACCAAATGTCAGATGATTACAGACATAATTATAAAAGAAAGTCGACATTTTTCAAGTATATTTTTATATTTCGGCCATTTGCGAAAAAGAGGACAAAGATATTTGTCTATAATGTCTAGAATAAATATAGACAATTGATGTCTTTAAATCGACACAAAAAGAGCCGGACAGCTTTTGCTGTCCGGCCCCAATAGGCGGTCTTTATGAGGACTGGGCTTCAAGGGTCAGGCGGTATACCCGCTCCGGGCGGCCCTTGGCGCAGCTCTGGTGCTGAAAGAGGAGCTGTGCTCCGCCCTGACGGGCCAAGATGCTCAAAATGCGGTTGGCGCTGCGGGTGGTGACGCCCAGGGCGGAGGCCAGGGACTGGGAGGTCACCTGATCGGTCCCCAGATGCTCCACGGCGTCCAGCAGGCGCTGCAAGGTCATGGCCGACACCCCCAGCCGCCGGGCGTCGCTGCGCAGCAGCTTCGCCTCCGGGCGGTAGACTGTGGCGGGACGCTCTTTCGTAAGAGGGAGGTCCTGCTCCCGCTCATCGCGGAAATAGCTGTAACCGTTGGGATCGGCGGCGGAGGCCCGTGCGGCGGAGACGGCATGGAACATGGCATGGCTGGCGTCCCGCCCCAGGCCGTAGCCCACTGCAATGGGAAAGCCGCACTGCCGCTCCAGGGCGGGGCGCAGAGCGCACGACTGGAACTGTTCGGTCAGGCGGCGCACCTCCCGGATCTGGGTAAAGACATTCAGGCCGCGCTGGTCCCGCTGGACCACGAAACCGCAGAACTCCTCCTGATTGAAGGCGGAGAGAATGGCTTCCAGCTGGTCCAGGCGTACCGACGTTTTCTCGGGAGAAAGCCCCTCGTCCCGGAGGGAAAGGCGGATCATAGCCAGCTGGTTGCCGTACATCTGGCCCAAATCGATTTCCTTGAGCAGGGCCTCCAGCGCCGAGCGGATGATATTCAAATGGGGGTGGACAAAATAGACTTTCACGCCTGCGGCCTGGAGCTGAGGGACCATGTTGCTGAAACGGGTGACTGAGTAGCGGATCTTTCCCTCCCGCCACAGCGACAGATGCTTTTCCAAAACACGCTGCTCCAGCTCGGTAATCTCTTCCAGGCTGCGCAACATGGTTAACTCATAGACTTGGTCCAGGAGCTTTCCAAACGTCCCGGCGGCCAGGTAGGAGGCGATGGGCTGCGGATTATCCATCCACTCAGTCAGATCGAAGTAGCCATGTTCCAGCTGGAAGTCTTGCTGTTCGTACTGGACGCGGAAAAAGACCTCGTAATAGCATTGGGCATCGGAGCCAAAGGACTCCACAGGCTTTTTGGGCCTCCCAGCCCGGCGGAGGATCGCCTCTTTGGGGACCGGCCCACTGACCAAAAAACCGTCAAACCGATTCTCCAGCTCCAGATAGAGCTCTCCAACATGCCGGAAGTCCCGATAGACAAAAAACTCTACGTCACACCGCGGATTCAGCTGGCCCACGGCATACCGTGCATACTCTTCCAAAAATTTCGTCGTGATCACAGCCAAGCGCACGGCCTGTCCTCCTTTCGCCCGTATCGGACAAAATCCGGTGGGCCTGATTGGGCTTCATTATAGCGGGTTCATCCAAAAAATGCAAGGGTTCCCTTAGATTGTTCTCAGAGGCTAGGCGCCGTCCTAGAGAATCCAAAAGAGTCCGGCATGGAAAAGAGCCATACCGGACTCTAGTTGGGGCGGGAATTAAATACGGGCCACACCAGAGTCTCGGGCGGCCTGGACCACAGCGGCGGCCACGGCGTCCTTGACCCGGGGGTCGAAGGCGGCGGGGAGGATATAGTCGGCGCAGAGTTCCTCATCGCTGACCAGGGCGGCCAGAGCCCTAGCGGCGGCCACCTTCATGGCGTCGTTGATGTCGCTGGCCCGCACGTCCAGAGCCCCACGGAAGATGCCGGGGAAGGCCAGGACATTGTTGACCTGATTGGGGAAGTCGCTGCGGCCGGTGGAGACCACCGCCGCGCCGCCAGCCTTGGCCTCGTCGGGGAAGATCTCGGGCACGGGGTTGGCACAGGCGAAGATGATGGGGTCCTTGGCCATGGTCTGGACCATCTCTTTAGTGAGGGTTCCAGGGGCGGAGACGCCGATGAATACATCGGCGCCCTGAATGACCTGGGCAAGGGTACCCTTTTCATGTTGGAAGTTGGTGATCCGGGCCATCTCCTCCTTTACCGGGTTGAGGCCCTCCCGGCCCTCGTAGATGGCGCCGGTGCGGTCGGTCATGATGACGTTCTTCAGGCCCATGCTCATCAGGAGCTTGATGATCGCAATGCCTGCGGCCCCCGCGCCTGAGGTGACGATCTTCACATCCTCAATTTTCTTGCCCACCACCTTCAGGGCGTTGAGAAGCCCGGCCAGAGTGATGACGGCGGTGCCGTGCTGGTCGTCGTGAAAGATCGGGATGTCGCACTGCTCCTTGAGTTTGCGCTCAATTTCGAAGCAGCGGGGGGCGGAGATGTCCTCCAGATTTACCCCGCCGAAGGAGCCGGCCAGGAGGGCCACCGTGCGGACGATCTCGTCCACGTCCTTGGAGCGCACACACAGGGGGATGGCATCCACGTCCCCGAAGGCCTTGAAGAGAACGCACTTGCCCTCCATGACGGGCATGCCGGCCTCGGGGCCGATGTCCCCCAGGCCAAGCACGGCGGTGCCGTCGGTGACCACCGCCACGGTATTCCAGCGGCGGGTGAGTTCATAGCTCTTGCTTACGTCCTTTTGGATCTCCAGACAGGGCTGGGCCACACCGGGGGTATAGGCCAGGGAGAGAGCCTCCTTGCTGTCCACGGCGGCCCGGGGGGTCACCTCCAGCTTTCCTTTCCACTCGTAGTGCTTCTTCAGCGATTCGCTTGCATAGTCCATGGGACATCCTCCTATTTCCGGGGCGGCTGAGCCGCCCCACTACTTGCTGTCGTTCGAGAAATAGTATACCGCAAGAACGGCCTTGGGGAAAGAGGTTTCGGAAGAAAAGGGAAAAAAGTGCGCCGCGGAACTGGTTCCGCGGCGCACGCCTCGAAAAGATAGCAGCCTCTTACTGTGCCTTGGCCGCAGGGGCAACAGGCTTGATCTCGGGGACCTTGCCGTCCACGGTGATCAGCTTGCGGGGGCACTTCTGGGCGCACAGGCCGCAGCCCACGCACTTGTCATAATCGATCACGGCCAGATTCTTGTCCACCGTGATGGCCTGCTTGGGGCAGGCCTTGGCGCACAGGCCGCAGCCGATACAGCCGTTGTCGCACACCTGGCGGACGGTGACACCCTTGTCCTTCGAAGAGCAGGTAATGGCCACATGGCGCTTGGTCTTGTGCGGGGCCAGCAGAATGATGTGCCGCGGACAGGCGTCCACGCACTTCTTACAGGCCTTGCACTTGTCCTCGTCCACCTTGGCCACGCCGTCCACCACATGGATGGCGTCAAAGGGGCATACCTTCTCACAGGTGCCCAGGCCCAGGCAGCCGTAGGCGCAGCCGGCGGGGCCCCCGCCGGGCAGGCGGGCGGCGGCGGAACAGTCGGAGATGCCCACATAATTGTACTTCTCCCGGCCGCGGCAGCCGCCGGTGCACTGTACCTGGGCGACCTCTTTCACGGTGGCCTCGGCCTTCACGCCCATGATCTCGGCGATCTGGGCGGCCACGGCGTCGCCGCCGGCGGCGCAGCAGTTGGTGGCGGCCTTACCGGCGGCCACAGCGGCAGCATAGCCCGCGCAGCCGGGGTAGCCGCACCCGCCGCAGTTGGCGCCGGGCAGTACGCCGGCGATGGCCTCTTCCCGGGGATCCTTCTCCACGGCGAAGACCTTGGCGGCAACCGCCAGGATCCCGCCGAACACCGCGCCCATGATACCGAGCACGGCAACAGCAGCAATCACAGTCGTCATAATTTCGCGCCTCCCTTAAAATACCTTCAGGCCGGAGAAGCCCAGGAAGGCCAGTGCCATCAGACCAGCGGTCACCAGAGCGATGGGGAAGCCCTCAAACGCCTTGGGGCACTCGGAGAACTCCAGGCGCTCCCGCACGCTGGCAAAGAGCACAATGGCCAGCAGGAAGCCCACGCCGCCGGTGACGCCGTAGACCACGCTCTGGATGAAATCGTAGTTGTTCTGGGTGTTCTGGAGCACCACGCCCAGTACGGCGCAGTTGGTGGTGATGAGAGGCAGGTACACGCCCAGGGCCTGGTACAGCGCGGGCATGGCTTTCTGCAGGAACATCTCCACGAACTGTACCAGAGAGGCGATGACCAGGATGAAGACCACCGTCTGCATGAAGTCCAGGTTCAGGTTCAGCAGCAGCTGGTTGATGGGCCAGCACACGGCGCTGGCCACGCCCATGACGAAAATAACGGCCATGCCCATGCCCATGGCAGTGTCGATCTTCTTGGACACGCCCATGAAGGGGCAGATACCCAGGAACTGGGAGAAAATAAAGTTGTTGACCAGAATCGCGCCCAAGGCGATCTCGAACAAATTGGCGAAAGCCATTACTTGGACACCTCCTCGTGCTTCTCAGCGCCCTTCTTGGGCCGATTGAGGAAATACTGCATGGCGGCAATGACGCAGGCCAGGGTGAGGAAGCCGCCCACCGGCAGGATCATGTCAAGAGCGGGGATGCTCTCCGGGAGGATGCGGATGCCGTCGCCCCCGTTGAGGATGCCGCCGCCGAAGGTGCCGTTGCCCAAAAACTCGCGCACCACGCACATGATGACCAGGATCACGGTATAGCCCAGACCCTGGGCGATGCCGTCAATGGCGGAGGCGGCCACGCCGTTCTTGTAGCAGAAACCCTCGGCGCGGGCGAGGATGATGCAGTTGACCACGATCAGGGGGATGAACAGGCCCAGGCTGGAAGAGAGGTCGGGCAGGTAGGCCTTCAGCGCCAGGTCCACGATGGTCACGAAGCCGGCGATGACCACGATAAAGCAGGCGATGCGCACCTTATCGGGGATGATCTTCCGCAGCAGAGAGATGATGATGTTGGACAGGGTCAGGATCACCAGAACCGACAGGCCCATACCGATGCGGTTGAAGAGGGTGGTGGTAATAGCCATGGTGGAGCACATGCCAAGCAACTGCACAGTAACCGGGTTCTGGGTGATGAGGCCCTCTTTAAATTGCTGTTTGATATTCATATCTGCACCCTCCTTAGCCCAGGGACGCGACGACTTCCAGCGCCGTGGTGACGCCGGTGCAGACCGCCCGGGAGGTAATGGTGGAACCGGTGAGCGCCTCGATGGTGCCGCCGTCCTTGGTGACCGACACGGTGCCGGTGGCACCCTTGAACTGCTCCCGCCACTCAGCTTTGGTAGCGTTGGCGCCCAGGCCGGAGGTCTCAGAGTGGGAGGTGATGGACACGCCGGTGCAGGCGCCGTCTGGGCCTACGCCCACCATCATGTTCACCAAGCCGCCGAAGCCGGAGGTAGCTACCTCCACCACATAGCCGTCCTCACCGGCCTGATACACGTGCTGGACGGTGGAATCGCCGCCGGTGTACTGGCTTGTGATGTCGGTATAGCCGCTTTCAGAGGGCAGGACCTCGGCCATAGCCTCGTCGGACACCCGCTGGTTGTTGGCCGCGATGGCGTCGGCGGTGAGCATATTGGTCAGGCCCAGCAGCAGCGAGGTAATAAGACAGATGGAAAAAAGCACGATGACCAGCTGAGCGCTGGACTCCTTTTTGGTTTCAGGCATAGCGATTACCCCTCCTTTGCCGCTTTCTTTTCGGCTTTGGCCTTGGCTTTCATTTCCTTGGTCACGCCGAAACGGGCGGGCTTGCCGGCTTTATCCAGCAGCCACACGCAGATGTTCATGATGAGGATGGCATAGCTGACGCCCTCGGGATAACCGCCGAAGTAGCGGATGAAGACGGTCAGCAGGCCGCAGCCGATGCCGTAGTAGATCTCGCCCATTTTGGTGACAGGGCTGGTCACATAGTCGGTGGCCATGAAGAAAGCGCCCAGCATCAGGCCGCCGCCGCACAGGTTGTAGAGCATCCAGTCCACCCGGTCAATGCCGCCCTGGGGGAAGAGGAGGCAGAGCACCGCCACGGTGCCCAGATAGGCCACGGGGATGCGGAAGCGGATGACCCCGCGCCAGATCAGGTATACGCCGCCCACCAGCAGCAGCAGGGCGGAAGTCTCGCCCAGACAGCCGCCGATGGTGCCCACAAAAAGGTCCATGAGGCTGTCCGCGGGGAGCGTATGTACGTTCAGGCCGCTGGCCACGTCCAGGTGGCTGTGCAGGGAGGCCATGGGGGTGGCGCCGGTAACCGCGTCGGAGGCGGAGACCAGGCCGGCCCAATTGTCCATGCCGGGGAGCACCCAGGTGGTCATGGCCACCGGGTAGCACATCATGAGGAAGGCGCGGCCGGCCAGGGCGGGGTTGAGGAAGTTCTGACCCAGGCCGCCAAAGAGCTGCTTGACCACCACGATAGCGAAGAAGTCGCCGATGAGCAGGGTCCAGTAGGGCAGCGTCACGGGGCAGACAAAGGCCAGCAGCACGCCGGTGACGGCGGCGGACAGGTCTCCATTGGAGGCGGGCTTTTTCAGGAGCTTGCGGTAGCCCCACTCGAAGAACTCACAGCCCAGAATCGAGACGGCGGTCATCGTCAGGGCCCGGGGGCCAAACACATATACCGCCATGCACAGGGCGGGCAGCAGGGCGATGAGTACGTCCATCATCAGCCGGCGGGTGTCGACCGGGGAGGAGATGTGGGGAGAGGAAGCCACGGTGAGCTTCAGATTCTTGGTATCCATCATGCTTTCTTGGCCTCCTTCTCGGCCTCAGCCTTGCGCTTCATGGCCAGGGTGCGGATTTCAAACTTGGCCATGCGGAAGGACTGGACCAGCGGCACGCGGGCCGGACAAATATAGTTGCAGGAGCCGCATTCAATGCAGTCCATGACGTTGAGCTGTTCGGCCTCATCCCAGCGGCGGTGCTCGGCATACAGGTGCATGTACACAGGAGTCAGGTGCATGGGGCAGGCGTTGACGCACTTGCCGCAGCGGATGCAGGTGGGGTTGTCCACATGCTGGGCGGCCTCGGCCTTGGTCATGCAGAGCAGGGCGTTGTTGCCCTTGATGGTGCAGGCGGAGAGGTCATACAGGGCGATACCCATCATGGGGCCGCCTACCAGGACCCGGTCGGGCTCCTCCTGGAAGCCGCCGGCCTCTTTGACCAGGTGCTCCATGGGGGTGCCGAAGGGCACGACCACATTGCGGGGCTCCCGGAGGGCGCCGCCGGTGAGGGTGACGATGCGCTCGGTGAGGGGCTTGCCCGTGACCACGGCGTCGTAGATCGCAGCGGTGGTTCCGGCGTTGAAGACGGCACAGGCCACATGGGCGGGCAGGCCGCCGGGGGGCACCTCCCGGCCGGTGATGCGCTGGATGAGCTGCTTCTCAGCGCCCTGGGGGTAGCGGGTGCGGCAGGCCACAACCTCGATCCCATTTCCGGCCAGGCTCTTCATCTTCTCAATGGCGTCGGGCTTATTGTCCTCAATGGCAATGTAGCCTTTCTCCAGGCCGAAGGTCTGCATCAGGATACGGGTGCCCTCGATAATCCGCTCACCTTGCTCCAGCATGAGCCGGTGGTCGGCGGTGATGTAGGGCTCGCATTCGGCGGCGTTGATGATAAGGGTGTCCACTTTGCCCAGGCCCGAGCTGATTTTCACATGGGTGGGGAAGCCGGCGCCGCCCATGCCGGTGATGCCGGCCTCGCGGACGATGTCCACGATCTCCTGGGTGGAGAGCTTCTGGTAGTCGGGATGGGGGGTGAGCTCCGAGCCAAAGGTGTTTTGGAAGTCGTTCTCGATGACCACCGCGTTCATCATGCCGCCGCCGCAGTAGGGCCGCGGCTCAATGGCCACGATCTTGCCGGAGACGCTGGCGTGGATGGGGGCGCCCAGGCCGGTGGGCTGGGCAATTTTCTGCCCAATCGTGACCGTGTCGCCGACCTGGACAACTGGCGCGCAGGGCGCACCGACGTGCATGGACATGGCAAGAGCGACCTGAGCGGGCGCCTCGTGGAGAGGCTCCACGGCTTTCCCGCAGGTTGCATCCTTCCGCTCGTCCGGGTGCACGCCGCCATAGAAGGATAGTTTCATAGGTCCACCTCACAAATCAGGCCCCTGACGGGGCCAGACGGCGGTACGGAACGCTCCGCCCACCGCCCTCTTTTCTCCGCGCCCGAAAGGCGCTTAGTTTTGACAGCTATTATCATAACGCAGCTCGTAAAAAATGTCCAGCCATTCTGGCAAAAAAATTCTGTTTTCCTAGCTAAACTGACGAGTATAGTGATTAAGTGAGGCGGATTGTTTGAAATTTCACAAAACAGCTTGGCCACATTCTAGACCTATTCCGGGGGGAGAAGGAGGGGTATTTGTCAAAAAAGACCATTGACAAATAGCGAACTTACGAGTATGATTATCAGTAATTTCACTCCTTTCTGGCTGGAACAGCAGCTCGGGCTGGGGAGATAAAGATGGAAAATGTGGCAATGACTGGAAAAGTACCCGCGGCTTAAGATGCGCAGAGAGGGGACGGTTGGTGTAAGTCCCCGTGAGGGCCGAGGAGGGAACATCTCCCAGGAGCCGTTCGGAGGAACGCGGGGTCCCTGCCCCGTCAGTAGACCGGACCGGCGGGCCCCCCGTTACCGGGGCGACGAGTGCACGGTGGATCATGCCGCCGTGAAATTAGGTGGTACCACGGAGGAGAAGCTTCGTCCTAGAAATTAGGACGGGGCTTTTTTGTATGCCGGCGGGGCGGGCCTTGGCCCGCCTCTCTGGATGGAGCGACAAAGAAGGAGGACAACGCCTATGTTAATGAAGACCCCTCAGATCTTGATGGAGTGCCTGCTGGAGCAGGGGGTGGATACCGTGTTTGGCTACCCCGGCGGCACCATTTTGAATATCTATGACGAGCTGGAGCTCCACGGATATAAGAACAAGATCCGCCATATCCTGACGGCCCATGAGCAGGGCGCCTCCCACGCCGCCGACGGCTATGCCCGCTCCACCGGGAAGGTGGGCGTATGCTTTGCCACCTCTGGCCCGGGGGCCACCAACCTGACCACCGGCATCGCCACGGCCTATATGGACTCCTCTCCGGTGGTTTTCATCACGGTCAACGTGGCCGAAAATCTGATCGGCAAGGATTCCTTCCAGGAGGTGGACATCACCGGCATTACCATGCCCATCACAAAATGCAATTACCTGGTGCGCCGGGCGGAGGACCTGGCCGACGTGATCCGGGAGGCCTTTGCCATCGCCCGCTCCGGCCGGCCGGGCCCGGTGCTCATCGACATTCTGAAAAATGTGACCTATGACTCGGCTGAATACGAGTTCCTGCCCGTCTCCGAGCACGGCCGCCACGGTCGCCTGGGGGCCATGCTCCGCCGGGCCAGCCACGATTTGAAGACTCCCGAGCCCGATTACGGAGACATTGAGAAGCTGCTCGACATGATCGAGGAGGCCAAGCGCCCCCTGGTGCTGGTGGGCGGCGGCGTCATCCGCTCCAAGGGGGCGGTGCCCGAGTTCCGCAAGTTTTTTGAGCGGCTGGGCGCCCCGGTGGCATCCACCATCATGGGCGGCGGCGCGTGCCCGGGCAACCACCCGCTTTTCACCGGCATGATCGGGATGCACGGCTCCCACGCCTCCAACATCGCCTCCAGCCAGTGCGACCTGCTCATTGCCATCGGCTGCCGGTTCTCCGACCGGGTGGCCACCGACCCGGCCACCTTCGCCAGCCAGGCCAAGATCGTCCAGATCGACATCGACCGGGCCGAGATCGACAAGAATGTGGCCACCGACCACCACATCATCGGGGATGCCCGGCGGGTGCTGGAGCTCTTGAACGAGAAGCTTCCCGCCCACGACTACCCCGAGTGGAAGGAGTTCGTCTTCTCCCAAAAGGAGGTTCCCCTGAAAAAGGACGATATCCTCCACCCGCATGAGATTTTGGAGACCATTTCTGACGTGACCGACGGGCAGGCCATCATCGCCACCGACGTGGGCCAGCACCAGATGTGGTCGGCCCAGTACTACCACTTCTCCCGGCCGGGACAGCTCATTACCTCCGGCGGATTCGGCACCATGGGTTTCGGCGTGGGGGCCGCCATGGGCGCCAAATTGGGCAACCCCGATCAGACGGTGGTCCTGTGCACCGGCGACGGCTGCTTCCGTATGAACTGCCACGAGCTCTCCACCGTGGAGCACTACCGCATCCCCATCATCATCGTCATCTTTGACAACCATACGCTGGGCATGGTCCGGCAGTGGCAGCACCTGATCTATGGCGAGCGCTATTCCCAGACCGACCTGGACCGGGGGCCCGACTTCGTCAAGCTGGCGGAGGCCTATGGGCTTCACGGGGCCCGGGCCAAGGACCAGGCGGAATTTGAGGCCGTCCTGCGCACCGCCGTGGACAGCGGCGAGGCCTGGGTCATCGACTGCGCCATTGACAAGGATGCCATGGTCCATCCCATGGTCTCCGGCGGCGCGAAGGCCACCGATTTCCTGCTGGACTAAGAAGGAGGGGTACTTATGCCGATGAAAGAGAATCCGAATGCCGTCACCCGCCACACCCTTTCCGTTCTGGTGGAGAACGCCGCCGGCGTACTCTCCCAGGTCTCCCGCCTCTTCTCCCGGAAGGGGTATAACATCGAGTCTTTGGCTGTGGGCACCACCAATGACCCCACAGTCAGCCGTATCACCATCGAGGTGCTGGCCGACCAGATGAGCACCCGCCAGATCATGAACCAGCTGCGCAAGCTTTTCACGGTCTACTCGGTGCAGGAGCTCCTGCCTGAGCGGTCTATCCGCCGGGAGCTGGTCATGTTCAAGGTCAAGGCCGAGACCCACGACATCCGCAACGAGGTCATTCAGATCGCCAATATCTTCCGGGCCTCTATCATTGACGTGTCTTTGAAGTCCCTGACCCTTGCCCTGATCGGCGATGAGAGCAAGGCCGAGGCGATGGAGCGGCTGCTGGATACCTTCGGCATTCTGGAGCTGGTGCGCACCGGCATGGTGGCCCTGGAGCGGGGCGCCTACACCATCAGCGACGAGAATAAGGAGAAGGCTGAGTTCAGCCTGGGGAAGAACGTGATGTGAGAGAGATTTTTCTCTCCAATTGTAACCTAGTTATCATTCTTTTTCCCGGCTCTGTGGTATGATGGGGCCGAGAGGGATATCTTGACCAATAAAGGAGTGTATTCACATGGCAAAGATGTACTACGAGAAGGACTGTGACCTGAGCTATCTGGACGGTAAGAAGATTGCCATCATCGGCTACGGCTCGCAGGGCCACGCCCACGCCCTGAATCTGAAGGATTCCGGCTGTGAGGTCTGTGTGGGCCTGCGCCAGGGCTCCAAGCGCTGGGCTGAGGCCGAGCAGGCCGGACTGACCGTCAAGACCGTCCCCGAGGCCGCCCAGTGGGGCGACATTGTCATGATGCTCATCAACGACGAGGTCCAGGCTGAGGTCTACAAGAAGGACATCGCGCCCTATATGACAGAGGGCAAGGCCCTGGCGTTTGCCCACGGCTTCAATATCCGCTATCAGCAGATCGTCCCGCCTGCCGGCGTGGATGTATTCATGGCCGCCCCCAAGGGGCCCGGCCACACCGTCCGCTCCACCTATGTCAACGGCAAGGGCGTGCCCTGCCTGGTGGCTGTGGAGCAGAACGCCACCGGCAACGCCTATAAGATCGCCCTGGCCTACATCGCCGGCATTGGCGGCGCCCGGGCTGGCGTGATGGAGACCACCTTCCACGACGAGACTGAGACCGATCTCTTCGGCGAGCAGACCGTCCTGTGCGGCGGCGTGGTGGACCTGATGCGCTGCGGCTTCGAGGTGCTGGTGGAGGCCGGATACGAGCCCGAGAACGCCTACTTCGAGTGCATCCACGAGATGAAGCTCATCATTGACCTGATCAACAAGGGCGGCGTGGCTGCCATGAACTACTCCATCTCGGACACCGCCGAGTTTGGCGAGTATGTCTCCGGTCCCCGCGTCCTGCCCAAGGAGGAGATCAAGGCCAATATGCGGGCGGTCCTCTCCGACATCCAGGACGGCACCTTTGCCGGGCGCTGGATCGCCGAGAACAAGAACGGCCGCACCTTCTTTAACTCCAAGCGCCAGCAGCTCAAGAAGCACCAGATGGAGATCGTGGGCGAGCAGCTGCGCAAGAACATGATTTGGGGCAATGACTCGGATCTGGACACCGCGTCCAACTAAATACCGCTCCCGGAAGCAAGCCCGGCGGACCCATTTGGGTCCGCCGGGCTTTCCTTTTTACAGACCGGAAGCCAGATGCGTTCACAGCGGAAAAGAAGGGAAGAAATCGGGCGCAGCTAGGGCGGATTGACTGATAGACTAGAGAGAAAGAATTGTTAAAAAGAAACAAAATTTTCATTTATATTCCCAAAAAACTTACATCAGAGGGGAGATGCGGTGTAAAATGAAACAAAGGAGGAATTAAGAAGATGAAAAAACTGACAGGGTTTCTTATGGCGTTTTTACTGCTTGCTGTAACGATCCTTGCTGTCGCGGTATGTTACCTCTATCAAAGATATGGTGCGGAGCATGCCGCTGCACCGGCTTTCTCCCAAGAACCATCTCGGCCGGGGCAATCCGACGATAACGCGACTTCAGAAACAGAGGCTCCGGAGGAAAATGGGGCGAGCCGTCAAGAGGCGGAGGCAAAAAGTGAGATTACGGGCCTTCGCTGCTCCGTGCAGCTTGGCACTTTGGAGCTCGTAGAGGGCGAGGCATTTGGCGTGTCAGAATTAAGCGGCAACACCTGCGAGGCGTACATAGAGGATGGGGTTTATGTGGTGACCGCAGCGTATGAAAACCATCTTGTTGTGACGGTCCCGGCGGAGTACCTTTTTCAGAGCGTGGAGCTGTCGGTGACCGGCGGGGCGCTGACAGCAGAGGGGCTCCATACCAACGAATTAACCACTAATTGCGATAAAGGAAGTATTTATTACTCCGGGTATTTAGAAGAGACGGCCCGAGTGGAGCAGTTCCAGGGGAAAACGACCTTAGAGCTGGCGGGGAGCGAGGAGGACTTCAACTATGAGCTGGAGTATGAGCTGGGCCATATTGAGCTGGGCGGGGAAGCGTATGCCGGCATGCACGGGGATGTGCCCATTGACTGCGGAGCAGACAAGACCATCCAGGTTCAGTGCCAGATGGGGAGCGTGAGCCTCCTTTTTTTGAGCGTCCCTGACCAGAAGTTCCCGATCCAGGCGGCCGGCAAGCGCAAAAACACACGTATGCCAGGGGGACTTGTCCCCTTGGATACGTGTGTTTTGCTTTAGGTGTAGCTGGCCAGGGTCTGGCGGTAGGCCTCGTAGTCAGCGGCCCACGCCTCGTCGCCTGAGTCGGCGGCCAAGTCAGGATAGCGCTGGCTGATGAGAAGGCTGAGATAGTCGGTGAACCGTGCCGCGGCCACCCCCGTCAGATGGCGCTGGTCATAGAAGTCGGCAGTGGTCAGGCCGATGGCTTCGTAGGAGCCGTTGAAATCGTCAAAGGGTACCCCGTAGGCGGCGGCCAGCTCCCCCACCGACTCCATGCGCAGGGCCTGGGTCTCCTCCAGGGCGGTGTTAGAGGGAGATTTGATCAGCCAGAGGTCAATGCCTTCAGCTTCGCACAGCTCAATGATCTTCACCAGGTATTCCACATTCTTCTCCAGCAGGGCGCCGCTCTCCCCTGCCTCCATGGGGATGGTCTCCGGTGCGGCCACCTGCCGGTCGGGCAGGAGCACATGGCCCTTATAGGAGTCGTGCAGATCGGAACGGCGGGTGTGGTAGTCGGCGTCCTCCAGCTCGTCCCAGCGGCTGTGGTACTTCATAAAATTCCACACCAGGGGAGCCCGCTCCCCCGCTGGGGCGGAGACCATGGCCAGCTTGATTTTGTCCAGGGACAGGGGCAGGTCGTCCATGAAGGAGAAGTTCACCCCGTCGTCGTAGTACTTCTGATCATCCCCCATCATATTGCACTCGACCACGATGAGCTGGGGGTCCTGGGTCTTGAGGGCCTCCTTCACATAGTAGTAGGTGGCCCACATGGGCTGAAGCTGGGTGGCAAAGACATAGCTTTTGATTCCTGTGTTGTACCACAGCTCCAGGGGGGAGACCGAGGCGTAGACATGGGAAGAGCCGAAGAAAAGGACGGAGAACTCCCCCTCCGGTTCGTTGAAGAACCCCCCCACCTTGTTGGACATGTCCCAGGGGGGCTCCAGGGACTTGCGGGCAAAGAGCCAAGTCACCGGGCCCGCCGTCAGCAGGAAAATGAGGAGCAGGGCCAGGGCGCTGAGAAAAAATTTCTTGTTGGAAGTCATGGCGCCACCTCAGAACTGGAAGTAGATAAACTGGGACTCGGAGAAATCAGGCCCGTAGATGCCGAAAATCAGGATCACATAGACCACAGCCAGATAACAGACCCACCGCACCGGCAGCGGCAGGCGCAGCAGGTACCGGCGCACCTGGATTCCAGCGCTGTTGCACAGGTCCACCGCAAAAAGTGCCGCCAGAGAGAGGAGCATCACCCGCAGCTCGGCCCCGCCCAGTCCCAGGGAGAAACCCTCTGCCGCCGCCGCGCCCCCGGCGGCCACATGAGCCAGGATGTCCAGAGCGGTGGAGAAAGAAGGGGCCCGGAAGAAAAGCCAGGCGAAGTCGATGAGCACAAAGGTCAGGGCGATGCGCACCGCTTTCCATACCAGGGTCCTGGTGGGCAGGTGCAGGGCAGCGCACAAGCGCTCCCGCACGGGGCGGAGGATGCCGCCCAGCACCTGATACACGCCGTTGAGAGCCCCCCAGACCACATAGTTCCAGCTGGCCCCGTGCCAAAGGCCGGAGGCAGTGAAGGTGATGAGATTGTTCACATATTTCCGGGCCGTCCCCTTCCGGTTGCCCCCCAGCGGGATATAGAGGTAGTCCCGGAACCAGGTGGAGAGGGAGATGTGCCAGCGGTGCCAGAACTCCCCGCAGGACTGGGACAAATAGGGCTGACGGAAGTTCTCCATCAGGCGAAAGCCCATGACCTGGGCCGCGCCGATGGCGATGTTGGAATAGCCGCCAAAGTCGCAGTAGATCTGGAAGGCGAAGAGGACCACAGCTAAAATCACCGCCCAGGCGGGCATGGCGGCATAGTTGTCAAAGACGTTGTCCACCACAATGGCCACCCGGTCGGCCACCACCATCTTCTGAAACAGGCCCCAGAGCATCAGCAGCAGCCCGTCCCGGGCCCGCTGGGCGTCAAAGGTATGGCGCTCGTGGACCTGGAGCAGAAGGTTCTTGGAGCGCTCGATAGGGCCGGCCACCAGCTGGGGGAAAAAGGAGACAAAGAGAGCATAGCGGAAGAAATTGGGCTCAGCCTCGATCTCCCCCCGGTACACGTCCATGGTATAGCTCAGGGCCTGGAAGGTGTAAAAGGAGATGCCCACCGGCAAAATAACATCAAAGACCGGACGGTGCAGGGCGATCCCGCCCAGAGCGAACACCGCCTCCAGGTTGTCCCAGAAGAAGCCCCAGTATTTGAAGAAGAAGAGGATGGCCAGATTACTCCCAAAGCTCAGAGCGACCCAGAGCCTGCGCATCCAGGCGCGGCGCTTGGCGTCGGGAATCTGGTTGGAGCGGTGGATGAGCACGCCGCTCAGGAAGGTGATGGCGGTGGAGGTGAGCATCAACAGGGCATAGCGGGGATTCCAGCACATATAGAAATAATAGCTGGCGATGAGCAGCCATACCCAGCGCACCCGGTGGGGGAGGACGAAATAGAAGAGGGTGACGACGGGGAAGAAGATGAGAAAGTCCAGTGAATTGAACAGCATCGCGGTTCCTCCGGAAAAGAGTTAGGGGGGCGGAACAAGTCCGCCCCCCATTATAACACACCAAAATGGGAAGAGAAAGGGCTTCTTTATCCCTCCCGCAGGAGAGCCTCCCCGGCGGTATAGATGTCCCCCGCCCCCACGGTGAGGATCAGGTCTCCCGGCCGGGCCAGCTCCCGCAGGCAGGCGGTGACCTCCTCCAGGGTGGCGCAGTAGCGGCTGCCGGGGATCTCCCGGGCCAGGTCGGCGGAGGAGATACCCAGCTCATTGGTCTCCCGGGCGGCGTAGATCTCGGCCAGGATGGTCACATCGGGCTCCCGCAGGACCCGGACGAAGTCGGAGAAGAGGGCCTTGGTCCGGGAGTAGGTGTGGGGCTGGAAGGCGCAGATCAGGCGCTGGTAGTGGAGCTGCCGGGCGGCGGCGAAGAGGGCCTCCAGCTCCCCGGGATGGTGGGCATAGTCGTCGTAGACCGCCGCACCGTGGTACTCCCCTTTCCGCTCAAAGGGGCGCCCTGCCCCCAGGAAGGCGGAGAGCCCCTGCTCCACGGCGGAGGCGGGGAAGTGGAGGACCCAGGCGGCGGCCGCGGCAGCCAGGGCGTTCTTTACATTGTGCAGCCCCGGCACCTGGAGTTCCACATGGGCGAAGGGCTCCCCCTGAACCACTACGTCGAAGGCGGGGAAGCCATTGTGCCAGGTAAGGTTCTCCCCGTGGACATCCCCCTCCTCCAGGCCAAAGGTGAGCATCCGGCGCTTCTCCCCAATCAGGGTGTGCATGGTGTTCGCATCGTCCCGGTTGGCGATGATGAAGCCATCTGCGGGTACCCGGTCGGCAAAGGCCCGGAAGGAATGCTCCACATCATCCAGATCCTTGAAAAAGTCCAGGTGGTCGGCTTCAATGTTTAGGATCACGGCGATGGTAGGGTAAAAATGGAGGAAGGAGTTGCAGTACTCGCAGCTCTCCAGGATGATGGTGTCGCCATGCCCCACCCGGTGGCCCGCGCCCAGAAGGGGGAGGGTGCCGCCAATCATGACGGTGGGGTCAGCGTGGGCGGCCATGGCGATATGGGTGCACATGGAAGTGGTGGTCGTCTTGCCATGGGTGCCGGCGATGCACAGGGCATTGCGGTAGGCGCGCATAATGGACCCCCAGGCCTGGGCCCGCTCATAGACGGGGATGCTCAGCCGGTGGGCCTCGGCAATTTCGGGGTTGGAGTCGTGGGCGGCGGCGGTGCGGATGACCAGCTCAGCCCCCGCCACGTTCTCCGCCCGCTGCCCAATGGCTACGGGGACGCCCAGGGACCGCAGATGGTCCACGGCGGGGCTCTCCCGCATGTCGGAGCCGGTGATCGTCATCCCCATGCCGTGGAGGACCTCGGCCAGGGGAGCCATGGACACCCCGCCGATGCCCACCAGATGGGCCCGGCGGCCGGGGACCAGATAGTCGTGGATGCTGCTGTCAGTCATGGGTCATACACCCTTTCCAAATAAATGTCAATTGAAATCAAACCATTATATCCCACAAGGGGCCTTCTGACAAGGGGAAAGCGGGCGTTTACGGGTTCTGCCCGGGCCTGGGGGCGGCTTTTTGGGCCAGGGCGGCCTCCCGGCGCGCCAGGTCCTCGGCCAGAGTGCGGCGGGGGCGGGCGTTGATCGTCTCTGCCCAACCCACCGCCCAGGCCCGCAGCGCGTCCAGTCCCTCCTGAGAGAGGGGGAAAGCGGCCTCCTCCTCAATCTGGCTGAACGCAAAGCCATAAGGACCCTCCCAAACTTGGGCGGTCAGGGTGCTCTTGTCCTCCGACGGGACGGCCCGATAGCGCATCCGGCCGGCGCTGGCGGTCCAGAAATTTCCGTTGAGGAAGTGCGAGAGGACGGGCAGAAAGAATTCCTCCATGGGACATTGCTCCTTTTCGCTGTTTCTGCTCCCATTATAATGCCTCCCGGGCCCCGCCACAAGAGCGCGAAAGCAAAAAGACACGCCCCGGTGCAAGACCGGGGCGCCGGAATGCGTTAGCCCTGATAGCGAGAGAGGAACTGCCGGGTGCGCTCTTCCCGGGGGTGCTCAATGACCTGCCGGGCGGGGCCTTTCTCGACAATGACTCCTCCGTCCATAAAGACCACCTCGTCCGCCACGTCCCGGGCAAAGGCCATCTCGTGGGTGACAATAATCATAGTGGTCTTCTGCTCGGCCAGGGAGCGGATGACTTTGAGAACCTCTCCGGTGAGCTCCGGGTCCAGGGCGGAGGTGGGCTCGTCAAAGCAGAGAATGTCCGGGTGGAGGGCCAGAGCCCGGGCGATGGCAACCCGCTGCTGCTGCCCGCCGGAGAGCTGGCTGGGGTAGTGGCCGGCGCGCTCGGAGAGGCCCATTTTGGCCAGCAGCTCCCGGCCCTCGGCCTCGATCTGCTCCAAGATCTGCTTCTTGTTCTGCTTAAAGTCGGGCTGCTCCTGGGCCAGCAGCTCCCGGGCCAGGGTCACGTTCCGCAGGGCGGTATACTGGGGAAAGAGGTGGAAGGATTGAAACACCAGGCCGAAGTGGAGGCGTTTTTTCCGCACCTCGCTCTCCCGCTGGGTGGCGGGATTGTCTGCGTCAAAGATGACCGACCCGCCCACTGAGATGGAGCCGCGGTCGGGCTTTTCCAGAAAATTGAGGCAGCGCAGCAGGGTAGTCTTGCCGCTGCCCGAGGAGCCGATGATGGCCAGGGCCTGCCCCTGCTCCAGAGAGAAGCTGATATCCTCCAGCACACGGGTGGCGCCGAAATGTTTTTCGATGTGATGTACCTCTAAGATTGCCATATCCGGTCCTCCTAGTTACTGAAAGAAGGAGAGCTTGCGCTCCAGCTTGCCCAGAAGCACCGTGACGATGCCGCTGAAGATCAGGTAGTATACCGCGGTAAAGAACAGCGGCCAGGTCAGCCCCGCGATGCCGGAGTTGCCCTTCATAAAGGATTCGCCCATCCAGATGACCTCCTGCAGCGCGATGACCCGGGCGAGAGAGGTGTCCTTGACCAGGGTGATGATCTCATTGGAGATGGGGGGGACGATGCGCTTGATCATCTGCAGGAGCGTGACGTGGAAGAAGATCTGCCGCCGGGTCATGCCCAGCACCAGACCGGCCTCCTGCTGCCCCTTGGGCACGCCCTGGATGCCGCCCCGGTAGATTTCCGAGAAGTAGCAGGCGTAGTTGATGATGAAGGCCACGCACACGGCCAGCATCCGGCCCGACTCGCCGCTGGGCCAGTTGAACCACTTCTGTATCCCGGGCACATAGAACAGCGCGATGATCTGCAGCACCAGAGGGGTGCCGCGGATGACCCACACCACCGTGCGGGTGACCCACCGCAGGGGAGCAAAGCGGCTCATGGAGCCGAAACTGATGATCAGGCCCAGAGGCAGCGCCCCCACAAGGGTGATGAAGAACAGCTGGAGGGTCTTGAGGAAGCCGCTGTTCAGGGCGGATATCACCGTTTGAAAGGTGCTGGAAGTAAAAAATTCAAGCATGGTATCGTCCTCTCCGGATGGTGTGATCAGGGGGAAAAGCCGTCCAAAGGCAGAGGGCGAACCCGCCCTCTGCCTTGGCTGCGCGCACAGCGCCCGCTGTATTGGGACTTAGTCCAGGATCACGGCGTCCTGCAGGCCGTAGGTGGTGGCGGTGTCCGACACGGTGCCGTCGGCCACCTTCTCCGCCCAAAATGTGTTGAATGCATCCACCAGGTCGGAGCCCTGCCGGAAGCCCACGCCGTACTCCTCGGAGGGCAGGTCCTGGGCCTCGTTCAGGTTCAGGCTGTAGACCAGGTCGCTGTAGCTGGTGCCCTCGCCGGTCATCTCGGCGGCCATCAGCACATCGATGACGGCGGCGTCGGAGGTGCCGGCGGAGACCTCCATCAGGGCATTGGACTGGGCCTGGACCGGCACGGTAGTGGCGCCCAGAGCCTCGGCGGCATCCTCGCCGGCGGAGCCGGACTCCACGGCGATGTTCAGGCCCTCCAGGCTGGTCAGGCCCTCAAATTCCGCGGCCCGGCCGGCGGAGTAGACCAGAGTCTGGTAGTTGGTGCAGTAGGGGGTGGAAGTGCCCATGGCGGAGAGCACGTCGTCGGTGAGGGTCATGCCGTTCCACACGCAGTCGATGGCCCGGGAGTTCAGCTCCTCCACCTTGTAGTCCCAGGTGATCTCCTGGAACTCCACGTCCACGCCAAGGCTCTCGGCGAAAGCCTTGGCCAAGTCGGCATCAAAGCCGATCCACTCGTCGCTGCCCTCCTCCTTGTAGTCCATGGGGGCGAAGTAGGTAATGCCCACCACCAGGGTGCCCTTGTCCTGGACATAGGCCAGGTCGCTCTCAGCAGGGGCGGCGCTCTCCTGCGTGCCGGAGGGGGCGCTGCTGGGTGCGGAGGCGGTCCCGCCGCCGGAGCAGGCGGCCAGAGTCAGGCCCATGGCGCCGGCCAGGGCGAGTGCAAGCAGTTTTTCTTTCATTTCCGTATCCTCCATCGTGTTGTTTCAGGGAATCCAGCACAGTACAGCGCTGTCACTTTAGTATATTAACACAATGAAGTTGATTTGGGAAGAGGGCTGCACAAAAAATTTTTCTCCAGCGGAAAAAATTACAGAAACAGCTGCACCTGGGCCCGGCCGGGGTAGCCCAGCTCCAGCTCCCGCTTATGGTAGAGGTAGCCGGGGTCGTCGTAATACCGGGCCTGGACCGGGCAGCCTTTGACGCAGGCGCCGCACTTGATGCACACGCCGGGACACTGGGCCACGTCGGCCGGATCAATGGCCCCCATGGGGCAGACCGCCGCGCAGCGGCCGCAGCGGATGCAGGCGGAGGAGACCTTGGGCTTGACTTTGCGGATGTCGATGGGCCGGCCGACGCGGTCCCGGGGCTGGTAGTAGGGGCCCGCGGGGTTACGGCCGGGGACCGGAACGGGGCTCTCAAAGGGCCCGGAGCGCAGCTTTTGGGCCACAGCGCGGCCGAAATCCCGGGCCCGGGCCAGGTCCTCCCCGTCCGGGCACCCGGCGGCCAGCGTGGTGGAGAAGGCGTGCTCCCCCACAAAGGCGGCTCCCGCCGCCGTGTGGAAGCCCCGGCATTCCAGTACCTCCCGTAGCTCCATCAGGGCGTCGTCGAAGTTCCGGTTGCCGAAGAGGACCACCGGTACGGCCAGGGCGTCCCGGCCTGCCCAGGTGTTCAGATAGGGCAGCATCAGATTGGGCAGCCGTCCGGCGTACACCGGCAGGCCCACCACCGCCACATCCCCCGGCCCTATAGGGGGCGGGGCGCTGCGGGCGGCGGGCAAAGTGAAATCGAACGGCTCCGACAGAGCGCCCAGCGCCCGGGCCAGAACGTCTGCAACAGCAGAGACCACTGTGCGGGTGGTCCCGGTGGGACTAAAAAAGCAGGCGCGGACAGCGCCTCCGGGGCGGTAGGCAAGTTCCATGAAAATTCCCCCAATTTCTCCATTTGTTCCAGTGTACCACGCCCGCCTTTCCCCCGCAAGCAGGAGGGTTGGAGGCTGCGCCCCATGTGCCAGGCCCAAAAACGCCCCGCCCGGATCTCAAGCTCCGGGCGGGGCCGCTTTAATCTCCGGCGGAGCGCAGGGTGAAAAACCCGGCGGGCCGGTTGGACTTGTCGAAAATATTGTTGTAGAGCACCTGTTTGTACCCGTCCAGGGCGCTCTGGGCGGCGGAGGAGAGCTCCTCCTCGTCGGCGGTGTGGACCCATTCACCCTGATTGTCCACATAGCCCACCGTATTGATAATAGGGAGCTGCTGCCAGAGCGCCTTCAGGTACTTCTGATAGCCGGTCTGGGGGAGCTGAGCGATCTCGGTGAGCAGGGAGGAGAGATAGTTCAGGGAGAGCTGGACCCCATCGGACTCGGGAATGTCGTAGTTGGCCCAGATGAGGAAAGGGACCATCTGCTTCTTCTGCGCAGTGGCGGGGGCCAGGAAGTCCACTTCGGCCCCCAGAACGGCGTCGTAAAACTCCGTGTCCACCTGGGGCTGGTGGTCGCCGAAGAGGCAGATCAGGGTGGGCTCCTCCACCTGGGAGAAATAGGAGATCAATGTTTCCAGGGCCTGGTCGCTCTGGTAGATCAGATTCAGGTATTGGTCCACCGTATCAAATTGCCCCTCATATGCCCAGGTGAGCCAGACTTCCCGGGACAGGTTGGTCCACTCGCCGGTGTAGCCGCTGTGGTTCTGCATGGTCACATTGAAGAGAAACAGGGGTTCGCCCGCCTCCTTGGCCTCATAGCGGGCGATGAGGTTTTCGTAGTCAGCCTCATCGGAGAGGTACTCCCGGATGATGTCATCCTCCGTATAGGTAAAATCCTCCAGAAAATATTGTTCGTCAAAGCCCATGTCCTCATAGACGGCCACCCGGTTCCATCCGGAGGAATAATAGGGGTGCATCGCCACGGTGCGGTAGCCCAGATCGCCCATCTGCCGGGCCAGGCCGGGCTCGTTGCTGCTGATGTACATGTGGTAGGGCACGGTGCCTGCGGGAAGGAAGGCGGTGGTGTTGCCGGTAAGGAACTCGTACTCGGAATTGGCGGTGGTGCCGCCGAAGACCGAGGAGTAGGCATAGCCCTTGACGGTGTTCTCCTGGAGGGAGTGGAAGAAGGGCATCACATCCTGATTGGTCTCCACACCGGGCAGAACGCTCAGGTCGGAGAAGGACTCGTTCATGATGACGATCAGGTTCACCGGACGGGTACCCCCGTCCGAGGCGGCGCTCTCCGCCGCCTCATCCGAGGGATGCTGCTCCGCCACGGCCTCCATCGCCTGAGCGGAGTAGCCGTCCGGGGGCGTGACCCAGCTGTAGCGCACGCACAGAGAGAAATTCAAGGCCAAACCGTTGCCCCGGGTGGTCCACATAGAAGGGGAGATGCCCGCGTCGGAGACGGTATTGGTACAGAAGAACATCCAGAGAAAGGAGAGGCACAGGACCTGGGAGGGAACAAAGAGCTTCCAAGAGAAGGGCTGCCGCCCTTTGGGGGTGGGCAGCAGGGCCAGGACCGCCCAGAAGGCCGCCAAAATGGCCAGGGTAAGCAGCTCTTTGGCTCCGGGCATGTAATTGTAATTGCCCGCCACGTTCAGGGCGGTGCGGATGGTGACAATATCGCTGGGGAAAATGGTCCGCCCCCGGAAGCGGTAGGCGTAGCTGTTAATGATGCCGATGGCCCAGGCGAAAAACATGGCCGCACGGATAGCCCGCTCCCGGTTGCCCAGGACGAAATAAAAGAAGATCTCCCCCATGTAGTACCACACCAGATTGAGGGCCAGCTGGAGGGAGGTAAAGCCCCAGGGGTTGTTGCTGTTGAGGATCTCCACCATCATATAGGAGACCAGCGGTCCCAGCAGGAAAAAAAGCCGGGAAAGCCACACGGCTTGGCGCTCTGTGAGGGGGAGCTTCGGGTAGTGGAAGCGGCGCTCCCCGCGCCTCCGGACGATGGAAGGTAGGTGCATAGGTGATAAGCCTCCTGCGGACGAGTTTGCGCTGGACGGCCGGCTGGAAAGGGGACGGCTCAGCAGTCCTTATGATACCACAAAAGTCCGAAAACGCAACTGGTATTTCGAACTTTTGAAGGGAATCTTCATAAAATCTTTAAAAACGGCAGGCAGGATTTTCCGCCGGTCCAGCGGGGCGCAGCGGCGGCCCAGAGAGGGGGATCACCGTATCAGCCAGGGTTACCAGAGCGGCCTCGTGCCCCGAGAGGAGCACCGGCGTGCCCAGGGTCCGAATGCGCGCCAGGATGCGTGCGGTCCGGGCCTCGTCCACGCCGGTAAAGGGCTCGTCCAGCAGGTAGAGTCCCCCGCCGCAGGCCAGCGCCCGGGCCAGGGCCAGCCGCCGGCGCATGCCCCCGGAGAGTTCCCGGGGGTAATGGGCCCCTTCCCCCTCCAGTTCGACCAGGGCGAGCCACTCCCCCGCTTCTCCCCAGCGGGCGCGGGGGAGGACGTCGGTCACGTGCTGCTCTGCCGTCCGCCAGGGGAGAAGGCGGTCCTCTTGGAAGAGGATGACCGGCCGCTCCGGCAGCTCCAGGGTCCGGACCGTGCAGGGCAGCAGCCCCGCTAGACAGCGCAGCAGGGTGGTCTGGCCGCACCCGGAGGGCCCGGAGAGGGCGGTGATCCCCGTATCGGGCCAGGAGAGAGAAAAGTCCTCCAAAATAGCGCGGCCGCCGTAGCCCGCCGTCATGCCCTCAATCTTCACGGCCGATCCCCCCTTCCAGACGGCTCAGCAGCCCCCCGAGCGCCCGCTCCAACAGGAAGCTGAGCACCAGGACCACCAGGGTCCAGGCGAACAGGGCCGGCGTCTCCAAATAGATTTTAGAAAAATATACCTGAGTGCCGATGGCCAGCCGGGGGACACAGAGGACCTCGGCGGCTACCCCGGCCTTCCAGGCCAGGCCCAGGGCGGTATGGCAGGCGCTGGCGAAATAGGGCAGCACCGAGGGGACGTACACCAGGCGCACCGTCTTCCACCGGCCGAAGCGATAGGCGCGGGCGGCCTCCAGCAGGAGCGGGTCCGTCTGGGCGATGCCCCGGGAGACATTGCCCCAGACTACCGGTAAGACCATTAGGCCCGAGACCACCACCGGTACCCAGCCCGTAGGGGCCCACAGGATGACCAGCAGGCTGAAAGAGGCCACCGGAGTGGCCCGTATGACCCGCACCGCCGGAGAGAGCAGCCAGCCGGCCCACCGGGAGGCCCGGGTAGCCGCCCCCAGGGCCGCCCCGGCCAATACGCCCCAGAGCAGCCCGGCGAAAATGCGCAGCAGGCTCATGAGGGCGGTACGCCAGAAGTCCGCTGTCCCCGCCAGCTCCGCCAATGTCCGGGCCACCAGAAGGGGGCCGGGGAGGATCAGTGTGGTCTGGATGCCTTGGACCTCCTGTAAGTACCAGACTGCCCCCTGCCACACCAGCAGCCAAAAGGCCAGGGGGAGGACCCCCCTGGCCAAAAAACGCCTCCAACGCTTCATCCGTCCGCTCAGGGCAGATAGAAGAAGCCGTCGTCCGGGTTGGCCCCGCCAATGGAGTCGGGGTCGGCGGCATAGAGCACCGCATAGTAATCCCGGATGGAGAGCATGTCGCTGCCGGTGATGCAGACCAGGTTGGCTTGGGGGATGGCGGCCACGGCGATGGGCTCCTTGGGGACAATGCCGGCCTCCACCACCATGGGGGCGGCCTCCTCCGGGTTGTTCTTCACAAAGTCAATGGAAGCGGCGTACTCCTCCAGGAAGTTTTCCACAGCCTGGGGATTTTCCTGGATGAATTCCGTGCGGGCCACCACGCAGCCCATGGTGAACACCCCCTCGGCGCCCGACTCCTCCCAGGCAGTGTTGAAGTCGATGGCGGCGCGCACATCGCTGTTCTGCATCATCACGGCGGTGGCGGCGGGCACGGGCAGCATGGCCAGCTCGGCCTCGCCGGAGACCATCCGGGCCTGTACTTCCTCACTGGTCATCCACTGCACGTCCACATCGGTGTCCGGGTCCAGCCCGTTTTGGGTGAGCAAATAGTCCAGCACATACTCCGGATTGGCCCCCTGGCCGGTGGCGTAGATGGTCCGGCCCGCCAAATCGGCAAAGGAGTGGACCGTATCGCCGTTTTCCAGGATATAGAGAACGCCCAGGGTATTGAGGGCCAGCATCTGGATGCTGCCAGTCTTGTTGTAGAGGTTGGCGGCCACATTGGTGGGCAGGGCGGCGATGTCTACCTCGCCGCTGGTGAGCTTTCCAGTCAGGTCGGTGGGCTGGGCGGCCACCTCCACATGATATTGATTGAGGGTGGTGCCGGCGGTGTTGTCAGAGAGGAGCTTGGCGGCGCCCATGCCGGTGGGGCCGTTGAGCATGGCCAGGCTGACCACTGGACGCTGGGCCTCCGGGGTGGGAGAGGGCGTTGGGGCGGCAGCCTCCGCAGAGGGAGAGGGTGTGGGCTCCGCGGTGGGCTGGGCGCTGCCGCCGCAGCCGGCCAGTAGCCCGGTGAGCAGAGCCGTTACCAGAGTCAGGGCAACCCAGGTGCGAGATTTCATGAAAATCACAATCCTTTCCGTATATTACAGCTATCTCATAACAAAATGGAAACGAAATGGACCTGCGCAATGGAGACATACGCCCAGTTTAACCGGTTGATCTAAAAAAACAGGGCGGATCTTACCTAAACCCTTTGGTCTAATACTTTACACACTTTACGAGAAAAAGTCAAGGGCGCGGCGGACAGGCCGGGCGCATAGCATGGGGTATCCAACCAGTGGAAAGGAGGCAGCCATATGAAGCAATCATCCCACTGCGCCCGGTCCCGGGAGGAGCGGGCCCGGCAGGATGCCCAGGCGCTGCTCCAGGCCGGACGGGCTCTGTCTGCCGGGCGGGATGCCGACGGAGAGCCTATGCGCCGCTATACATATCCGGTAGCGCCGGCATCCCAGCGGCCCTGTCAGGAGGCGAGGGACCCCGTCCAGACCCGCATCCTGGAGACCCTCATGGAGCAGAACCAGCTGCTCACCGACCTGATAGCGGCGGTGAACTCCCTTACGTCGGCGGTGCTGGCGACTCTGTGCCGCAACCCCTGAGGGCGGAGAGTTCTTACGAAAATATGAAATTCGAAAATTGGAGCTTGCCCAGCGTCACTTTTTTCGGTATACTATTTCATGCTGACTGTTGACATAATCAGGATGTATGGAAAGAAAGGGGCCCTTGCTCCATGGGAAAACGGGTACTGCGCCGGAAAAAATCCTTCCTGCGCCGGGTTGCGGGGACACTGTACGGACTGCTGGTGGCGCTGTCCGCCGTGGTGGTGGCGCTGTATGTGGTCTATCATGTGATAAAGCGGGAGCCGACCATGGCCCAGGACCCAGCCTCGCCGCCAGCGGCCTCCGTACCCCAGGGCCCGGAGAACTCGGGGGAACCCCAGGGCCTGACCCGAAAGGAGGGGACGTATACCGTCCTGCTCACCTGTCCGGATGAGGCCAGCGGCAACGCCGATTCCATCATGGTGGCCATGTATGACACGGTGAACCAGCAGGCGGGGCTGGTCTCCATCCCCCGGGACACGCTGGTGGACCGGGCGTCCCCCGGCGGGAACCGCTATTATAAAATCAACAGCTCCTACCACTACGGCATTGAGGAGCTCAAGGAGGCGGTCTCCGACCTGCTGGGCATCCCCATCGACTACTATGTGGCCATCGAGGTGGACACCTTCCCCGAGCTGGTGGATATGGTGGGGGGCGTGGACTTTGAGATCCCGGTGTATATGGACTACGACGACCCCACCCAGGATCTGCACATTCATTTTCAGAGGGGCATGACCCACCTGGACGGCCAGGAGGCCATGGAGGTCTGCCGGTTCCGCCACAACAACGAGGGCAAGATCCAGGTGGCCTATACCGATGTAGAGCGGACCCAGACCCAGCAGCAGATCCTGACCCTGATCGCCCAGAAGATGCTCGCCCAGCCGGACAAGATCCCCGGCTATCTGGAGCTGATCTCCGAGCATGTGGAGACCGACTTGGAGCTGGGGGAGATGCTCTGGTTTGTGGAGCCGGCTCTGGGCTTTGACCTGTCCTCCGGCCTGCGCACTGCCACCCTGCCCGGGGACGGCACAGTGACCTATCACGGCTGGACCTACTGTTATGAGCTCTACCCGGAGGAGGTTCTGGACATCCTCAACGAAATGCTCAATCCCTATACGACCCCCATCACCCTCGAGATGACGGACATGGTTCAGGCATCCTGAGCGGGAAAAGGTGGACCTATGTGAAAACTCTATGTAAATGGGAAGTTCCTATTTACATAGAGTTTTTCTTTTGTGGAAAAAAAGGTTGACAGATATCCGAAATCGGATATAATATTACTTGTACGAAATCGTACATAATGGAGGGCGGAAGGATGCACTATTTAAAAGCGGGCGAATATACCTACTTAGCCGGAGAGATCAATGCCCTATACCACGAAGCGGCCGTAAAGATGGGGGTCTCGGACAGTGTACAGAATATCTTATATGTGATCCGCGAAAAAGGGGCGGGCTGCTCCCAGAGCGAGATCAGCCGGTTGACCGGCATCAGCAGGCAGACGATCAATTCAGCCGTTCGGAAGCTGGAACAAGAGGGGATCGCCTATCTGGAACCGGGCAGAGGGCGCAATACCCTCGTCTGCCTGACAGAAAAGGGGGAGGCGTATGCCAGGGAAAAAATCGACCCTCTGTTTGAAATTGAAAATGCAATTTGGAATGAGTGGACGCCGGAGGAACAGCAGGAGTACCTGCGCCTGACGCAGAAATACCGGGACGCGCTCAAGAAATATCTCAACGCCCGGTTGTGACCTTCCAAATTTTAAGGAGAATGTATCATGAATCGCGAGAACAAGAGAAGATCCTTGGAAAAGGGCTATTATAAGACCCATCCGTGCAAGGACAGCTTTACCTGCAAGGTATGCGGGCGGTTGGTGGTGGCGGCCGGAGCGGGCAGCGGTCACCGCAACCACTGTCCCAACTGCCTGTGCAGCTTACATGTCGATGTGGAACCCGGGGACCGGGCGTCCGACTGCGGTGGTATCATGGACCCGGTGGGGGTGTGGGTGCGCAAGAACGGAGAGTGGGCGATTATCCACCGCTGCCGGCGCTGCGGCCATTTGAGCTCCAACCGGGTGGCTGCGGACGACAACCCTATGAAGCTGATGTCGATCGCCATGAAACCCTTGTCCCAGCCTCCCTTCCCTCTGGAGCGCATAGAAGAGATGACCGCGCTGATGGGGGGCGAAGGATGCCTGCACGCCTAAAAAAACAGCATGTGCCGGAACGGGGCACATGCTGTTTTTGCTGTATGTTTTCCCGGAGGCCGCCGGGCGTTACTCCAGCAGGTCCGGGCCGGGCAGGTCCATCTTCCGCTTTCGGGCGGCGGAGACGGAGAGCTTTTCGGCCAGGGCTTTGGGGTCGTTCTGGTCCAGCACCTCTTTGTAGGCGCTCAGGTGGCCGATGAGCCGGTCCAGAGCGGCGGTGAGGGCAGGGCGGTTCATGGAGAAGAGCTCGGTCCAAAGCCCCACATCCAGGGCGGCCACCCGGGTGCAGCCCCGGAAGGAGGAGCCCTCGAATCCCCGGCAGGCAAAGAGCATGGGGTCGTCGCATACGCTCACGGCGATGATGTGCATGAGCTGGCTGGTATAGGCGATCATGGCGTCGTGTTCCTGAGCGGTGGTCCGGTACACATCCCGGCACCCGAGGTACGCCCCCAGCCGCTCCAGGAGGGCGACATGCTCCGGCGCGCTGCTCTCCCGGGGGACCAGGATCAGGTGGCTGCCCTGGAACATTTCGGCAAAAGCGTGCTCAATGCCCGAGAACTCGGTGCCCGCCATGGGGTGGCAGCCGATGAAGTCCACGCCCTCGGGCAGGACCTGTGCCCCCTCCAGAATGGCGGTCTTGACGCCGCACACGTCGGTAACCAGACTCCCAGGCCGGAAACGGTCCCGGTGTTCCTGGAGAAAACGGACGATGCCCCGGGGGTGGAGGGCCAGCACGACCACATCGGCGCCGGGGAGGACGCTGGCGGCGTCGCTGGTGACCGCATCGCCCACGCCGTGCTCGGCGGCAAAGCGCAGGGTGGGCTCCGAAATGTCTACGCCTACGATTTCATAATCCTCAAAGCCCTTCAGGGCCAGGGCCAGGGAGCCCCCGATCAGGCCCAGGCCCACCACGACCAGGCGTTTTTTCTCCTCCATGGCTCACACCTCCCGGCCAACGCAGGGGGCCAGCGCCGCGAGGCGGTCCATCACGCCCTGGAACTGCTCCGGGGTCAGGGACTGCTGCCCGTCGCACAGGGCGTTTTTGGGATCGTTGTGGACCTCGATAATCAGGCCGTCGGCCCCGGCGGCCACCGCCGCCATGGCCATGCGCTCCACCATCCAGGCTTTCCCGCAGGCGTGGGAGGGGTCCAACACCACCGGTAGGAGGGAGAGGGTCTTCACCGCCAATACCGCCGATAGATCCAAGGTGTTGCGGGTGTAGGTCTCAAAGGTGCGGATGCCCCGCTCGCAGAGAATCACGTTGGGGTTGCCCCCGGCCAGGATGTATTCGGCGGACATGAGCCACTCCTCAATGGTGGAGGAGAGGCCGCGCTTCAGGAGGATGGGCTTGGTGGTCCGGCGGCCCAGGGCCTTCAGAAGGGCGAAGTTCTGCATATTCCGGGCCCCCACCTGGATGACGTCCACGCACTCCTCAAAGAGCTCGATATACTCGGTGCTCATGATTTCCGTGACGATGGGCAGGCCGGTGGCCTCCTTGGCCCTCTGGAGGAGCTCCAGGCCCTGGCACTCCAGGCCCTGGAAGGCGTAGGGGGAGGTGCGGGGTTTGAAGGCGCCGCCCCGCAGGGCGCAGGCTCCGCTCTTCTGCACCGAGCGGGCCACGGCGGTGATCTGCGCTTCGTTCTCCACGGAGCAGGGCCCGGCAATGACGGCCAGGCGTTTGCCCCCGACCTGGGCGCCTGCGCCCAGGCCGACGACGGTGTCGTCGGGGTGGTACTTCCGGTTGGCCTTTTTGTAGGGCTCGGTGACCCGCATAACCCGCTCGACACCGGGGAGCTGTTCCAGCAGCTCCTGGTCAATGTGGGCCGCATCTCCCTCTGCGCCCAGCACGGTGGTCTCGGCGCCCTTGGAGATGTTGACCTGGACGCCCCCGGCCTTCATGGCCTGGATGGCCTCCTGGAGCTGCTCGGGGGTAAAGTGTGGTTTCATAATGACGACCATAGAAATTCCCTGCCTTTCTTTTTGTGCGTGAAAAAACCCGCGGCCGCCCAACTGGGCTGCCGCGGGTTCCAGTTCCGAAACTCCCCCGATTCGGGGGCGGGACTTCCATCCTGACAGGCCGGTTATGGGCAGGCAAAATGACCGCTGCTAAAATAGTAGCGGTAATCGCCATACGCATAACCGGTGGTGCAGAGCATAAATGCTACCTCCTGATGGAAGATACCTGCACTTTAACACATTTTGGTGTGAAAGTCAAGAGGAAAAATACCCCGGCCCGTTCGGGGAACGGACCGGGGCAGCCGGGAGAGAACGCTCAGCTCCGGCGCAGAAGCACCAGGGACTCGTAGGGCCGCAGCTCCAGGGTCGAGGAAGCCTTGGCGTCCGGGTAGTTGGACAGAAGAACCTGACAGCCTTCCAGGGCCTCAGGACAGGTCCAGGCGCAGGGCTTGGGGTAGAAATTGCTGATGCAGTAGAGGGTATCCCCCTTCCAGCGGCGGCGGTAGGCCAGCACCGAGGGGTGGGCCTGGTCCAGAGCTTCAAAATCGCCGTAAGCGATCACGTCGTACTCCTTGCGCAGCTGCACCAGAGCCCGGTAGTGGGAGAAGATGGAGTCCGGGTCGTCCACCTGGGAAGCGGCGTTGATGGTCTTACAGTTTGAATTGACGCTGATCCAGGGGGTGCCGCCGGTAAAGCCGCCGTTGGGGGAGGCGTCCCACTGCATGGGGGTGCGGGCGTTGTCCCGGGAGTGGACTTTCAGGATGTTGTAGGCGCTCTCCTCGCTCATGCCCTTGTCCCGCAGGATCTGGAAATGGTTCAGGCTCTCCACATCCCGGTACTGGGACAGGCTGGTGAAGCCGGCGTTGGTCATGCCGATCTCCTCGCCCTGGTAGATATAGGGGGTGCCCCGCAGGCAGTGGATGACATTGGCCAGCATTTTGGCCGACTGCTTCCAGTACGCGCCCTCGTCCCCAAAGCGGGAGACTACCCGGGGCTGGTCGTGGTTGCACCAGAACACCGCGTTCCAGGCGTCGTGCGCCGCCATGCCCTTCTGCCAGGAGAAGAGGATGTCCTTGAGCTTGTGGAAGTCGGCAGGCACCAATACCCACTTCTCGTTGCCCATGAAGTCCACCTTCAGGTGGTGGAAGGAAAAGACCATGCTGAGCTCATGGCTCTCGGCTCCGGCGTACCGGAAGCAGTTCTCCATGGAGGTGGAGGACATCTCTCCCACAGTGATGATCCCCGGGTCTTGACCAAACGTGGCCTCGTTGAGCTCCCGGAGGTACTGGTGGATGCGGGGGCCATCGGTGTAGAACCGGCGGCCGTCCCCCTCCTGGTCGTCCTCAAAGGCGCCTTTGCTGATGAGGTTGATGACGTCGAAGCGGAAGCCCTTTACCCCTTTGGCCATCCAGAAGCGGACCACATCGGCCACCTCAGAGCGGACCTCCGGGTTGTCCCAGTTCAGGTCGGCCTGGGTCCGGTCGAAGAGGTGGAGGTAGTACTCGTCAAACTTGGGGACGTATTCCCAGGCGTTTCCGCCGAATTTGCTCTCCCAGTTGGTGGGGGGCTCCCCATTGGGCCTGCCCTTCTTCCAAATATAATAGTCCTTATATTTGGGGTCCCCGGCCAGGGCCTTTTGGAACCACTCGTGTTCGGTGGACGTGTGGTTGAAGACCATGTCCAGCATGAGGCCGATGCCCCGCTTCCCGGCCTCCCGGACCAGCTCGTCAAAGTCGTCCATGGTCCCGTACCGGGGGTCAATGCTGCGGTAATCGGCCACGTCGTAGCCGTTGTCGTTCTGGGGGGAGACGAAGAAGGGGGTGAGCCAGAGGTAGTCCACGCCCAGCTCCTTCAGGTAGTCCAGCTTGGCCGTGACACCCCGGAGTTCCCCCAGGCCGTCCCCGTTGGTGTCCAGGAAGGATTTGGGATAGATCTGATAGACGGTGCTTTTTTTGAAATCAGCCATGGGGCGCCCTCCTTAAAACTGGATGACCGGGGTCTCGCCGGCCACCGCGTCCATACCGGTAGTAAAGGTGGGGGTGGTGTCGCCGGGGTCGCTGACAATGAAAGCGGTGATGGTGGGGTGTCCGGCGGCCTTGATCTTCTCCGGGTCAAAGGTGATGAGCTTCTCGCCCCGGCGGACCCGGTCGCCCTCCTTCGCATGGAGCTGGAAGCCGTCGCCGCCCATGGCCACGGTGTCCATACCCACGTGGATGAGCAGCTCTGCGCCGTTGTCCAGGGTCAGGCCCACGGCGTGGCGGCTCTCCTCCATGACGGAGCAGACCGTGGCGTCGGCAGGGGCAACCACCACATTGCCGGTGGGGTCAATGCCTACGCCCTCCCCCAGCACGCCCTGGGAGAAGACCTGGTCGGGAATTTCATCCAGGGGCAGGATGCGCCCGGTGATGGGGGAGGCAACAGTCAGAGCGCCGGCGGGGGCGGAGGAGGCTTCTGGAGCAGCCTCGGGGGCGGGCTCCGCCGGGACGGCGGGAGCCTTCCCGGCCCGGTCCTCCGCCGAGAGCTTCCGGCTGCCCACCAGGATGGTCAGGACAAAGGGCACCACGATGGCCACCAGCATGGCGATGAGAAAGTTGAGCCAGTACTGGGGCATGATGGACAGGATGCCGGGCAGGCCGCCCACGCCGATGGAGTAGGCGTACACGCCGGTGCCGATGGAGATGACCGCGGCGCAGGCCGAGCCGATCATGCCGCAGACCAGGGGGAAGCCGTACTTCAGGTTTACGCCGAAGAGGGCGGGCTCGGTGACGCCCAGGTAGCAGGAGATGCACGCGGGGATGTTCACCTGCTGGGCCCGCTCGTTCTTCTTCTGCAAAACGCTCATGGCCAGCACGGCGGAGCCCTGGGCGATGTTGGACAGGGCGATCATGGGCCAGAGGTTGGTGCCCCCGTAGAGGTTCACCAGCTGGGAGTCGATGGCGTTGGTCATGTGGTGCAGGCCGGTCATGACCAGCGGGGCGTAGACCAGACCGAAGATGGCCGCAAAGAGCCACTTCACATTGGAGGTGAGGCCCAGGTTGACGACCGTGGCGATGGCGTCGCCAATACGCCAGCCAATGGGGCCCACAATGGTGTGGGCGATGATGACCGCGGGCACCAGGGAGCAGAAGGGCACCACGATCATGCTGACTACCTCGGGGCAGTGCTTTTTAAAGAACTTTTCCAGATACACCAGCACAAAGCCCGCCAGCATGGCGGCGATGACCTGGCCCTGATAGCCAATCATCTGCACCTGGAGAAAGCCAAAGTCCCAGACCGGGATGTCCTCGGCGGCGGTGGTGGCCACTGAGAAACCGTTGAGCAACTGGGGGGAGACCAGAGTCAGGCCCAGGATAATGCCCAGGATCTGGGTGGTGCCCATCTTCTTGGTGATGGACCAGACGATGCCCACGGGGAGCATATGGAAGACCGCCTCGCCGATGAGCCAGAGGAAGCTGTACATGCCCGCCCAGAACTGGGACACGTCGGCCAGGCTCTGGGTGCCGCCGCCAAAAAAGCTGATCTCGCCGATGACGTTGCGGAAGCCAAGGATCAGGCCGCCGCAGATCAGGGCGGGGATGATGGGTGCGAAGATCTCACCTAGGGTGCCCATGATGCGCTGGATGGGAGACTGATTGGTCTTGGCGGCGGCTTTTACCGCGTCCTTGCTCACGCCCTCAATGCCGGCGAAGGCGGTGAACTGGTTGTAGAAATTGGCCACATCGTTGCCGATGATGACCTGGAACTGGCCCGCCTGAGTAAAGGTTCCCTTCACTGAGGGGAGCTGTTCGATCTGGGCGGTGTCCGCCTTGGCGGCATCCACCAGCACGAAGCGCATGCGCGTCATGCAGTGGGATACCGCCTGGATGTTTTCTTTGCCGCCCACCAAACGGAGCAGCGCCTGGACGTCGGAGCGATAGTCTGCCATGGGTGCGGTCCCTCCTTTAAAATCTTGCCTTTGCAGTTTGCCCGGTTTTGCGCGGTTCTTCCGCCCGGGCCGGTAAAGACATCATACCTAACTTGTTTAAACAAGTCAATGGGCTGTTTGGATAAATTTAGGGAGGCTTTTTTGTTCAGATTTACAGGTGAAAAAGCGATTGACTTTTCCCTGGGAAAAGTGGTAAAGTAGAAGAGAATCAAAACTTGTTCAAACAAGGAGGAAACCAGAGTGCCGCGTCAAAAATACGGGGAGATCTACCGGGCGCTGAAGGGGCGTATCGAGGCGGGGGAGTACCCGGTGGGGCAGTTGCTGCCCTCGGAGAACACTCTGATCGGGGAGTTCGGCTGTTCCCGCAACACGGTGCGCCGCGCTCTGGCGGGGTTGGTGCGGGACGGCTACGTCCAGACCCGGCAGGGCTGGGGCGTGTGCAATATTTTCCAGCCCATTGAGCCCTCCTCCTATACCATGGGGACCATCGAGTCCTTCGCCGAAACCTCCCGCCGCACCGGGCAGCACAGCAGTACCCGGGTGGTCCTTTTCACCCTGTGCACCGCGGGGGAAGAGCTGGCCCGGCGCACCGGCTTTCCCGCGGGGACGGAGCTCTTTTATCTCCAGCGGGTCCACGACCTGGACGGCGTCCCCCGTATCCTGAACCACAACTATTTCCGCTGGGACTGCATGCCCGGCTTGACGGCCCAGATTGCCGCGGGCTCCAGTTACCGCTACCTGGAGGAGAAGCTGGGGATGTCCATCGTCACCAGTAAGCGCACCATCACCGTGGAGCGGGCGACGGAGGAGGACCGGCAGTGGCTGGAGCTGGGGGAGTACGACTGCCTGGCAGTGATGAGCAGCCAGACCTACAACAGCGACGGGGTCATGTTTGAGTACACCCAGTCCCGGCATTATCCTGGCATTTTTCGCTTCCAGGATAATGCCGTGCGCACGCCGGAACATCATTCGATAGCAGAAAAGCGCGGGCCGCAGTGATTCACACTGGGGCCCGCGCCGTTTTGCATGTGGGAATTGCCTCGGCCGGTACGGTCAGGCGTGCCGGCCCGGCGGGAGAACCCGCCGGGCCGGCATAGCATGTGTGGTTACCAGAGATCAGGGGCGGAGGTGCGGGTGGTTGTCATATTGATATTGACCCGCTCCGTGGTGCCGTCGGCGTACTCCAGGTCGATGTAATTGAGCCGGATGCCGCCGCAGAAGGGCACATAGCCGACCACCTGCCAGACGAAGATCTGGCCGTCATCCCGGACGGGACCCACGCCCCGCAGGTTCACGGTGGTGTTGCCCTGGATCTCGTCCACAGCGGGATTGCCCACCGGGTCAATGTAAGTGAAATTCAGGGTATAGTAGTTGATGACCTTGCCGCTGCGGTTCCAGGCGCTCAGGTGCATTTTCACGCCGTTGACACTGTTCATCTCGTAGTAGAAGAAATCGGGGTCAATGTCGAGGACCGGCGGCTTCTGCACGGTGACCGCGCTGGTGGCGGTGAGGTCGCCGCACTTGGCGGTGATGGTAGCGCTGCCGGCGGCCACGCCGGTGACGGTGCCGTCCGCGGCCACGGTGGCCACGCTGGTGTTCGAGGAGGTCCAGGTCACGGGCAGAGTCGTGTTCACAGGGGTCAGGGTCGCCTTAAGCTGCTGGCTGTCGCCGGTGTTCACCGTGAAGCTGGAGGCGCTCAGGGTCAGAGCGGTGGGCTTGACCACGGCCTTCAGAGTAAAGTGCTGGCGCTGGGCGGGGTCCACCATGTTGGTGAGGATGACGGCCACCTCGGCCCGGGTGATGTTCTGAAAGGGAGCAAAGGTGCCGGCGGAGTCGGTGCCGGAGAGGACACCCGCCCGGTAGAGGCGGTAGACGGCGTCGTGATAGTTGGCATCGGCGGGCACATCGGGGATGCCGTTCTCCTCCACGCTGTTGATCTCGGCCAGGGCCTCGGCGGGGAGGGCGTTGGTGAGGATCATGGCGAAGGAGGCCCGGCTGATGACGGCGTTGTAGTCGGGGTAGGCCGAGGAGATGCCGTTCTCAATGGCGTAGTCCACATAGGGCTGATACCAGGGAGTACCGGCGGGGAAGGTATAGCCCCCGCCGGCGTAGGTGGCGTGCAGGCGGCTGGCGATGGCGATGGTCTCGCCGATGGTCAGATTTCCAGTGGTGTTGAAGGTATTGCTGCCCACGCCCTGCATCAGGCCGTACTCATAGGCCGACTGCACCGCGGAGGCGTACCAGGCTCCGGCGGCCACGTCGGTAAACTGGCCGGCGGTGTAGGAGTTGCTCTTGGTAAAGTTGGAGAGACCGGCGGTCCCGGTACTCTGGCTGGGCTGGCCTTCGGACCCGTTATCGTCGCCGGCATAGTAGTAGTGGAAGAGATAAATGATGTCATCGGAGTCCAGGATGGAGCCGGAGTCTGTCTCGCCGGGGAGGATGAAGGTCTCGCCTCCACGGTCGTAGTAGTACTCATCGTCGCCATTGTCGTCCACGTTCAGCGTTTCCTCAAACCCGGCGTCCCTCAGGGCCTCCCGGATGGGGGAGATCATCTCAGACCAGGTAGCGCTGGGGCCGGTGTATTGATAGATCTCCGAAGTCACCTGAGTTACGCCGGGCATGTCGAGGTCGACATCGAGTTCCTCGCCGTCCCGCAGTACGGTCAGGAACTCCAGGCTGTCGATATCTTCCAGATAGGGCAGGGAATAGGGGGCTCCATCCCCCTCTGCCGCCAGGGCGGGCACAGAGAGCGACAGGCACATGGCCAGCGCCAGCAGCAGGGACAGGAATCGTTTCTTCATACAGTTGCACTCCTTTTTTCTCAGTTGATTTTGGGACGGAGATTTGGGAAGTCAGAAGAGCGTCTTCTCGTTTTCTGCAAAGAGCCGGTCGTTGATCTCGGCCAGACTGGCGTGGTGAAGGATGCCGTGGCAGATGATGGAGTCCCGCTTGAGACGGGGGTAGAGAGGGGCCAGGGCGGCGTGCTTGAGCAGTTCCTGAATTTCCTCCAGACTGGCCTCCAGCCCGATGCACAGACAGATGAGCCGGTCCCGGGAGGGATTTCTCCGGCCGGAAAAGACCTGGTGGAGATAGACCTCGCTCATACCGGCCGCCCGGGCCAGGGCCGCCTTAGAGATGCTCTTTTTCTCATAGAGCCCGGTAAGCAATTCCGCCACACTGTAGTCGGCGAAAAAGGGCTCATTCTCCCGCAAGTAGGAATCCAGACTGGATTTGCCCAGCATGGCCTTCGTCAAATCGCCGGTAGACTTATGCTCCATAGTATCCTCCTCTTTACTTTTCACCCAAAATCGTATATACTAAGTCTACAGCACTTTGCGAAACGAAACAATATGCCCATTGCATAGTGTGTCAAATTTTGAGGTGATTCCGATTTATACATGGCTTTTGGACACACTGCGGGAGGAGTATGAGCAGGCGCGCCTCATCAAAGAGAGCTCCCGCGGCAGTGTGCGCCTGATCCGGCACAAAAAGTCTGGAAAGAGGCTGATTTTGCGGCAATTTACCGGAAATACGGAGGTCTACCGCAAGATGCTTTCCATTTCCTGCTGGAATCTGCCCGCCGTGCTGGAGGTGGCTAGCCAGGGGGAGGAAAATCTGGTCCTGGAGGAGTACATTGAGGGCGACACGTTAGATTTTTTGCTGCAAGAAGCCCTGTTTTCGCCCAAAGAGACCCGGCAGATCGTCACCCAGGTGTGCCAGGCCCTGTGGGCGCTCCATTCTATGGGCGCGGTGCACCGGGATATCAAGCCGGAGAATATCATCCTGCGGGGCCGGGAGGCGGTGCTCATTGACTTTGATGCCGCGCGCCTGTATAAGCAGGAGCGGGATACAGATACCCAGATTTTAGGTACCACCGGCTTTGCCGCCCCGGAGCAGTACGGCCTCTCCCAGAGCGGCCCGCGGGCGGATATTTATGCCCTCGGCATCCTGATCAATGTCATGCTTACCGGGCAGCACCCCTCCAAGCAGTTGGCCCGGGGACATCTGGGCCGCGTGGTGGGGCGCTGTACCCAGGTCAACCCCAAAAAGCGCTACCCCAATATTATCCGTCTCATGGAGGCCCTGTGAACATGGAGAACGAGCTGGTCTTACAGAAGACCTGTCCCCACTGCGGCGCGTCCCTGCCTGGGGAGGCGTCTTTTTGTCCCTATTGCGTCCAGCGCATCAATCGCCGTACCTGCCTCCATCCCCCCGGTTCTCCCATCCGCGGGAGAGTGGCGCGGGCGCTGGTGCTGCTGGTGGTGCTGGCGGCGGCGATCCTGGCGGCCTACTTTGCCCTCCGGCCCCAGGTCTACGAGGGGCAGGGCGAGGTGCTCTACCGAGATCCCGACGGCGCTTATCAGCTGGTGTTCGCCTACTCCGATACGCATTTTGAGCCCCTTTATGTGGTCAACCAGAATGCGGAGGTGGATAAGCAGTACCGTTTCCCTGTGCGGCTGTATATCAACTATGTGGAAAACGACGCCAAAGCCGGGCAGGCCTTTTTGCGGAAAGTGGACTCGGTACAGGCCTACTTTATCCCGCCGGAAAAGGGCGGCAGCGTCATGTGCACGGCACCCGCCCCGTCTCCGGACTACGCCCCGGACGCCGCGCTGGTGAGCTATGTGGATTTTGTGGCCCAGAGGGACTTTACCGCCCAGATGGTCTGGGAGCTGAAGATGAACAACGGGGACCTGATCCGCCTGCGGCAGGATCTGAATGTGACCACCATCAAGACGCTGGACTTCTTCCCGGAGGACTATCCCATGGAGACGGCGGAGGAACTCCAGGCCGCCATTGACGAGATTTCCGCCACTGTGGACCCGGAGGCAGTGGTAAACCTGCACCTGCCCCCGGTGACGTACCAGGGGGATGTGACGGTCAAAAGCCGGGTGTTTAATTTCTATGGCAACACCAATGAGGCGGGGGACCGGCGCACCACATTTACCGGCTCCCTGCGGCTGGATTATGAGTCAGACCTGCAGTTTATCGCCTATATCGAGGACATTGACTTCCGGGGCAGCGGCGACGGCATCGGGATCGCCGCCGCCTCCCGGGCCCGGGCGGTGGACTGCACCTTCACAGGCTGGAAGACCGGCTTCTTCGGCTACGGGAAGAACTGGGTAAACGTAATCGGTTGCATCTTCGAGGATAACGAGGTGGGCTTCCACTTCAACTCGACAGGGGAGAGCGCCAACCACACCATGTACAATAACAATGTCTTCCGCAACAACGGCACCGCCGTGCTGCTGGAGAATGTGCCCACCGATCTGGAGCTGAATTTCCAGGATTGCCGCTTCAGCGGCAACGGCGTGGACATTGATAACCGCTGCAACCAGCCGCTGAATATTGCGCAGGCCATTTTTGAATAGACCAGGGCCGCGCACCCGCCCCAAACGGGGCGGGTGCGTTCTTTTTGGGATTGACAGCGCGGAAAAGATGTGATATATTATATAAGTCCTCTTGTGCTGGAATAGCTCAGTCGGTAGAGCAGCTGATTCGTAATCAGCAGGTCGCGTGTTCAAGTCACGTTTCCAGCCCCAAAAAGAAAGACACGACATTTGTCGTGTCTTTCTTTTTGGGGTCCGCAGGCCGTTGGCCCGCTCCACCCTCCGGTGATTCAAATGCCCGGCGGAAATTCATTCCGCCTGCGCCGAGGTTTTGCCTGCGGCAAAACGCTCGTACGGTGCAAAAGCGCCGTCGGCCAGAAGGCCGGTTGGGTGGTTTTCCTATACCTTTTCGAGATTTCAAAATATCGATTTTAACCGTCCCCTCCAGAAAAGAAACCTGTTTTTGACCGAAATCAAAAACAGGTTTTTTTCTATCATCTTAGCATAGAAGAACGTAGCTGTATAGAAATACAAGGGTGCGGGTTCGCGTTTTCTGCCGCTGCGCCGGTGGTGTAACCGGAGGGCTCTTCCGAGCGCCGTGTAGGGGGAAACCCTGCACGGCGCTTTTGTTTTCCACCACGCGTCCGGGGGCTGGCCGTCCCGGCAGGAACACTAGCCTTTCCAGCGCAGTGCCCGCAGGACGGCCTTCCCCTCCGGGGTGATGCGGTTGCTCTCCACCGCCTTCTGGATGGTCTTGTTGTGGACCCAGAGACTCAGCCGCCGCTCCTTCACATAGGGGAAGGCGGCCTCCCACTGCTTGGCCAGGGCAGTGGCGAAGTACCAGGCGAGCATCATATTTACATAGTACTCCCCCGAATGCACCCCGGCGGCCCAGTCCAGGTAGACTGGCTGAAAGGCCTCCTCCAGGTAGTATTTCATCAACATCCCCAGGGCGAAGCGGACTGTGTAGGCCGCCCCGCTCTCCAGCCAGACAAAAATCTGCCCCGGCAGTTCCTCCGGGTGGGCGCGGAAGGCCCGGGGGCTCAGGAGGTCGCAGGTGGCCCAGTTGTCTACATAGGGCAGGAATGCCTCCAGGCCGGAGATGGTCGCGGCATATCCCGCCTCCTCCGAGAGGAGCAGGCCGTGGAGGTTGTTCTCTTCGTAGTACTGGTGAGGCAGAGCGCCCAGGAACGCTGCGGCCTCCGGCGTGCCCCGGAGCTCCCGGGCCAGCCGCCGCAGGTCGGGCATACGCACGCCGATGACCCGCGCCGGGTCCACCGTGGGCATGAGCTTGCATTGGAAGTCCCGATACTCCGGGTCCTGGCAGGCCATCAGGGCCGTTTGGATGGAAGTGAGCACAATAAGCCCTCCTTTTTGAAAAAACCGGAGGCGGACCGAAGGGTCCGCCCCCGGGATACGCGGGAGTGTATATTCCCTAGTTCACACCGTCCAGCTCCTGGAAACGGTGACACATGACGTAGTGTCCCTCCTCGGCCTGCGTCCACACCGGCGTTTCCGTGCAGCACTCGGCCGCGTGGGGGCAGCGGGTGCGGAAGCGGCATCCGCTGGGCGGGTTGGCAGGGCTGGGGATATCCCCCTCCAGCAGGATCCGGTCCCGCCGGCCGAAATTGCCCACCTCCGGCGCGGCCGAGAGCAGCGCCTTAGTGTAGGGGTGCAGGGGGCGGTTAAAGATGGCCTCGGTGTCCCCAAGCTCCACCATCTGGCCCAGGTACATGATGGCAACCCGGTCGCACAGATACTCCACCACGCTCAAATCGTGGCTGATGAAGAGATAGGTAAGGCCCAACTTCTCCTGCAATTCCCGCAAAAGGTTCAGGATCTGCGCCCGCACCGACACATCCAGGGCGGAGACCGGCTCGTCGCAGATGATGAGCTTGGGCTCAGTGGCCAGGGCCCGGGCGATGACGATGCGCTGGCGCTGTCCGCCGGAGAACTCGTGGGGATAGCGGTTCATGTGTGTCTCGTTCAGGCCCACCATGCCCAGGAGCTCCTTCACCCGCTTCTCCCGCTGGCCGGGGCCAGTGTACAGCCCCCGGATGCGCATGGGCTCCTCAATGATCTGCCGCACCGTCATGCGGGGGTGCAGGGAGCTGTAGGGGTCCTGGAAGACGATCTGCATGTCCTTGCGCAGGGCGCGCAGCTGCTGCTTGTTCTGGGCCATCAGGTCCTTGCCGTCAAAGGTGATGGCGCCGCTGGTGGGCTCGATGAGCCGCAGCACGGTCCGGGCCAAGGTGGTCTTGCCGCAGCCCGACTCCCCTACCAAGCCCAGGGTCTCCCCCTGGTAGAGGCGGAAGCTCACATGGTTGACCGCCTGGACATAGCGCTTTTCCTGGAAAAACCAGCCCTTGACCGGGAACCACTTGCACACGTCCTCGGCCTGGAGCAGCACCGGACGGCCGGAGGTCTGTTCGCGCATCACTTGGCCACCTCCTCGTAGCGGAAGCAGCGGACGGCATGTCCGTTGCCCATATCGTAGAGCGGAGGCTTCGCCCCGGCGCAGCGCTCCGTGGCGTAGGGGCACCGGGGGGCGAAGACACAGCCCTTTGGGAAGTCCAGGGCGGAGGGCACCGCGCCGGGGATGACGTGGAGCTTCTCCCGGCTGCCCCGCTGGGGCAGGGATGCCTTCAGGCCCTCGGTATAGGGGTGCAGGGGCTTGGTGAATACGGTCTCAGTGGGCCCCTGCTCCATGATATCCCCGCAGTAGAGGACCACGGTACGGGTACACATCTCGCTCACCACGCCCAGGTCATGGGTGATAAAGGCGATGGCGGTGCCCAGCTCATCCCGCAGTTTGCACATCAGGTCCAGGACCTGGGCCTGGATGGTCACATCCAGGGCGGTGGTGGGCTCGTCCGCGATGAGCAGCTCGGGCCGGCAGGCCAGGGCCATGGCGATCATCACCCGCTGGCGCAGGCCGCCCGAGAGCTCATAGGGGTAACAGTCCACCCGCTTCTCGGGCATAGGCACGTTGACCATGCGCAGGGCCTCAATGGATTTCTCCCGGGCCTCCTTTTTGTTCAGGCCCTGGTGGAGGCGGAAGACCTCCATCAGCTGGTGGCCCACAGTGAAGACCGGGTTCAGGGAGGTCATGGGTTCCTGGAAGATCATGGACACCCGGTTGCCCCGGATATGCCGGAACTCCTTCATGGGCATGTCCAGCAGGCTCTGGCCATCCAGCTCGATATGGCCGGAGACCTTCACATTCTTCTGGGTCAGGCGCATGATGGACAGGGCCGTCATGCTCTTTCCACAGCCCGACTCACCCACAATGCCCAGGGTCTCCCCCTTGTGGATGTCGAAGCTGATGCCGTGGAGAATGTCCAGGGTGGCGGTGTCGGTCTCGATCTGGACGTGCAGGTCCTCTACCCGCAGGGCGATATCGTTGTTCATACTTCCGCCTCCCTTACTTCATTTTCGGGTCCAGCAGGTCCCGCAATCCGTCGCCCAGGATGCTGATGCTCAGCACCGTCACGACGATGGCCAGGCCCGGATAGATGGCCATATAGGGGTGGGTAATGACGAAGTCCTTGGCCACGCTCAGGATGCCCCCCCAGGTGGGGATATTGGGGTCCACGCCCACGCCCAGAAAGCTCAGCGACGCCTCGGTGAGGATGGCGCTGGCCATGGTAGTGGTAAAGCGGATGATGATGGGCGAGACGCACAGGGGCAGGATGTACTTGAACATGATGCGCAGGTCGGTGGCGCCCATGGCCCGGGCGCTCTCCACATGCTCGCTCTCCTTGATGGAGAGGACCTGGCTGCGCACGATGCGGGCCACACTGGGGGTGCCCACGATGGCCAGGGCAGTGATGACCTTGTCCACACCGTTGCCGAAGATGCACGCCAGGGTCAGGGCCAGGAGCATCTCCGGGAAGGCGGAGATACCCTCCAGCACCCGCATGACAATCTTGTCCAGGGTCTTATAGTAACCCATGAGCAGGCCCAGGACGATGCCGCCGGCGGTGGAGATCACCGCCACCAGCACACCCACCAGCAGGGACACCCGGGCCCCGTAGAGCACCCGGGAGAAGATGTCCCGGCCGAAGCGGTCGGTACCCATAAAGTGGACCGAGCTGGGAAACTGGTTTTGGTCCAGGGGGTTGAGGGCGTTGGGGTCGTAGGTGGTGATGAGGGGCGCGGCCAGGGAGATGAGGATGATGAGCGCCAGCACCCCGCCGCCCAGCAGGATGCGGCCGTACTTCCGGAGGAAGGTGGAGCATTTCATTTTGTGCTGCATATTCTTCCCTCCCCCTCAGTTCAGCTCGACCCGGGGGTCGAAGACCTTGTAGAGCAGGTCCACCACCAGGTTGATGACGATGTACACCAGAGCCACCACCAGGATGATGGCCTGCACCTGGGTATAGTCCCGGCGGATGAGCGAGTCATAGGCCAGCTTGCCCATGCCGTTGATGCCGAAGACCGTCTCGATCACGCAGGCGCCGCCCATCAGAGAGGCCATGTTGGTGCCGATATGGGTAATGACCGGGGACATGGCGTTCTTCAGCGCGTGCTGGTAGAGCACCACCCGCTCGGCCAGGCCCTTTGCCCGGGCCGTGCGGATGTAGTCGTCCCCCAGCACGTCCAGCATGGTGGAGCGGGTATAACGGGCGATGGAGGCCACGCTCTGGAAGCCCAGGGCCACCGAGGGCAGGATCACATACCGGATGGACTGGAGCAGGCCCACCTCCGCGATGGGGTAGTAATTCATGTTGGGCAGCACGCCCCAGAGAGTGCCCACATAGTAGGCCAGCATGATGCCGCTCCAGAACACCGGGATGGACAGGCCGAAGACCGACACGGTCATGAGCAGGTAGTCCAGAATCGAATTGCGCTTGACCGCACTGATAATGCCCACAGGGATGCCCACGATCACCGAGATGAGAATGCTCAGGATCATGATGAGGATGGTGGGCTCCAGGCTGTTGCGGATGTTTTCAAAGACGGGCAGGTTGTTGTACATGGATGTGCCCCAGTCGCCCCGCAGCAGGTCCTGGATGTAGTTCACAAACTGCACCGGCAGGGGCTCGTTGAGCCCCAGGGTCTCCCGCAGGATCTCCAGGTCGCCCGGCGGCGCATCCCGGCCCAGGATGAGCACTGCCACGTCGCCGGGGAGCATACGCATGAGAAAGAAGGTGATGAACACCACGATCAGGAGCACCGGGATGGCGGAGAGGATGCGTTTGAGGGTGTATTTTAGCACGATCTTCCTTCCTCCTTCGTAGAAAAATGGTCCGGCAGGGGGCCGTACCGTGGAAGGCAGGGGAGGCCGGCCGGCCTCCCCTGCCCAAGAGAGCGCTTTGGAATTACGCCGCAGAGGTGAAGTAGGAGTTCCACCAGTACATATCCACGCCCTGACGGTCGGGGATCATGCTGGAGGAGTACCAGCACACAGTGCCGAAATCGCCCAGGATGATATAGGGGACTTCCTCATCCAGGAGGGTGCAGAAGTCGGTAAAGGCCTGAATGCTTTCCTCACTGCCGGCAGCGGTGGTGCCCAGGCGGTCCAGGATCTCCTGGCGCTCGGCGCTGTCCCAGAGCTGGTAGCCGGAGACAAACTGGCTGAGCAGGGGATGCAGGTAGGACTTCTGAGTCTCCCGGCAGCAGATGTCAAAATCGCCGCAGTTGGGGTCGTTATAGCTGCTCTCATAGGTGGTCACGTCCTTGACCTGCAGGTCCACGTTCACACCGATGGCCCGCAGCATCTCGGCGGCGGGCAGGGCGGTGGTGTAGTAGGAGTCGGAGTCGGCGCACCACCAGCGGATGGTCTCGCCGTTGTAGCCGGAGGCCTCCAGATACTCCCTGGCCTGGTCCAGATCCTGGCCCATATTCTGGTTGAGGATCTCGTTATAATAGGGGCTGGAGGGCATCATGGGGCAGCCGTCCACCGCGTACTGAGTGGGATCGGTCTTGGTGGAGAGCAGAATCTGATTGGCGTCCAGGCAGGCCCGGACGGCCTTGCGGAAATTCACGTCCTGGACGATGCTGTTGCTGTTGGCCTCGGTCAGATTGAAGATGATGGTGGGGGACCAGCCGTTCCAGTCCGTGTCGCTCCAGCAGCCGGCGGTTTCAAGCTGGGGCGCCATGGCGGCGAGGGTGGAGGGGGCGTAGTCCAAGACG
>CALXCU010000059.1 GCA_944386885.1 uncultured Oscillospiraceae bacterium | reverse complement strand
GCTGGTATCGCATTCCACCAGGACAGAATATTTCTTCTGTCCTATGCGGCGGCATCCTGCGAGAAATCAAACAAAGGAGAGGACATGTATGAAACAATGGACCAAGCGGCTGCTCAGCAGTTTCGTCACCCTGATGATGCTCCTGAGCCTGCTCCCCGCCGCCGCCTTCGCCTCGGAGGGTACGGGCAATGTCGCAAAAATTGGGGATGTCGAGTATCCCACCCTGGATGAGGCTGTAGAAGCGGCTGCTGAGGGTTCGACCATCGTACTGTTGCAGGATTGCGAACTTACGAAAGGTTTTAACAAGACCCTGACATTTACTGGCAATGGCAAAATTACGATCAACAAGCAGCTTACCAGCAATGGCGAGGGCTGGATGTGCTTCGGCCTTGGTGACTCCAGCCGTGTGCTGACGTTCGACGGTGCTGGTGTCGAAGTGGAGTGGAATTCGGAAGTGGGCACTGCTCCCTGGCTGATGCTGTCCCTGTCCGGTACGCTCAATGTGACAAACGGCGCAACGGTAAAATTCACGGTTGATAGCGGTTCCACCGGTACTAGAAATGCTATTTATATGAACGCTGGCTCCTCCATCAATGTCTCCAATGGCTCTACCTTTGAGATTCATGGTAACGAGACTGCTGGTAAAGAGGGCCAGGGCTTGCAGCTGGATCAGACTGGGGCTGCGACTGTCAATGTGACTGGAAACAGCACCTTCCTGATTGACGGTACCAACCGCGGATATGTGAATAGCCCGACTATCTATGTGGAAGATTCCACCTTCACCGTGCAGAATTGTACTGCTAACGCTTCTAACGGCGGTAACTTTACTGCGGTCAATTCCAAAGTTACTTACCAGAACAATGCGGGTCACGGTCTCTCTGCTGGCAAAGTGACCATCCAGAATTCTGAGTTTACGGCTGATAAGAATGGCTACTATGGTCTCTATGCAAGCAGCGGCTTTTCGGTGGACTCGACCTCTAAACTGACGGTAACCGAAAATTCTGGCAGCGGCGACTATGCCGGCCTGAAGCTCACCAGCGGCGTGACCGATGGCAGAGTCGCGGCTGGCGCTGTGGTTACCATTACGGACAACTATTGCAGCGGCCTGTCCAACAACGGTAAGGTTGTCTTTGAGGAAGGCGTAGACCTGACCATCATGAACAACAACAATGACAAGGGGACCACCAGCAACGGCGGCGGCGTGTACAACAGCGGCGCTTCCGCCAACCTGACCCTCCCCAGCGATGCGGTCATTTATAACAACCATGCCAAGACTGCCGGTGATGACATCTTCAACAATACGACTTCCACCATCACCTTCGGCAAGGTCGGCAGCGGCTGGGAGCTGGATGACTGCGAGCATCTCATTGATAACTGGTATGACGATTCTGCGAACGCCCGCTGGGAGGCCCATGCCGAGACCGAGGACGGCAACCACATTGTAGCGACTACCGCTACCTTCGACGAGGAGACCGGCCTGGCCACCGTCAACACCGCGCTCGCCCTGAAGGCCGCCCACGGTACGGACTCCCAGGACAAGACCAGCTTCCCCGGCCTGGAGAAGTGGATTGTGACTGAGGGCGACGACGTCAAGTCCGATACCGCCGCTGCGGGCGATACTGTGGATTTCAAACTGACTTCCAACGTGCCCGACGACCTGATGAACTACATCATTCCCGATGTGGATGAGCCGGACGTGAATGAGCCCGAGACTCTGGCCAACGTGCCCCTCGAAGAGCGCGGCAATTATGTGCTTACCTTCCACGACCAGATGGACGACGAGCTTATCCTTAATCCCGAGAGCATTGTTGTGATGATCGGCGATACCGAGGTTGTCCCTGTGGACGAATACACGATTGCATATGATGTGAGCCATGAGGATAATACCGTCTGCGACTTCGAGATCACGCTCGACCTGGTGGGGCTCTATGAGTCCGGCGCCATCACCGATGAGGATATCGAGAACGCCACTCCCATCGTCGTGACCTACACTGCCACCCTGTCCGATGACGCCACCGCCGGTAATTACGTCAATACCGCGTGGGTCACTTATCCCGAGGGCGAGACCGAGGAGGACACTGTCACGGTAAAGGTCTATCGGCTCTCCATCTTCAAGTATGACCAGAGCACAAACGCCGGTCTGGCTGGCGCTAAGTTTGAGCTCTATCAGAAGGATGCTGAGGGCAACGTGATTGAAGATTCTGTGGTGGAACTGACTTCCGGTGAGGACGGTTATGTCACCTTCGATGGTCTGGATGAGGGGACCTACTACCTGAAGGAGACCCAGGCTCCTGACGGCTATGTGTGCAGCGATCAGGAGCTGCCGATCACGATTCCTAATCAGGCTGACACTGAGAACGTGGTGAGCGTCCGGTTCGCCAACAGCGCCATCCCCCACACCGGCGGCATGGGCACCACGGTGTACACGGTGGGCGGCGCGGCCATCCTGGCGATGGCGGGCGTGCTCTTCGTGGCCACCCGGAAGAAGGAGCAGTAACGCCCTTCCCATAACCTCAAATTGACCCCAACGGCGGCGGGGGAGACGGTCTCGTCTCCCCCGCTCCCGCCTGCCCGGCGGCAGGAGCCTCTCCGCGGGCGCGCCGCGGCGGGGCTCGTACTGCTGAAGAAAGGTCCCCATCCCTATGAAACGCAAAACACTTGTCAACCTGCTCATCGTCCTGCTCCTCCTGGCGGGGGCGGGGGTGATGCTCTTCCCCAAGCTCAGCGACGTGTACTACCGCTGGGAGGCCAGCCAGGAGATCGCCCAGTACAACCAGGTCTCCGAGGCCGAACAGGCCGACTACTCCGACCTCTGGGCCGCCGCCGAGGCGTATAACCGCCAGCTGGCCGAGACGGGCGCTTTCTCCGTCTCCGTCACCCCGGAGGAGCGCGAGAAGATCGAGCAGCTCCTCAATCCCCTGGGCACCGGCATGATGGGCTACATCGACATCCCCAAGATCAGCGTCCACCTGCCCATCTACCAGGGCATTGAGGAGCGGGCCCTCCAGGCCGGGGCGGGCTTCTGGCTGGGCACCAGCCTGCCCACCGGCGGGGAGAGCACCCACTGCGTCCTCACCGCCCACAACGGCCTGGTCCGGGCCAAGATGTTCACCGACCTGGACCAGCTGGAGGTGGGGGACACCTTTACCCTGTCCATCCTGGACCGGGTGCTCACCTACCAGGTGGACCAGATCCTCGTCACCCTCCCCGACGAGTTTGAGCCCCTGGAGATCGTGGAGGGGGAGGATTATGTCACCCTCTACACCTGTACGCCCTACGGCGTGAACAGCCACCGCCTGCTGGTCCGGGGGACCCGCATCCCCACCCCCGAGGAGCCGGAGGCCGCCTCCCCGGTGCAGGCCGCGGTGGAGGGCGGGCTGGGAATCCCCGTGGAATTCCTGCTGGGCGCAGCGGCGCTCCTGGCCGTTTTGGCGGCCGTCCTGGTCCTGCGGGCCCGGAAACAGAGACGGCTCCAGGCAAAAAAGAAGGAGGAACCCGGCCATGAAGATCTGTAAACTGCTTCTCAGCCTCTGTACAGCGGTGCTGCTGGCTGTCCTGCCCGCCGCCCCGGCGCTGGCCGCCGGGGGAAACAGCCTCACGGTGCAGTACCCCCTCAGCGGCGTCCGCTTCGACCTCTACCGGGCGGCCGAGCGCACCGAGGGGGGCTGGGCCCTCACCGGAGACTTTGCCCAGTACCCGGTCGCTCTGCCCGGGACCGACTGGCTGGATACCGCCGCCACTCTGGCCGCCCTGGCCGCCCGGGATCAGATCGTCCCCGACAGGAGCGGCACCGTCTCCAACGGCGCGGCCTCCTTTGACGGCCTGGCGGACGGCCTCTACCTGGTGGTGGGGGAGATGTCAACTTCCGGCGGCTTTCGGTATACCCCGGTGCCCTTCTTGGTGGAGCTCTCCGGCCTCCCCATCACCGCCTCGGCCAAGTACGACCAGGAGGAAACCGGCGGCGGGGACGATGATGACGACGGCGGGGACGAGACGCTCTCCTGCACGGTGGAGAAGGTCTGGGTCCAGGAGGAGGACCGGGAGCACCCCCTCCGGGTGACCGTCCAGCTCCTCCAGGACGGGACGGTCTATGATACCGCCGTGCTCAGCCCGCTCAACGGCTGGAGCCACACCTGGCGCCATTTGAACGCCGGCCACCGCTGGCAGGTAACGGAGGAGGCGGTCCCCGAGGGTTATACCGTCTCCGTCGCCCAAGCGGGGATGGTCTTTACGATCACCAATACCTACGCGTCCGGGGAGGAGCTCCCGGAGGAGGAGACACCTCTCGGCCCCGGTGAGCCCGGCACGCCGGAGGAGCCTGGAGAGCCCCAAGAGCCCGGGGCGGAACCGGGGGGCCCGGAACAGCCCGGAGAGCCTGAAACGGACCTCCCGGAGCCAGAGGTCCCCGGCGGCTCTCTGCCCCAGACCGGGCAGCTGCGCTGGCCTGTGCCCGTGCTCTCTGGCGTGGGCGCGGCCCTGATCTGTGCAGGGTATTTCCTTCAGAGGAAGCGGAGCTGAGCTCCCTTCCTGCGTCACCTGAGGGGTCGCCCATAGAAACCGGCCGGGCCATTCGGTCCGGCCGGTCCTTTTTTCCTGCCAAACGAGCGCGCCCCCGCCCGCGCAGACTGCGGACGGGGGCGCGCTCCATTTCTTTGCGGCGGGAGAGTCCCGCCTGGAACAGGAAAGGAGGGGAACTTGTTTTTTAAACGGTGTCCGGCCGGGCGGCGGAGCGCTCCAGGATCGGACTCAGGAGCTTCGCGTGGAGCAGGGCGATGCCCGAGGCGCCCACGAACAAGCCCGCCAGGGCGACTGCGCCGCTCAAGGGCGTATAGAGCCCGGCCAGCAGCGCGGGGGCCAGGACCAGGGCGGCCACAGCAGCTGAAATGGGCAGGTTGCGCAGGGCCAGAGTCTGGGCGGCCAGGATGGTGCCCCGCACGGTGTTGGAAAACCGGGCCTGAAGGGCGAAGGCATAGGGAAGGCCCAGCAGCACCAGCACCAGCAGCCCGGCCTCGGCTATGGCCAGCGCCTGGAGGAACGGCTGGCCGCTGTGGCTCATCACAGAGCTTCCCAGCACCAGCCACGCCGCGGCTGCGGCATAGAGCAGCCAGAGGGCGGTGGCCTGCTTTAAATTGCCCGCAAAGGCCCGCAGGTAACCGGAGAGGTTGTGGCTGTCCTCCCCCCGGGCCATGCGGAGGGTCACAGTGTACAACGCCGTGGTAGAGGCCCCCAGGGTCACCAGCGGCAGGCTGGTGAGCAGCCACAGCCAGTTGAGCACCACCAGGTCGAAGACCCGGCCCATCACCCCCCAGAAGGGGGCGTCATAGCGGAAAAAGCGGTTCATCGTTTCTCAGCCCTTCACGGCGCCCATGGCCACGCCCTTGGTGATGTGCTTGTTCAGGCAGATGTAGATGAGGATGGCCGGCAGGGCCGAGAGGGTCATCACTGCGAACTGAATGGCGTAATCGGAGGAGTACTGGCCCGTGAACTCCAGGATAGCAAAGGGCAGGGTCTTCCAGGTGGGGCTGCTCAGGAAGGTCATGGCCATGACGAACTCGTTCCAGTTGTTCAGATAGGTCATGATGGCCACGGTGGCCACCGAGGCTTTCATCATGGGCAGCACGACGGTCAGCAGGGTGCGGTAGATGCCGCAGCCGTCGATGATGGCCGCCTCTTCCAGCTCCCGGGGGACCGAGTCCATATAGCTGGAGGTGAGGAAGAAGCCTTGGGGCAGGGAGAAGGCCACATAGGGGATGAGCAGGGCGAAGATGGTATCCAGGATACCCACCCGGTCAAAAATGATATAGTTGGGCAGCAGGGTGGCGTGGATGGGGATCATCAGGCCCATCATCAGCAGGATGGAGGCCACCCCGCTCAGCCGCCAGTGCATCCGGGTACAGGCGAAGGAGGCCATGATGGCAATGATAACCACCAGCACCACCGCCAGAGCGTTGATCAGGATACTGTTGAACAGGTAGTGGAGGAAATTGCTCTCGGTGAGGGCGGTCACATAGTTGCCCCACTGGAAGGGCTCGGGCCAGACCAGGATCCCGCTGGTAAAGAGCTGGTCGCTCTGGCACAGGGAGAAGTCCACCAGCCAGATCAGCGGGAAGAGCTGGATGCCCGCCAGCAGGATCAGAAAGATCCAGGTGATGACCCGGCTAATGGTCCAACGACGCTTTCGCAAGACGCTTCGCCTCCTTCTGTTCGCTCCGGTCCGCAAAGGCGCGGTTGAGCAGCACTGTGGCCAGCAGGCAGATGGCGATGAACACCACGCTGATGGCGTTTCCGTATCCGTATTTGTAGGAACCAAAGGCCTGCTTGTAGAGATAGGTCGCCAAGAACTGGGTCTCATTGCCCGGCCCGCCGTCGGTCAGGAGATAGACCGTCTCCATCTGCTTGAGCGCGCTGATGATGGCCAGGGTCACATTGTACTTGATCACTGGCTTCATCAGGGGCAGGGTGATGTGGAAAAAGGTGGCCCGGCCGTTGGCGCCGTCAATGGCGGCGGCCTCATAGACGACGGGGTCGATGTTCTTGATGCCCGTGTAGTAGATCAGCATGCCCCAGCCGAAGCCATGCCAGATGAGCACCACCAGCACCGCCCAGATGGCCGTTCCAGAGCCCAGGGCATTGAATTTGCCCTCATAGCCGAAGAATTCCAGGATCTTCTGGAGCAGGCCGAAATTGGGGTTGTAGATAAACCGCCACAGGTAGGCGATCACCGCCACCGAGATCACATTGGGTATAAAGTAGATGCAGCGCAGGATCCCCTCGCTCCGCCGCTGGAGGTGGTCCAGCTTGAGCGCCACAAAGATAGCGATGGGGTGCTGGATGGCCACAAACCCAATGGCCAGCAGCAGAGAGTTGAGCAGCGCCCGCCAGAACACCGGGTCCTGGAAGAGCTGCACGTAGTTTTGCAGCCCGATGAACACCGCCTCGCCCAGGCCGGAGTAGTCGGTCAGGCTGTAGTAGATGCTCAGGATGATGGGCGCCAGGATGGCCACGACAAAGGTCAGCAGGCCGGGCAGCACAAGGCTGAAAATCACGAGCTTGTTGCTGTAGAGCTTGTACATTCTCTCACCCTCTTGCTTGTTCTCCGGGGCGGGCCGCGCTCGTGGGCCTGCCCGCCGCTCCCTGTATCTATCATAGCGGAACTAGAGCCGCCGCGATACCATCCTCCTTGTCTGGATTGTTCAAAAATTCTACTTTTTCCTTTTTCCGCGCCTTCGAAAAAAATCTGCCTGCGGCCCCTGGCAGCAGGGGCCGCAGGCTGGATGGGGAGAGGCTTAAAACTCGCTGTCCGGAGGTTCCCGCAGGGCTTTCAGGCGCATGGTCACCTTTGTCCCTTTGCTCAGCGCGCTGTGGATCTCCAGGCCGTAGCCCTCGCCGTAGTACATGCGGATGCGCTTGTCCACATTGGCCATGCCGATGTGGACCCGCCCGCGGAAGCCGGTATCCTGCGTATCGTTCCGGATGCGGCGCAGCGTCTCCTCCGACATCCCAACGCCGTTGTCCTCCACCTGAATGAGTACGTCGTCCTCCCCATCCATCTCCGCCCACACCCGCACGGTGCCGCTGTCCATTTTTTCCTCAATGCCGTGGATGATGGCGTTTTCCACGATGGGCTGGATCAGCAGCTTGGGCACGTCGATGTTATAGAAGGACGCGTCCACGTCAATTCTGGCGGTGAGCTTGTCGCTGTAGCGGTAATTCTGGATCTTCAGATAGTATTTCAGGCAGGCGATCTCGTGGCCCAGAGTGGTAAAGTCCCCCTGGGACAGGGAATGGCGCAGCAGGCAGCCCAGGCAATAGGCCATCTCGCCTACGTCGTTGCAGCCCGTGGTCCGGGCCATCCAATTGATGGTGTCCAGGGTGTTGTAGAGGAAATGGGGGTTGATCTGCATCTGGAGGGTACGCAGTTCGGCGTCCTGGCGGAGGAGCTGCTGCTCGTATACCCGGTCGCACAGGCGGTTGATGTCCTCCACCATGTGGTTGAAGGTGCTGCTGAGCATACCGATCTCATCCTCGGAGGTGACCGGGCTGCGGGCGTTGAAATCCCCATCCCCAAAGTCGTTCATGGCCCCGGCCAGATCGGCGATGGGCCGGGTCAGGTGCTTCGTGAGCATAAGCACAATGACGGCGGCGATAAGCGCCAGGATCACCGCCGAAAGGGCAAAGATCTCCCCGATGTTGGCCATATCCGAGAGGTAGTAGGAGGACGGTATGCGCATGACCAGCCGCCACTGGTTGGACATCTCCTCGCTGGCGTAGATGCCGTCGCCGCTTTCCAGCTCCATGAAGCTGCTCCCCGGCTGGGCCAGGATGTCCAGGTATTCCGCCCCGACGCGCTCCCCCAGGTGCGTGCCATCATAGGAGGATAAAATGGTATTGCGCCCGTCAATGATGTACGCTTCTCCGTCCGCCGGGATGGTCAAGCCGCTGTAGAGAGAGCGGATATATGCCTCCGGGATGTTCACCGACACCAGCCCCAGAGGGGTCAGGTCGTCCAGGGAGTTAATGGCCCGGGCACAGGAGAGGGTGGCGCCCGCCGGGTCGGTGAAGAACCAGGTCACCTTTCCGCCCTGCTCGTAAATTTCCGCCCGGTGGTCCAGAATATCTTCGCAGAAGAGGCTGCGGTCCTTGGTATAGCGGTAGATCTCTCCGTCCAGGGAGATGACGCACACAGACTGCACCTCCACCCGCAGCAGGGCGTAGCTGCTCAGATAGCTCTGGAGGCTCTGGATGAGCCAGTACTTGTCGTAAGGGCTCAGTTCATCCTGGTCCGAGCGGCTCAGGGCATCCTGAATGGTGGTGTTTCCCAGAATGCCCAGGGTCACATCCTCGATCTCATGGATGGTGCTCTCGATGTTGACGCTGCATGTCTCCGCCGCGCTGCGCATGTATTCCTGCGTTTTGCGCACCATGGCCTGCCGGGTGTAGAGGTAGCTCTCGGCCGTGACCGCCAGCATGAACCCCAAGAGCAGGAGGATAAAGGATACGGTGATCTTCAGCCGGAAGGACCAGCGCATCCCCTTCCGCTCTGCCTTCGGGGCCTCAGTCTCCGTCCCGCCCCAAGATGGCTTCCACCGGATCTTTTTCCGGGCGGTGTTCTTCTCTTCGGTACTCATTCGGCGTTACTCCATATGTCTTTTTAAAGACCTGCCCCCAATACCGCTCGTCCCCCATGCCCACCCGCTCGCAGATCTCGCCGTTTTTGAGGGAGGTCTCTTTGAGCAGCCGGGCGGAGTGGTACATGCGGATCTGGGTGAGGATCTCGGTAAAGGTATAGCCCGAGCGGCTTTTGATATACCGGCTCAGGTAAACTGCGTTGAAGTGAAAGTACCCGGCCAGGGTGGTTAAGGACAGCGGTTCCTGGTAGTGCTGGGAGATGTACTCCACAATCCGCACGATGTCCCGCTCATCGTCAGACTCCTCCCTGTGCTCCATCAGCTGGCTGGCCGCCACCAGCACCGACAAATTTTTCAGATCCCGGGCCATCTTCTGCCGGCCGCGGTCCCGCTCCCGGGCCTGGAGCACCTGGTCCCGGGCCCGCTCCACACAGGCTAAGATCTCCTCCGGCGTGGAAGGCTTGAGCAGATAGTCGCAGGCCCGTATTGTGATCGCCCGCCGGGCGTACTCAAACTCTCCATAGCCGCTAAGAAAGATGATCCGGGCCTGTGGATTTTTCTCCACCAATTTCTCCGCCGCCTCCAGGCCGGACAGGCCGGGCATCCGGATATCCATCAGGAAGATGTCCACGGGATGGTGCTCCTCTGCAAGACGCAGGGTCTCCAGCCCGTTGCGGGCCGTGGCGACCAGGGTGATCCCGTGCGCCTCCCAGTCCAGGGATGCCAGTCCGTTTCGGATAATCGGCTCGTCGTCCGAGATCAGCAGAGTCACAGACTCCGATGGTTTCACAGCAAATTCCTCCCTTCTCCTCTTTGTGGGAGCGTCTGTTTTCCTTATTTTACGCCATTTCTACCAAATAAGGCGAGGAATATCTCTACTAAAATGGTGAATATTTTTACCCTTCGCTCTCCACGCCTTTCCTGCGCGCCCTCCAAAGCTTATAATACTCTAAAACTACGCCAGTTTGGGAGGAATTTTTATGTTACCCGGAACCATCCGCCTCTGCGGAACCTTGGTGCTTGGGGGCCTGCTCTGCGCGGGCCTGGCCGGCTGCGGGGCCCCCTCCGCAGCCAAAGTCCTGGAGGAGGCCCAGGCCGCCATGGAGGCGGTGGACTCTTATACGGTGACGGTGTCCTCCGAACTGCGGCTGCGGCCCCAAAGCGGCGCCGAGCCCGTGACCGCCCAGGTCGACGCGGTCATCCAGGCCACTCGGGAGCCCTATGCCCTGTGCCAATCCGCCGTCTACTCGCTCTACGCGGGCGAAGAGGGCGGCGTGAGCACCGCAGTGAGCTACACCCTCCCCAGCGGGGACTCGGAACAAGCTTACATCTCTTACCTGAGTTACGACGGGGAGACCTGGTACGTCCAGGAGGAGCCGGGCGCTACGGCAGAGCGCACAAGCTCCTTCCAGTATCTGAGCGGCCTGTTCGCCCAGGACCTCCCCCACATCCGGGTGGAGGCCACCCAGTTCCGGGGGGAGGATGCCTATGTCCTCTCCGGCCCCCTGGACCCAGACGCCACGGCATCCCTGATGGCGGGAGCGGAGGACGGCCTTACCGGCGCGGAGGAAGCCCTCACCGGTTCCGTGGATGTCTATTTGGACCCGGACGCCTTTTTGCTGCTGGGCGTCACCGTCCGGTATACCGACCCAGAGGGCGCTTTTGTACAGAGCCTGGGCTATCCAGATGGTACGCTGGAGGAGTACCGCATCACCCTGGAATACGCCGGTTACGGCCAGGTGGAGCCCATCCAGGCCCCTGCCGAGGCTCTGGCCGCCCCCCTGCCCATGGAGGAATTGGCAAACGTGCTCTGGGATGAGGCGGGCCGGGTGCTCTTGGGAGAAATCCCCGCCGCCGCGGTCCTCCCCCCCGAGGGCTACACGGTGGAGGAGGCTCTCTCCGACCGGGAGAACCTGATCCTCTCCCGGCAGACCGGCCACGCCTCCCTGCTGGTCCACTACCATCTGGCCAGCGGAGATGAGGCCGCCGCCGTGGCCGGAGAGCTGGATGCCGCCTGGGAGACCGCCTCCGCCGACCCCGCCTGCGCCGGACTGGAGCGGGCTCCATCCGGCCTCACGGTGGAGGCGGCGGGCCGGACCGTCTCCCTGGACTGGCTCTCCTGCGCCTACCCGGAGGCGGGCGTTCACACCGTGGAATATAATTTGTGGGCTGCCCTTCCCGGCGGGCAGGTCCTCCAATGTTACGTCAGCGGCTCCTCTGACCAGCCCTTTGCCCCGGAGCGGGATGGGGAAGCCCTGGCAGAGGCTCTCTTGGAAGGGCTGGACGTACTCTCCTGACCCCCGAGCCGGCCGCGCTTTCTCACAACAAGGCCGCCGTCCCAATGGGACGGCGGCCTTTGACTGTTTTTCAGCGGTTGACGCCGGCCTCCTCGTCCGCCTGGTAGTCAAAGCAGGCGAACTGGGCGCATAGGCGGTGGAGCACCCCGTCCTCGCAGGCCAGGCCCACAAAGGCCCCGGTGAACTCGCCGTACTTGCAGTACTCGTCGGAGAAGGTGGAGGTGTCCAACACCGGTCCGACGGCCTGGTACTCCGCTCCATCCGCCGACCAGGCGAAGGCCGTCCGCCGGCCTTGGATGGTCAGGCGCAGCCATACCGGCCCCGGCGGGGCCGGCACCGGCCGGGAGTCGGTGCGCACGCCGTTTTCCAAATGCCGAACCAGCAGCACCGGGGCGCCCAAGCCCTCGTCCCAGGTCTTTTCCAGGTAGGCGTAGTCCATGTTGTCATAGTATAGGACCAGGCCCGCCGTATGCTGATAGCGGGTGGGGGCAAAGTCCAGGCGGGTAGTCACCTGGACCTGAACGGAGGTGAGCTTACGGGCCAGAAGCGCCACCTCGTGGAGGGAGCACAGGGACTCCCCGCCCCGCAGGGTGAGCCCGCCCTCGCCCACACGGGCGAAGCGGCCGGGGGAGCGCCGGGGGGCGTACCAGTACGGGGCCAGCTCCGGGCCCTGGAAGAGATCCCGGGCCGGGGGGCGCTCCACCGGCGCGTCCGGCAGTGCGCTGGGGAGGACTTCCTCCCGGGCCAGATTGTCCCCCGTCCAGGTCCGCAGCCAGCCGTCCTCCGTCCAGACCATCCGGGCCAGGCCGGCCTCCCGGCCCAGGGTGCAGCGCAGCTCGGGCAGGAAGGGCCGGGAGCAGTGGAAGGCCAGGTAGGTCTCCCCCGCGGCGGTGTCCACATAGCTGCCGTGACCCGCCTTTTGAAGCAGAGTGTTGGGATTGTAGTACCGGGGCTTCAGGTGATCCCAGTCGGCCCGCTCGTTGAAGTCCCCGGGCGCCGAGGTGAGGATGGGGTTGGCCGGGTCGGGCTCGTAGGGGCCCCAGACGCTGTGAGAGCGGGCCATGGTGACGCAGTGGGCATAGCCGGTACCCCCCTCGGCGCACAGGAGGTAGTACCACTCCCCCCGGCGGTAGAGGTGCGGGCCCTCAATGCACCCCCGGTCGGTGCCGCCGGTGTAGATCCTCCGGGGCAGGCCCACAATGGCCTTGGCGGCCGGGTCGTACTCCACCAGGCAGATGGCCCCCGGCTTCTCATAGCCGGGCCGGGTCTCCCACTCCAGGGAGATCACATACTTTTTTCCGTCCCGGTCGTGGAACATGGACCCGTCAAAGCCCGCCGAGTGGAGGTATACCGGCGCACTCCAGGGCCCCGTCACCTCGGGGGCGGTAATGACGTAGTTATTCACATCGAAGTACCGGGCCTCCATAGAGTTCATGACGCTGTAGGTCAGGTAGAACAGACCGTCCTCCTCACACCAGGTCAGGCAGGGGGCCCATACCCCCTTGGCCGAGGGCAGACGGCGCAGGTCCGCCGCCCGGTCGTCCTGAAGGCCGTGGGTGAGCAGTTCCCAGTGCCTCATGTCCCGGGAGTGGTAGATGGGCACCCCCGGAAACCACTCAAAAGAGGAGACCGCCAAGTAGTAGTCCTCCCCCCGGCGGCACAGGCAGGGGTCGGCGTGGAAGCCGGGCAGAATGGGGTTTTTGAGCGCTGGGATGTGTTTCATCGTGCTTCATCCTTTCCTCAGGCCGGAATTGCGGAGCTCTGACAGGTCCAACGATAGCATTCCGGTCTTGGAATGGCAAGGCGAGAGGTTCAACCGGTTTTGTTAAAAAAATCTACTTCTCTCCCGCTGTCCCGGCAGAAGTAAAGAATTTCAACATTTTTGACAAGAGACTCGGTAGCCGCCCCGGGATGCCTTCGTTAAAATTGACTTATCCAAGCGTGTCCCTGCCCCCGGAGTGGGTGCGCATACGCAGACCGGAAGGACCCTGTAAGACAATTGAAACTAGGAGGAATTGCAGTATGAAATGGAAAAATCTTCTTACCGGCACCCTGTGCGCCAGCATGCTTCTGGGCACCCTGACCGCCTGCGGCGGGGGCGCCTCCAACCAGCCCTCGGCCTCCCCGGACGGCGCTTCCCCCACAGTCTCGGCCGAAACCGGCGGCGGCAGCGATGAGGCCGTCACCATCAAGGTCTTTTCCAACCTGACCGACCGCACCACCGGCCAGGGGCTCATCGAGCAGACTCTGTTCGACAACTACATGGCCGAGCACTCCAACGTGACCATCGAGGTGGAGGCTCTGGACGACGAGAGCTACAAGACCAAATTCAAGGCCTATGCCGCCGGCAGCAGCATGCCCGACCTGGTGAATATCTGGTGCTCCCCCTCCTTCCTGGACGAGGTGGTGGCGGCCAATATCCTAGCGGAGCTCGATCCCAATGACTACGCGGATTACAGTTTCAACGAGGGCTCCCTGGACGGCGTGACCTACGACGGAAAGCTCTACGGCCTGCCCCGGAACACCGACGTGCTGGGCTTCTACTACAATAAGGACCTCTTTGCCCAGTATAACCTGGAGATCCCCGAGACCTGGGACGACCTGCTCATCGCCGCCCAGACCTTCCAGGACGCCGGGATCATCCCCGTGGCCATGGATGGCCAGGATAAGTGGCCCCTGGCCCACTTTATCAACTGCATGGCAGGAACCATCTCGGGCGGCGATACTTACAGCATCATGCTCAACTCGGTGAAGACCGGCGACTATTCCGACCCCGTGTGGAACACCGTGGTCACCGAGGCGGTGGCCCAAGCCCCCGTCCTCTTCCAGACCGGCTTTGAGACCACCGACTACGCCACCGCCATGAATCTGTTCACCAACGGCCAGGCCGCCATGTTCTTCATGGGCAGCTGGGAGATGTCCATGAGCCCCGACTTTGAGGTGGGTTACTTTACCATGCCCGACGTGGACGGCGACGGGGAGGGGGTCATCGGCGCTTACAACGGCGGCGGCTACGCCGTCTCCGCCTCCTCGCAGGTGAAAGACGCCGCCATTGACCTACTCAATTACATGTTCGAGCCCGAAAATTGGTCCAAGCTCTCCTGGGAGAACGGCGTGTGCATGTCCGCGCAGGACTTCAGCGCCTACCTGACCGGCAGCGAGACCGGCCTGCAGACCGACATCATCAACTGCCTGAACAACGCCTCCGGCATCACCGGCATGACTTACAACGACCTGGGCAGCAGCGAGTACAAGACCGTGTGCGAGGACTCCACCGTCGAGGTCATGAGCGGCATGATCTCCATTGACGATTACTTTGCCAACCTGGCCAGCATCGTCCCCTGAGCCCCGGCAACTTCGATCCTGTTTCGCCCAGGCGGGCGTCCAGCGCCCCTTTGACCTCCTCGCGCGGGACAGCCGGCTCCGCCTGGGCGGCGGATAAAAGAACAGCCAACGTAAGAAAGGAGAAAGACATGAGAACAAGACCGTGGAAAAAACTGCTGGCTGCATCGGTGGCGGGCGTAATGGCCGCCTCCATGCTGCCCACCGCCGCCCTGGCCGCCGAGGTCAGCGATCAGGTGGTCTACCAGAAGGACAGCGTCACCTACCGTGGCGTCACCTTCCAGCGGGAAACCGAGGGCACCTACAAGGGCCTGCCCCTCTTCGACGCCCAGCCCGACCACCTGGACGAGTACCTGGATGTGTACATCGACTACATCGGCCTGGACGGCATGGTGCGCATCGCCCTGGAGAAGCGCGACGACTACACCCTGCGCAACAGCTACACCATCAGCGAGGACTACAGCGACCCGGAGCTGGCCGGCAAGACCATCACCTGGGAGAACGAGAACGCTGGCGCCGTGATCCCCGGTTCCCCCAAGTTCTCCTCTCCTGAGGCCGTGCAGGGCTATTCCACCAATTTCCCCGCCCAGATCGGCATGGGTCAGACCTGGAATAAGGAACTCCTGGCCGAGGAGGGCCGGGTGGTAGGTACCGAGAAGCTCTACAGCAACGCGGAGGCCCTGGCCACCAAGGAGGGCAGCTACCTCTCCGACGCCAACCTGATGGTCTCCACCGCCCTGACCGATATCCGCTTCAACCCCCTCTCCGGCCGCATCGACGAGAGTTATGCCGAAGACCCCTACCTGGCCTCCATGATGGTGGACGCCATGGCGGGCGGCGTCACCGGCCATGACCAGAGCAAGAGCGACGGCGGCTTCTGGCAGATGGCCTTCGTGGACACCAAGCACTTTACCAACTACATCGCCCAGTGGCAGCGCAACGCGGGCAGCTTCAACAACAGCGCCCGGGGCCTTCTGGAGTATGTGGCCCGCAGCGCCTACCGGGCTTTTGAGAACAACAACATCGGCTGCTTCATGACCACCTACGGCACCACCAACTATGTGCCCAACGGCATGTCCCCCATGATCCAGTATGTCAAGAGCATGTCCGACTATCCCATCAGCACCATCAACGACAACGGCGCCGAGACCGCCCCGCAGCAGCGGCTGGGCAACGACTACATGAGCACCTACTGGCCCCGCCGGGCGGAGCAGATCCTCTCCCAGGCCTTCGCCAACGCCTCCGCCGGCTATCAGCAGAGCACCAGCGACGACCAGTGCGACGACATCTACGCCACCGTCTATGCCATTCAGTCCGGCAAGTACGGCGCCACCGCCGAGGACTTCGTGGAGCAGGCCCAGGGCGCTATCATCAACCAGATCCGCTGCGGCCTGCTCAACGAACGGGACCCGGAGACCGGCCTGCCCCTGGACTACCCCTTCCTGGACGTGGTGACCGACGGCACCGTGTATGACTACACCAACCCCGACCACCAGGCCGTGGCCCTGGCGGCGGCGGAGGAGTCCACCGTGCTGCTCAAGAACAACGGCCTGCTCCCCCTGAGCGCCGACGCCGACCTTGTGGTCGCCGGTCAGGCCGCTGACGCCCGCTTCACCACCACCTACACCGGCACCGCCTACGCCGGGGACAATGAGGAGCTGGGCCTGACCACCCTGGGCGGCATCATGGCCCTCACTGGCAAGAGCGCTGAGGAGCTCCACTACGACTCCGGCGCCAAGCAGGTCAAACTCAGGACCTCCACCGGCTACCTCACCACCGACGGCACTCTTGAAGGCACCAACGCCAACGCCACTGCCGACGACGCCTCTGTGTTCGAGGTGTATGCCTGGGGTCAGGACGACAGCATCAGCCTGCTGGACACCCTCTCCAACAGGTGGTTTGGCTACACCAGTGGCCGCTGGGGCAGCGCCGGCAGCCTGAGCATGGCCGACAACGCCCTGGAGCTGGGCGGCCGCTCCGTCAACGAGAGCAATGGCACCATCAATTCCTCCACCATGCCCTCCGCCATGCGCCGGGAGTGGGTGGATGAGGAGAACGGCTCCTTCCGCCTGCTGGCCAACTCCATCACCAGCAGCTTCGGCGGCGGGTTTGAGACTTCCTACTACGGCCAGGGCATGTACCTGAAGGTGGACGACACCACTGCCGCGAGCCGCGGGACCATCGGCCTGACCGAGGCCCTGGGCGACGCCGGCAACGCCGACCAGCTGCGCACCTCCGACACCGTCTTCACCGAGGAGGTCGTCAGCGAGCCCGGCGCGCAGCTCTACACCGAGGGCGACGCCGCCATCGTGGTCGTGGGCGCTTACTCCCGCTACAGCGGCGGCGAGGGCACCGACCGCATCGACCTGGACCTGGGCGAGGAGCAGTACGAGCTCTGCCACAACGTGGCCGCCGCCTACCCCGGCAAGACCGTGGTCGTGGTGAAGGTCTCCAGCCCCGTGCTGCTGGAGGAGCTGGAAAATGACCCCAACATCGGCGCCATCATTTACCAGCCCTACGCCGGCGAGTACGAGGGCCTGGGCCTGGCCAACATCCTCTTCGGCGAGGCTGCGCCCACCGGCCGCCTGGTCAACACCTGGTACGCCACGGAGGACGCCCTGCCCGTCATCGACGGGACCGTCATCCACAACAACTGGGAGCAGGAGGGCGTCACCCTGGACGACCTGGACCCCGCCCGGGACGTGCTGATGACCAACGGCGACCCCTATGACACCCAGCTCTCCTACATGTACAACCAGGACCACAGCCTGGTGACCTATGAGTTCGGCTACGGCCTGAGCTACAGCAGCTTCGCCTACAGCGGCTTCTCCGCTCCCTCCAGCGTCAACGCCGCCGACGGCCCCTTCACCGCCTCTGTCAATGTGACCAACACCGGCGACACCGCCACCTACGAGGTGGTGCAGCTCTATATCGCCGCCAACGACTCCCCCTACGGCTCCGCCGTGCCCGGCAAGCAGCTGGTCTCCTTCGAGAAGGTCTGGCTGGAGCCCGGCGAGACCAAGAACGTTTCGCTCACCGTGGACCCCGCTGACTTCGCATTCTACAACCCCAACACCCAGGACCTGTCCGTCTTCAGCGGCAGCTACACCCTGATGGTGGGCCGCTCCTCTGACCTCATCGAGTCCACCCGGGACATCCAGGTCTCCGGCGAGACCCTGGCCGCCCTGGACGCCTCTGCGCGCACCGACGTGTTCGCCAGCGCCTTTGCCGCCGACGACGTCTACTACCGCGAGTACAGCCGCCAGAGCACCCTGGACAGCCTCCAGGCCGACAATGTCACCGAGGGCTACTACACCGTGGTCTCCAAGACCGCCGGCGCCTGGGTGGGCATTGCCAACGTGAATCTGGACGGCGCCAACCACTTCACCTTCGAGGTGGCCAGCAAGGACGCCGCCGGCACCATCGAGGTCCGTCTGGACAGCCCCACCGGCGCGCTCCTGGCCACGGTGAACGTGCCCGTCACCGGCCCTGTCACCTATGACCTGCGCGACTCCGGCGCCGGCGACAACGCCCCCGTGGAGATCACCGAGCTGGACTTCACCGATGTCACCGCCGCCTTCGAGACCCAAGTCACCGGCGCCCATGACATCTACCTGGTCTTCCAGCAGCCTGAGCTGCGGGTAGCCTCCTTCACCGTGGGCGGCGCCACCGGCGACGCTACCCTGAGCCTGAAGGGCTCCGACATCTGGACCGGCCAGAGCCTGGAGGTCCCCGTGTCCATCCAGGGCAACACCGGCTTCGATTCCCTCCAGTTCACCATCGACTATGACCCCGCCGTCTTCCAGTTCGACTCCGCCGCCCTCTCCGACGCCCTGAGCGCCATGGGCGAGCGCGTCATGATGGACTACAACGAGCAGGACGGCACCATCACCATGGCCTTCATCTCCGCCCAGAGCATCACGGAGGACCTGGAGCTGGGCACCTTGCGCTTCACCGTCCTGAGCACCGGCGAGCAGGTGGAGTACACCATGGACCTGAAGATCGCAGAGGCCAAGAACGACGGCAAGAACGTGAATCTGGCCGCGGAGGACGCCGTATTCGACGTCTCCTCCACCGGTGATGTGGACGGCGACGGCGCCATCACCTCCAACGACGCCCGCATCGCCCTTCAAATCGCCGTGGGCCGCTACACGCCCACCTCTGAGGAGTTCACCCAGGCCGATGTGAACCAGGACGGCTCCGTCACCGCCTCCGACGCCCAGGCGATCCTGGAGCTGGCCCTTGGCCTGAACTAACCATCCCCCGCAGCGCCGGGAACGGGCCGTTTTCCGGCCCGCACCGTCCTGTTCTCCCCGCGAACCATAGGGCGGCGGCCCCGTCCGGGCATCCTCCGGGCGGGGCCGCTGGTCTCTCTACATCGTTATGTTTTTCCCGGGCCAAGGCCGCGCCCGGGATCAGAAAGGATCGATACTTGTGAAAAAACGGTTCTCTCTGCGCTCGCTCTCCTGCCTGCTGGCGCTCTCGCTGCTCTCCCTGCTCTCCCTGCCTGCCGCCGCCGCCGGGGCGGACGGTCCCACCCTCTCCGTGGGCGGAGATACCGCCTGCGCAGTGGGCGAGCGCGTCTCTGTTACCGTGGATCTGGCGGACAACGGCGGGTTCGGCTCCATTCAGTTCGACTTGACCTATGACGCACAAGTGCTGGAGCTGACCGGCTATACCTTTGGTCCCCTGGTGGAGGGGGGCATGAATCTGGTCAACGATGAGACCGCCGGACAGGTCCGGGTGGGCTGTGTCAGCGCCACCGACTGGACCGGCGGCGGCACGGTGATCACCCTCGACTTCCTGGCCCAGGAGGAGGGCGTCTCCCCTCTGACCCTGGGCGGCACCATCCTGATGGTCAACAGCGAAAACCAGCGCTATGACGTCGCCCTGGTCCAGGGCAGCCTGACCGTGGGGGACGCCGGGGAGCCGGAACCCTCCCCAGAGCCCTCTCCGGAGCCCGATCCCTCCCCCGCCCCCAGCGAGGAGCCGGATGAACCCAGCCAGGGCGGCTCCGACGATGACGGCGGCGACAGCACCGGCGGACGCCCCTCCACGGATCTCCCCGACCCCGATGTCCCGGAGGCGGACCTCCCGGAGACCAACGTCTCCTTTACAGACGTGCCCGCCGGGACCTGGTACACCGAGGCCGTGCAGTGGGCGGTGGAGAACGGCATTACTGCCGGAACCTCCGCCACCACCTTCTCCCCCGATCTGGCCTGCTCCCGGGCCCAGATGGTCACCTTCCTCTGGCGGACCCAGGGCAGCCCTGCCCCCGCTTCGGCGGAGAGCCCCTTTACAGACGTGCCCGTTGGCGCCTGGTACGCCGATGCGGTGCAGTGGGCGGTGGAAAACGGCGTCACCGCCGGAACCTCCGCCGCCACCTTCTCCCCGGATATGACCTGTACCCGGGCCCAAATGGTGTCCTTCCTCTGGCGCCTGGAGGGCAGCCCTGCCCCCGCTTCGGCGGAGAGCCCCTTCACAGACGTGCCTGCCGGCGCCTGGTACGCCGATGCGGTGCAGTGGGCGGTGGAAAACGGCGTCACCGCCGGAACCTCCTCCGCCGCCTTCTCCCCGGATATGGTCTGCACCCGGGCCCAGATGGTCACCGTTCTCTACCGCTGTTTCGCCCAGTAAAGGTTCCCGTCTTTCCCGCCTTTTTCCCACAGAATGTCTTCTTTCCTTTCCCAAGACGCAGGGGCAGCCCATCTGGGCTGCCCCTGTGTCGTTCTATTCGGTTGATTACCGGGTGGGCACCTGCTCCAGGAAGCGGAGGAAGGCCGCCTTGCCCTCCTCCGTGCGGGCATACACGCCGGCGTGCTCCAGCACTTTGGCAAAGACCAGGCCGGTCTCCCGGTAGACGATGTCCAGGGCGTTCTGGGCATTCAGGTCGTAGTTGGGCGCAAAGCCCTCGGCCCAGTCGGCGTGGGCGGCGGTGAGGGGGTCGGCGCGCAGGTCCTCCCCCTTTACCAGCTTGTCCGCCACGGCGGAGAGCTCCGTCTTCAGCCGGGCGGGGAGGACCGCCAGGCCCATGACCTCAATGAGGCCGATGTTCTCCTTCTTGATGTGGTGGAGCTCGGCGTGGGGGTGATAGACCCCCAGCGGGTGCTCGGGGGTGGTGATGTTGTTGCGCAGGACCAGGTCCAACTCATAGTCCTCCCCCCGGCGGCGGGCGATGGGGGTAATGGTGTTGTGGGGCTCTCCGTCGGTCTCAGCCAGAATGAAGGCGGCCTGGTCGGTGTAGCCCCGCCAGCTGGCCAGAATGCGGTCGGCCAGGTCGATGAGCCGCTCCGGGCCGGCGGCAGTCAGGCGCAGGACTGCCATGGGCCACTTGACAATGCCGGCCCGCACATCCTCAAAGCCGGGGAAGACAAAGGGGGTCTCCACCGGTGCCTTCTCCATGGCGAAGGTGTACCGCCCGCCCTGGAAGTGGTCATGGGCCAGGATCGAGCCGCCCACGATGGGCAGGTCGGCGTTGGAGCCCACAAAATAGTGGGGGAACTGGCCCACAAAATCCAGGAGCTTGGCAAAGCAGTCCCGGTCGATCTTCATGGGGGTGTGGACCTGGTTGAGGCAGATGCAGTGCTCGTTGTAGTAGACATAGGGGGAGTACTGCAAGAACCAGGGCGCGCCGTGGATGGTGATGGGCACGATGCGGTGGTTCTGCCGGGCGGGATGGTTGACCCGGCCGGCATAGCCCTCGTTCTCCGCGCACAGCTGGCAGCGGGGATAGGCCGCAGCGGGCAGATTCCGGGCCGCCGCGATGGCCTTGGGGTCCTTCTCGGGCTTGGAGAGGTTGATGGTGATGTCCAGCTCCCCGTACTCGGTCTGCGCCTTCCACTGCACATCCTTGGCGATGCGGTCCCGGCGGATGTAGTTGGTGTCCTGGCTGAACTGGTAATACCAGTCGGTGGCTGCCTTGGGGTCCTGGCGGTACAGGTCCTGGAACTTGGCAATGACTTGGGCGGGGCGGGGGGTGAGCGCCCCCATGAGCTTGGTGTCAAACAGGTCCCGGTAGGTGACCGAGTTCTCCTGGAGCACCCCGCGCGCATAGGCGTCGTCGGTGAGGGCGCCCAGCACGCCGGCCAGGGTGGTCTCCGCCGGAAGCGCCTCCTCCGGCGGGGCATAGCTGTCCAGCCCCAGCGCCTCCAGAAGGGCATTGACCGCCCAGCGCGCCTCCTCCGGGGCCACAAGTCCCCGCTCCAGGGCATAATCCACCAGCCAGCGGATTGCTTGATTTCTCTCCATGACGCAGTTCTCCTTTCCAACTTGCCAAACAGTAAACCGTCCTTCCGGAAGGCCGCCGGAGAGGCGTGCACGGAAAGGCCCTCTCCCGCCCGGACCGGTCAATACGCTGTTACTATAGCACATTTCCGCCTCTCTGCCAAGGGAAGGAACGCTTTCAAAAGTCCCTTGATCCCGCTTAGCAATATCTATAAAAAGAAAAACAAGTTCTCCGCTTGTTTTATGCAAACGCAACATATATAATAGGTTGTACTGCAAGTCCTATCACCAGCTGCGGCCCCGGACTGGTCGAGAGAAAGGAGTGACGCTAGAACCAGCTCGCAGTGCCGCACATCAAACATTGGGACAAGCAAGAAATGTTCGGGAAAGGTTAAAGGAGGCATCTGGAATGAAGCAAATCAACCGGTTCCGCCGGATGTTGAGCATGCTTCTGGTCGTGTTCATGTTCATGAGCATGCCCGGCGTGCTCCCGGCCGCTCTGGCGGATGAGCCCACTGAGACCCCTGCCGTCACGCAGGACGTGCAGGAGTCCCAGACCCCCGAGGACGCGACCGTCCCCGAGGAGGAAGAAACCCCCAACGCAGAAGAAACCCCGGCTCCGGAGGAAACCCCGGCCGAGGAGCCCGAAGTCGAGGACTGGGGCCTGAGCGGCAATGTATTGCAGCTCACCACCACCGGCGACACCCGTGTCAAACTCACCGAGTTTGGTGACTTGGCCGACGGTACCTATGAGGTCACCTTTATGGTGCCCGAGAACGATACCGGCGCGGTTCCCGGCAACGTGGGCTTCCTGGCCCGCTATGTGGACGAGGGCAATTATGCAGGCCTGTCCATTGACTACAATACCGGCTGGGAGTCCCATTACAGCCGTGGTTTGGGCTCCGGGCGCGGCAATGTGGTGCTGATGAGCGGCAACATTGAGGACGGCGTTGTCTATCGCGTGCGGGTCACCTATTCGGACGCCACCGTCTCTGTGGCCTACATGACCGAGGGTGATACCGAGTTCACCAAAGTGGGCACCGATACCCTGACCGGCAATTACTACGACGGCGAGGGTGGTTTTGCCATTCGCCTGAGCGCGGGCAACACCGGATGCAATACCATCCTGGTGGACAACATCGTGCAGAAGGACCTGAACGGTGAAGTCCGTACCACTATGGACTTTGAGGACGTCACCGACGGCAGCGAGATCGACTATACCGCCAAGATAAACAATACGAACAATGACGGAACGGCCACCCTCACGGTCGTAGACATGGACGCCGAGCCTGAAGAGCCCACGCCCGATGAGCTCCTGGACGCTGCGCGGGCCGCTGTGGCGGGCGCGTCCTACACCGCCGCTTCCGCCGATGTGGACAGCGCGGAAGACGCCCTGGCCGCTGTGCAGACCGTGATTACCGGGCTGGACCTTGGCGATGTCACCGCCGCCGTCACCGGCGGGACCTTCACCGCCGCTGTGGACGGCACGGAAGAGGACCCTGACGGCACCAACGGCTCCTATACCTTCACCGTGGCTCTGAGCCTGGAAGGGACCGATGGCGCTACTGTAGAGGGTACCCTGGCCATTACTGCGGCCGCCTATGAGGCTCCCCCTGAGCCCGAAGCTCCCAC